>DAOWJD010000020.1 GCA_030640565.1 Nanobdellota archaeon
AGTTACAGGAGATTTATCAGAGGGTAATGGAGCAAGAATTATTGTAGGGGATGGAATGGTAGATATTGATGAAGGGGATTTTATTGTAAATACCAGTAATTTATTTGTTGATGTTTCCACAGGCAACGTCGGCATCGGAACAGCAGCACCTGGTGATGATTTAGATATTGAAGGAGGAGAGCCAATAATAGAATTTAATGATACAGATACTACTGGTTATTGGTGGGCTGGTATGTCTGCAGATGATTTCTATATTGAGCCAAATTCTGTAGAAGGAGATGTCCATTTTAGAGATAAAGATGATACTGAAACAATGACTATTGATAATACAAATAATAGGGTCGGTATCAACACAACGACTCCTGCAGAAGTACTTGACGTAATAGGAAAAATACGATCTACAAGTTCTTCTGCTACTGGTGAAGATACTATGCTTAGTTATGATGCAGGTACTAATATTGCAATTTGGGAATTAACAAGTGTTGGAAGTCCTGCGAGAGACCAACAAATTCAGTTAGATTATGCAAATGGTATTACATTTCATGTAGACGATAATGCAGGTGGCACCCTTGAAGCGATGAGAGTTGAGAGAGACACAGGCAACGTCGGCATAAATGTAATAAGTCCTGATGACTTGCTTGATATTGAAGCTGCAAATCCTTATATCAGATTAACACCAGGCACTAATCAGGCAGGTGGTTTGAGATTCTATGAAGGTGGAACCGAGCTTGGAGGATATTATTATAGTGGTAGCGACTTCTTAGTAAATGCAAAAATCAATAGAGATATTCATTTGAATACATCAAACGGGTATTTGTTTATTGAGGGAACTGACGGAAACGTCGGTATTGGGACAGCGAGCCCTGACAAAAAACTACATGTTGAAGGAAACCTAACAGTAGATGCTTATAATAATGGTGGAGAAGGAAGTGGAATTTTCCTTAGAGAAGATTATTACACAAATGCACAACCAGCAATTCTTTTAAAAGACCATAGTGGGTCAGCACCAGATGGAATAGAAATATCTGCTTATGATGGAATAAGTTTTACAATAAATACAGACCCTAAAATGACAATAGATTCAGCAGGTGAAGTCGGTATCGGAGAAACAAGTCCAAATGCTAACTTAGTAGTTAGAAATGCAAGTGGTAATGTTGTTATGAAAATAGAAGCTCCTTCTGGCGATTCAACTAAAGATGCTGATTTATATATGGGGGCAGATAATGATGTTTATCGTTTAAGATTAAAGGCAGATAAAGGAACAGGAGAGGCATATATTGGAAATCCGACAGACTATGCTTTGAATTTTTTTACTTATGGAATTGCTAATATAAGTATGACAATAGATAGGTTACAAAATGTCGGCATCGGAGAAACGAGTCCTGCGGCGAAATTACACGTTGAGGATGCTAGTGCTACTTGGTCTAGTGGAAATAACGAAACTGTGAGAATAGGTAATACAGGAGATGATACTGCAATTTATTTTGGAACAAAGACTAATGATTATGCTTGGATAGATGTATGGGATGCTTCTATTGTCAGAGATTTGTTAATAAATCCAAGTGGTGGTAAAGTCGGCATCGGGACGACGACGCCAGACGATGAATTAACAGTAACAGGAACAGTAAATGCAACAGATTTTGTTTGTACTTCGGGTTCAAGCTGCTTAGGAACAGATGTTATTGATGATAT
Organism: Nanobdellota archaeon; assembly: GCA_030640565.1. Lineage (GTDB taxonomy): Archaea > Nanobdellota > Nanobdellia > Pacearchaeales > GW2011-AR1 > ASMP01. The sequence continues at coordinate 1,693 of DAOWJD010000020.1, forward strand.
TTATTTGTTAAACACAGGTGACACTGCAACAGGGAATTATACTTTTGATTCAACTACTTTGCATATTGATTCAACTAATGATAGGGTCGGGATTGGGACGGCGACCCCCCCAAAAACTCTAACATTAGAGTTTAGCGATAGTGATACCTCTCCTGCTACTGGTAGAGGGTTGAGCGGAGGTGCAGCTGGAGATGGTTTCTTGATAGAAAATATATATGATGCTGCAGATGTTTATGCTAATTTAGATTTTAGAGCTAATAATGCAGACGGGAGAATAGCTTATGTTTATAATGGAACTACAAACATAGGTGACTTTTATTTCATAACAGATAACACAGGCAGTCCGGAAACTAAGATGGTTATTAAAAATGATGGCAACGTCGGAATCGGGACGGATAGTCCTGGGGCGAATTTAGATATTACAGATACAGGACCAGCTAGTCTTCATATTGAAGCCGGAGGTTCTGGTGGTATGTGGGAATTTATTTCGCACGATGGTTCTGATGCTCTTGAACTAAGAGAAGATGCTTCAAATGCAAGAATTGGATTTAAAACTGGGGGAGACATCTATATGGCAACAAACGGCGGCAACGTCGGGATTGGGGAAACTGCTCCTGTAAGGAAATTAGAAGTAGTTGCTGATTCTCCTACAGACCTTGTAGCAATGTTTACAAGTCCAGATAGATATGCAGGAATAGGTTTTGAAGACGACACAACAACAGCTGACACTTATGTTAGAATTGGAGCAGATGGTGATGATTTAAGATTTCTTGCAGGTGGTGCAGAAAAAATGAGAATAAACGGAAGCACGGGCAACGTCGGCATCGGAACGACTAGTCCTACTGGGAAACTAGAAGTTTGGGATTCTATTGATCATACTTCAGGAGTATATTCAGGAAGAGGAAACCTTCTTTTGTTCAATAATATAACTTCAGCAGATGAACAAGGAGCATTTCTTACTTTTGGTTCATATTATACTGATGGTAGTGATAAATTTACAACAAGAGCAGCAATTAAAGGTGCAACTGATGAACCAGGTAATAATGGTGCTGGTTATCTTGCTTTTTATACAGTTCCATCTGGTGGAGCGAGTCTGAATACAGAAAGAATGAGAATTGATGATGCAGGTAACGTTGGTATCGGGATAACGAGTCCTGGTGAAGAACTACATGTAAAATCAGCAACAGGAAGTAATGCTTGGATTTTTGTTGATTCAACAGACACTAATGATGCTACTTCAGATGCAGGAATAGAATTTAGGGAAGCAGGTAATTTTCGTCATAGAATTTATAATGATGGAGATGATACCCATAAATTGAAATTTGATGGCGTTACAGTAGGAAACATAATGACTTTAAACGCTGGCGATGGAAAAGTCGGTATTAATACAACGAGTCCAGGAGATACACTTACTATTGTTCCAGATTCAGCAGGTGCAGGAATAACAATAAGAGAATCAGATGATGTTAATGATGCAGTTAAAATAGAAGGATATACTGATGCTGGAAGAGTTAATGTATATAATGCAGGGAACTTAATACATAGTATAAGTGGTAATTCAGCAACTGTTTTCAATGAGGCAGGAGCAGATTTAGATTTTAGAATTGAGGGAGACACCAATTATAATGTATTTTTTGTAGATGCTAGCACTGATAGAGTAGGCATCGGGACGACGACACCGCAGAATCCGCTAAACGTGATTGGTGCAATTAATGCAACTGGAACAGTTTATGCAAATGGCGCTGCATTAACTTCAAATACAGGGACAGTTACATCTGTTGCTGCTGGTAATGGAATGGACTTCACAACAATCACAACAACTGGTTCAGTAACAATGGGAACTCCTGGGACATTAGGAAAAACCTCTACAAATGCATTAACAACAACAAGTCACACACATGATATAGCAGATGATTATGTTATTAATACAGGAGATACAATGACTGGTGACTTAACAATTACAAAAAATACAGGTCCTACCCTTTATATTACTGCAATCAATGCAGGTTCAGATCCTGCATATACAGCATCTATAAAAATAAAAGGTTATGAAGGAAGAGGTAAAGGTATTTTTCTGACAGATGAGAATACTACTAATGAATGGTTTATTGGTGAAACATATAATGAGGAAGGGTTGAGTTTAGGTTATGATACTACTTCTGGTGGTCAATCTGAATATCCTGCAAACTCTGCATTGTTTGTAAATACTAATCGCAACATCGGAATCAATAACACAGAACCAGATACAGAATTACATATAAAAGGAGGATTGTGTGTTGATACAGACACTGCTTGTTCAGACCCTGGAGATGGGAATGTTTATGTTGCTGGCAACGTAGATGTTGATGGAACATTATACTTTGATGCTGCAAATGCAGACGGATTAATAGACATGGACGACAACAACATACGAGACATAGGAAACCTGTATAAAGACGACGCCACCACCAACTTTTTTAGCCAGACTTGTACATATGGAATACAAGGTATAACCAGCGCAGGAACAGTGAGTTGCGCATCACAGCAGGGGACAGGAAGCATGAGCAGTTTCTTATTGGCAGGAACCTCTGGATCCAGCCAAACAATTACACAGGGTAATACAGCATTAATTGAAGCAGGAACAGGAATAACAACAACAGGTGCAGCAACAGATAAAGTAACAGTTGCAGCAACCCTGGGAACAGCAATAGACTACACAGAAATAACTGCAATGACAGAAGCAAATTTATATACGAGACTTTCAGATGTTTCACAATTCTGGGAGAATGGAGACTCTGTAACAGGAGCAATAGGTGCGAATGAAGTTTGGGGTGCTGGTTGGGATGGTGATACAAGTGTGCCTGAAAAGGATGATATTTATGATTGGGCTAGTGGAGTAACTACGACAGAGATGGATTATCTACAAGGAGTTTCATCAGATATACAAACACAACTTGGCGGAAAAGATAATTATGGAGATTGGGATCTTTATACAGATGGGGTAGAAAGAGATTCTATAACAACTGCAGAAGATGTTGGATTTGATTCTGGAACAGGAATTGATGTTTCTTGGGATGCTTCTAGAGATGTTGGATTTAGTTTTGATTGTAGTGATGTTGCAAGTACGGGGATAACATGTTCTGGAGAAAGTTTGCAAGCAACTCTTGGAACAGCAATAGACTACACAGAAATAACTGCAATGACAGAAGCTGAATTGTATACAAGACTTTCAGATGTTACACAATTTTATGAAGCTGGAGATAAGGTTGGAGATGCAGACACACTTGATACTTTAGATTCAACTGGTTTTTGTCAGTCTGGAGGAAGTGGTTGTCCAGCAGGAGCATCAGACCAGAACTTATGGTTAACAATGACTGGAGATGCCGGAAGTGTAGCTGCAAATACTGTAACAGATTCATTTGCAATAACAGGAGCAGGAACAGTAAGTACTGCTATTAGTGGAGATGGAGTAATAATTACAGGAACAGGAGATGGAACAGGAACAGACGACCAAACATTTGCAGAAATAGGAAGCGGAACAGCAGCAAGCAAAGCATTTGTAATAGGAGCTGGTAGCACACTAACAGCATCAGGAACAGGAACAATAACAGCAAACATCACAGACTGTGCAGCAGAAAGCGTATTAATGGGAGATGGAGCATGTGACACCAAAACCAGCTTCGGAGACGGAACAGGAACAGACGACCAGACATTAGATGAAGCATTTGATCAAGGGAAAATTATTGATGGAGCAAATAGTCAGGCTAATGGAGTTAGAATTGGTGATGGAGATGATTATGTTGGTTTAGCTGCAGTTGCGAATATTCCAACTATTTATGGTACTGGAGCTTATTTAAGAATTGGTGATGCTGCGATTGCTAATGTTGCTGCAAATGAAGATTCTTTATTAGTAACAGGAGTTTTAGAAGTTGATGGGGAGCTTGAACTTGATGGCGCTCTTGATGCAGACAGTACAAGTAATTTTGCAGGAGCAGTTACAATGGGTAGCACACTTTCTGCTGGGGCTACTACAGTTACGACATTAGCAACATCTGACAATGCTATTAGTGATGAGGAGTTGAATGAAGGTGATACTTTTGAATGGACTAATACACATAGTTTTGCATCTGCAATTACAATGGCTACAGGTATAAATATTAATTTTGCAGATACAGAAACATATATTGATGGCACTGCAACAGGTATGGTAATAGAATCTGATGATACACTAGCTGTTAATTCTGATACATCTATGACTTTTACTTCTCCTCAAGCTACTTTTACAGGGGATATAATCATGACAGAAGATGATTTTATTGGTATGTCTAGTACTACTGAGAGAATTGCGTTCAATGGTGGTAGCGGACTTTTAGAAATTCTTAACACAAATGTAGATCTTAATAATAATGATATAATTGGGGTGGATAAAGTCACAGTAACCACTGTTGACCCTGTTTATACTATTGATGGAGAAAGATATGCAACATATATGGCTGGTATGGTTGGAATAAAAGAAGAAGTTACTGGAACAATAATGCTAAACAGCAACTATATAATAGATTTCAAAAATCTTGAAGTAGGTTCTGACTTATGGCTTTTCTATCAGACAACTGACTTTGGAGAGAACTGGGAAAAGCTGCAAATAATATTAACACCTGGCTTTGATGGAAAAGTTTGGTATGAAAAAAACCCTCAACTAAATACTTTAATAATCCATGGAACCCAGGCAGGAGAAGTTTCATATAGATTCACAGCAAACAGGTTTGACTGGATGAACTGGAGCAATCTTTACTTAGAAGATAACGATGTAACAGGACTAGTTGCGCCGTTGAAATAAATAAAATAGAAAGATATATAAATATATGTTAAATATTATTTACATATGTTAAAAATATTTAACGACTTAAGTCTTTTTATAGAAGATTGTTATAGAGAAATTGGAATTAGAGAATATTCAAGAATTGTGGGTATAACACCCCCAACAGCTTCCAAAATCTTAAAAAAATTTGAATCAGAAGGATTGCTTAAAAAAAGAGAAGATAAAAGATATTTGCTGTTCAGGGCAAATAGGCAGAGTGATATATTGAAGGATTTATCTAGGACATACTGGAAACAAAAGTTTAAAGGATTAATTGAGTATATAAATCTAGAATTTCATAGCCCTTCTATAATTTTATTTGGCTCTTTAGCGAAATTAGAGACAAAAAAGGATTCTGACATTGATTTAGCAATTATAACAAATATTAACAAAAGAATTGATATTAAAAGATATGAAAAATTTTTCCATCGGGAAATTCAACTGTTTCCCTTTAAATCTTTGAGCAATATTAATAAAGAACTTAGGATAAATATAATAAATAGCTATTTAATTCAGGGAGAATTAAAATGATGGATTGGAATGAATGTATGCATAAAAGATTTATAAAAGAAACTAAAATAGATAAAAATTTAATAAATTCTTTGATCAAATCAAGCGAGAATAAACTTGAGTCTAATGAAAGATTGGAATTAGACAGTGCTACTGCTTCCACAAAGATAAGTATAACTTATGATTCATTGAGAGAAGTATTAGAGGCTTTAGCAATTGAAAAGGGCTTTAAAATATATAATCATGAGTGTTTCTGTGCTTTTCTTGAAGAGATATGCAACAATAAATCTTTTTCTTTAGAATTTGATAAATTTAGAAAAATAAGAAATGCTGTGAATTATTATGGAAGAGATATTCCAATTAATGAGGCTACAACAATAATAAAAGATATTATCCTTCTAAGAAAAAAGATTCTTGACAAGTATTTACAGTTCCAATACAAATAATACACTTTAACAATCCATGGAACCAAAGCAGGAGAGGTTTCATATAGAATGACTGCAAACAGATTTGACTGGAGCAACTGGAGCAATCTTTACTTGGAAGATAATGATGTAACAGGACTTCTCGCGCCATTGAAATAAATCTTTATCATAAAGTTTAAATAATATCAATTGATATTATTAATATGGAATCAATTACAAAATCAAAAAATAATTATGCAAGATCTCCAACTCTTCAGACTGTTTTAATGGTTGAAAAATTTATTGATGAAAATAGCGGAGAATATAAAAAAACAGAGTTATTCAAAAAACTTCCAAGAAAAGTAATGTGGCAAACTTTCCAGATTATAATGGAATATCTTGAAAATACCTTAAAAATTGCATATGATAAAGAAGGTTATGTAGTATATATTTGGAATCCAAAGTTTGCAGAAAAATATAAAGGAAGAGAGGATTTGGTATGGAAGGAAAAGTAATCTTCTCTGATAAAAGATTAAAAGAAGCATTCGAAGAGCTTGAAGAAAGAGATTCTAAATTATATAATCATATAAAGAGGGCATTATCTGAAATTAAAAAGAATGTTTTTTGCGGGAGAAATGTTAAAAAGAGTTTAATTCCCATATCCTTAATTCAAAAATATAGATTAAATAATCTTTGGATTTATAATCTTCCAGAAAGTTGGAGACTATTATATTCTATTACTTCTCCTGATAAAATTGAAATTTTGGCAATTATCCTTAAGTGGATGAATCACAAAGATTATGAGAAATTGTTTAAATTTTAACAAACAGATTTGACTGGACGAACTGGAGCAATCTTTACTTGGAAGATAACGATGTAACAGGACTTATCGCGCCGTTGAAGTAAAATTAGGAAAATTTAAAAACTATAGTTATTCTATAGTTATATGGTAACAACAATTCAGCTTAATGAAGATGTAAAAAAGATTCTGAATCAATTAAAAACTGGTAAAGAAACTTATGAAGAAGTTATAGTTAAAATGATGACCAACCTTGAAAAGCAAAAAAGAGAACAAGGAGAATTACTTATTGAGGGATATAAAGAAATGGCTGAAGAAAGTCTAAAAATTGCAAAAGAATTTAAAGCAATTGAAGAGGACTTTGATTGGGAATGGTAGAAATAAAAAGAGGAAGTATTTTCCTAATCAATTTAGAGCCTGTAAAAGGCAGTGAGCAGGGAGGAATTAGGCCTTGTTTGATAATTCAAAATGATTACGGAAATAAATATAGCCCTTTAACAATAATTGCCCCATTAACTTCTAAAAAATTTAGCAAAGAATTCCCAACAAATGTTTTTGTTTCAAAAGAAGACTCTAGTTTAGATAAGGATTCTACTATATTGTTAAATCAGATAAGAACAATAGACAAATCAAGATTACTCAAAAAAACTAGTTCTTTGGATTCTTACATCATGCGTAAGGTAGACAAAGCATTAAAAATAAGTCTGGCTTTGGATTAACTGCAAATAAACCTGTATTCTTTTAGAGAAACAACAAGTCACAAGGTTTAAATAACAAGATTTTTATAAATTTGTGTCTTAATAAAATGTATATAATAACAAAATGAAGAGAAGAACTTTCTTAAAAGGTAGTGCTTTGGGACTTGGTGCTTTAATTATTCCGGGGTGTGCAGATTTTGTTGAGCTAGAAGAACCTATAGCTAGACTTACTGCAACCCCTTCAAAAGGTGTTGCTCCATTAGAAGTTATTCTTGACGGAAAAAATAGTTCTGCTTCTGAGGATTGCTTCATTACAAAATATGAGTGGAATCCTGGGTATGGAAATAAATATTCAACTTTAGGATCTCAGACAACTTGTACTTATCCATATCCCGGAGAATATAAGGCAAAACTTGTTGTTGTTGATAATAAAAATCGAAGAAGCAGTGAAGCGTCAGAAACAATTATTGTGGATGAAAATGTTTTAGGGCGGATTGCGTTCTGTAGTAATCGTGACCAAGGAACAGGAGAGCTTTATTTAGCAGAGATTACTAAAAATGGTTTAGATAATATTCAAAAATTAACAGATAATATAAATAATGATATATCTCCTGCTTGGTCTCCTGGTGGGAAAGATTTAGTCTGGTCTGCTAATCGTCCAACTTCTGATGGTTGGTTTGCTTTATATGTTGTAGATCCTGATGAAACTGAGGGGAACGATGAAAGAAGAATCACTCCTTTTATTGATAACTTTTCTGCATATAAACCCACTTGGTGCGTTGATGGTAAGATTTATTTTAATTTTAGGGATAGAAATTCTGGTACACAAGGTATAGCAAGAGTAGATCCGAATGGAAATGGGGATATTGAAAAAATAATTGAAGAGCAATTCCATAATTGGCTTTCTGGACGCCCTGCTTGTTCTCCTGATGGTTCTAAAATCGCATTTGTTACAGATAGGGATGTAAATACAGAAATTTATATTGCAAATATTGATGGAACAGAAGAATGGAATTTAACAAACCATCCTGCAAATGATAGAGTACCTATTTGGTATGGAGATGAACTTTTTTTTATATCTGATAGGGATGGAACCCCTGACATTTGGGCAATTAATTCTAATGGAGGAGGATTAAGAAAAATATTAGAAAACTCTGGAATAGAAACCGACTTAGGAATTTCGCCAAATGGAAGTAAAATTATTTTTGCACATGATATTGATATGTCTAATCCACAAATATATACTATAAATGCAGATGGTACAGGAGAGTGGACTCAGCTAACTTTTGGAGGAGCAGAAGGAGCAAACTGTTATCCTGTATGGGGGCCACCTAAAGTAAAAAATTAAATTTTAATTAGATTTATAAATATTAAAACCTAATAATCATCATGTTGAAAAAGAGGCTCACGAATAATTCTTGGATTATAAAAAATCAAAAAGGTCTTTCTGCAATTGTTGCAACTTTAATAATAATTCTTCTGGTTCTTGTTGCTGTTGGAATTGTATGGGTAGTTGTAAACAATGTTATTCAGGAAGGAGCAGAAGAAATTGATCTTGGGAAGTTCACCCTTGATTTAGAGATTAAAAGAGTTCAGATTGAAGATAATAATGTAACAGTGGTTGTTGTAAAAAGAAACCCTGGAGAAGGAAATTTTATAGGGATGAATTTTGTTTTTTCTGATGGAATAAATAGTGAAATAATAAGAGAAAATACTGTTTTCCAAGAACTAGATGAAAAGAGTTTTAGGTTTACATTAACTGAAATAAGCACAACTAATTTAAAAACAATTTCAGTTGTCCCTATTTTTGAATTAAGCTCTGGAAAAGAATCTATAGGAAATATTGCAGATAGTTTTGATGTTTCAGAGGAAATGAAAGCAGGAATAACAGGGGGTGTAGTAAGCAATTTTGCAGCGCTTGGATTTACAGGTATGGGAGTTGTTAATTATAGTATTTCTTCTGGTGAAGAAGTATTACCTGAATTTAGAAGAGCAATTGTAGACCCTTTAGATGTTTTACCAGGACATAAACAGACATTTACAGTTTATGTTTATTCTCCTTATGGTATTGTTAATGTTACAACAAGAACAGAGTTAGATAATAGTACTTTGAATTTGGATTTAGAGAAAATTGATGAATATGCAGAAAATAGTGAAACCATAGAAATATGGTCTGCTAATTGGACTGTTAATGATGTTCATACAACAACATATAGAACAACATTTATTGCAACAGATTCAGAAGCAAATTCAAACTCTATAACTTTAACATGGACAGATTCTTGTCAAAGTCAACTTGTTCATGGGGCTCCTGAATCTCATATTTTAACTAGTTGTAATACCGGAGCTAATGCTATAGCAGGACTTGATGGAGGTGATTTGATAATTGATGATAGTAGAACACTCACTATAGATGAGGGTGCCACTTGGGTATTTAATGATGGAAAATCTATCACTGTTACAGGAGAAATTTCTATGAATGGCGGAAATATTTCAAAAGCAAGTTTATATTATACAGATACTGATGGTGATGGATATGCTTTAGGTACTACTTTAGCACTATCTGGTGATATTAGGGCAAAGGACGCATCTGGAACAGATGACTGTTATGATGGCAACTCAAGCGCATATCCAGGACAAACTAGTTATTTTACAAATATTAGAGGAGATTATAGTTGGGATTACAACTGTGATACATATTGGACAAAAGAACCATTTCCGACAAACGGGAGGTGCTGGATGTGTAACTGGGAAGGGGAAGGAATTTGTGGTCTAAGCATTGAAGGTGCCACTGGATGGCAGGCTAGTACTGCTCCTGCTTGTGGAGATAGTGGTACTTATATTATTGACCCTGGCGAAAGTTGTGATGAAAGACCCATAGAGCAAGAGGCATGCGAAGAAGAGTGTTATATGGCTGATTGGGAATCAAGAACCCAAGCATGCAGATAAATATTTTTGATTTATATTAAAACACAGAGCTAATAAAAAGATTTAAATATCTATAGTGAGTTATATATTCACTATGGGTACAACAATACAGATTAGTAAAGATCTTCTAGAAAAACTTAGATTAATGAAAATTCACAATAAAGAAAGTTATGAAGACATAATTTGGGATTTGATTGAAGACAGAATGGAATTTTCTGAAGAGACAAAAAGAAACATTGCACAAGCTGAAAAAGAGATAAGTGAAGGAAAGGTTACTAAGTGGGAAGATGTTAAAAAGGAGCTTGGGATAAATGTATGATTTGGTTTTTACAGATAAGGCTAAAAAACAATTAAAAAAACTTCCAAAAAACGCACAGAATAGAATTGGACTTGTTTTGGAAAGAATAAGAATTAGGCCATTTCACTTTGTAAAAAGAAAGCAGGGAACTCCTTATTATATTTTAAGAGTTGGAAGATCTAGAGTTATCCTTAAGATTAAATCAAATATACTTCTAATATTTATAATGGAAATAGATCATCGGAAGAAAATCTATAAGACATCATAATTAACTTTATTAAATATCTTTCTTTGATTTTTGTATGGGAACCCTTAAAATTCATCTTAAACTTATCTTTTTACTAACATTCTTTTTCATACTAATTTATTTCCTACCAACAATTCAGGCAGATATTATTTCCCTGAATCCTGGTGGGGCTGGTGAATTTGTAGTTACCACAGATAAATATATTGAAGGGTTTTTTTTCGGAGACACTGTTTGTGTGCCTTACACTTGTGGAGGTTTAGGCTATAGTTGTGGCAGTTGGAGTGATGGTTGTGGAGGAACATTAAGTTGTGGAGCATGTGGATCAGGATATACATGTACTTCAGGAACCTGTGTGGCTGATACGCCAGGAGGTAATGGTGGAGCACCACCATCTGCGAACATTGCTCTTAATCCTGCTGAATTTAATATTGATATGGAAATAAACACAAATGTGGAAAAAGTGATTAGAGTTACAAATTTTGGAACATCTAGTGTAACAGTTTCAGTCTATCAACAAGATCTTAGCGATAAGGTTATCCTTGGAAACACCTCTTTAACTATCCCTGTAGAACAGGCAGTTGATTTAGATGTTATTTTTGTAGCACCAGGTGAGCCTGGAATTTATATAGGAAGAATTGTGATTGGTGGTAAGGTAGTTTTAGTTACATTAAATGTAAAGACAAAACTTCTTTTGTTTGACTCAAATATTGTTGTACTTAATAAGGATTATAAAGTAAGACAAGGAAAAGAACTGAAAACATTAGTCACCCTAATTCCTATGGGAGATCCTGATAGACTTGATGTAACTTTGGATTTTGCAATAAAAGACTATGCAAATAAAGTTTATTTAACTAAAAGTGAAACTCTTTTAGTAGAGGAGCAAGTAGAACTTAAAAGGAATTTTGATACAGGGAATCTTCCTCTAGGAGATTATGTGATTGGTCTTGAACTTATATATCCAGGAGGAGTTGCACCTTCAAGTGCACATTTCATAGTTATCGAAAGGGCAGGTTCAAGTGTTCTTGGAAGAATAATTCTTTTCTTAATTATTATGATACTGATTATTGCAATAATCATAATAATATTATTGATAATAAGAAAAATTAAGGAGAGGAAAAAAGAGTCTGTCGCAGCTGCGCCAACCTAAGAGAGATCGTCCAAGCGTGGCCAATCTAAAGAAAGATTAAGGAGAGGAAACAGGCACAGACAACTTAAGCCAATTACTAGAATTTACATCCTAAAATCTTTTTTATAAATTCTTCAATTTCTTTTAATTTATTTTTATTTAAAGAAACCTGCAATCCATAAGAAGCAGGTTTTGTCAAAATCCAGGCTTTTTTAATTAATTCTTTAGCTATTTTATTTATGTCTTTTCCTAGATGAGAAGGAAAACCCTTTCTTAAAGTATCAAAATGTGTATGAACTCCCCCAATTACTTTTTTTCTTCTTAAATTATAAAGAATTGTTGCTTTTATTTTATCTTCATCATCAAATTCCATTGTTAATAAAAAATAATAAGAATATTTAAATGTTTCTAATATTGAAATATAAAAACATATATAGGAACATTTATATACATATATACATATCTATACCCTACCCTCACCGATAAACAGAAGGATAATTTAATATGAATCACAGAGAAAACAAATCAATATTTGTAGAGATTTTTGGAAACAATCCTGTAATTAAAGTTTTAGATTTTCTTATAACTTTCCAGGCTTTTGACTATCCTATGACAGAGATAGCTAAGAATTCAAAAGTTAGTTATTCTACTTTACAAACTATTTGGGGTGGTTTAGTTAAAAATAATATTGTAATAAAAACAAGAAGGGTTGGAAAATCAGATCTTTACAAACTAAACACAAAAAATCCAGCAGTACAGCAATTAATAAAACTAGACTGGAATCTTGTTAAGGGAAGTCAGAAAGAAGAAATAATTGTTTAGATAAATTAATTAGTTATAAAGATGAATATAATTTTAAAGTATTATGACAATAGAGGAAATTTAAAAATTATTAAAGATAAGAACAAAATAACTGGTTCTAATAATTCTATTATAAGGTTTAAAGTTTTAAAGAATGGGAAGAATTGGCCTTGTTGTGATTTTTATGGAAAATGTACAAATAAAGCTTATGCCGAAGTTTACCCTTTTCTTATGAACAAAAATAAAAAAGGATGGAGTTATCTTTGTAGAAAACATTATTATGAAGAACAGAAAAAATTGAATTGGAAATTACCTTCTTGTTTAAGTGTTCAATGGTAGAAACCTAAAAAATATTGAATAACTTTATAAAAACCTTTTTTATCTTTAAGTTATGCTTTTAGGTTTGGTAGGTTGTCCATCGTCAGGAAAATCAACTTTTTTTAAAGCAGCAACTATGGCAGAAGTTGCTATTGCAAGCTATCCTTTTACAACAATAAAATCAAATCATGGAATTGGTTATGTTAAAATTGATTGTGTTGATAAAGATTTTGATGTTAAGTGTAATCCAAACCATGGTTTTTGTATTCAGAACAAGAGATTTATTCCTGTAGAAATAATGGATGTTGCTGGTCTGGTTCCTGGAGCAAGTAAAGGTAAAGGACTTGGAAATCAGTTTTTAGATGATTTAAGACAAGCAGATGTTTTTATTCATATTGTTGATGTTTCTGGAACAACTGATTCTGAAGGAAAACAAACAGAAAACCACGATCCTTCAAAAGATGTAGAGTTTCTGGAAGATGAGTTAAATAAATGGTTTTTTAATATTCTTATGAAAGCATGGAAAAGTTTTGCAAAGAAAGCAGACATCGAGGATGATTTTTCCAAAGCAATTGTAAAACAATTTTCAGGACTGAAAGTTACTGAAGAACATGTAAAAAATATTTTAGCAAAAAATGTTTTTCCAAAAAAAGCAGGTATGTGGAATTCTGAACAATTAATGAAATTTGCCTCTGCACTGAGAAAGAAAAGTAAACCAGTAATAATTGCTGCAAATAAAATAGATATAGAGCAAAGCAAGGAAAATTATGAAAAACTAAAAGAGAAATTTCCAGCTATGGTTATTATTCCTTGCTCTGCAGATTCAGAGCTTGCTCTTCGAGAAGCTTCAAGACAAAAGGCAGAGCCTTTAGCTGGTTCGTCTAAAAGCCAAACCAAAGCTGGTCTTATAGAATATGTAGCTGGAGAAAAGGATTTTAAAATTATAGGAAAATTAAATGAAAAACAAAAACTGGTTTTAGAAAAAATAAAGAAAAATGTTCTTGATAAATTTGCAGGCACAGGAGTCCAAGCTGTTTTAAATTATACTGTTTTTGAACTTTTAAAATATCTCGCTGTTTTTCCTGTAGATAGTGCAAATAAATTGACAGATAGCAAAGGAAAAGTTTTGCCTGATTGCTTTCTTCTTCCTAAAGGAAGCACTGCTTTGGATTTTGCTTATTATTTACATACAGATTTTGGAAAGAATTTTATCAAAGCAATAGATGCAAGAACAAAAAGAATTCTTGGGAAAGAATATGAATTAAAACACAAAGATATTTTGGAAATTGTTACAAGATGAATTACAGAATTGTTTACCTTTTAAGTGGAAATGCAAAAAAACATGCTGAAAGATTGATAAAAGAAGTTTCTAAGAAATTTAAAGTACCTTTTATCTATTCTGGAAAACAACCTTCCCACATAACTTTGAAATATAGATTTGAAATAAAAAATGTTAAAGGAGTTGAAAATGTGCTTGATGAAGTGTGTAAATCTTCCTCGCCTTCTACTTTTGAAATAGGGGGAATCGGAAATTTTAATAAAAAAGTTTTGTTTTTGAAAGTAAAACCTTCAAAAGAGATGATTAAAATTCATACTAAATTAGTTAGAGGACTTAAAAAATTAGATCTTGATTGGAAGGAGTTTGATAAACCTCTTCCAAAGAGTTCCCATGTTTGTATAGCTATGCGGGATATAGAGGATAAATTTAATGAAATAAAAAAGTATTTAAAAAAATCAGATAAAAAATTTAAAATAAAATTTAATAAAATATTTTTAATAAAAAAACCAAAAAACAAATGGGTTATTCAAAAAGAATTTAAAATAAAATGAAATACGAATTTGCACCAGATATACAGAAAATTGCAGAAGAAATTTCAGTTCTTTTGTTTCCTTATGTGAAGATTGATAGAGTTAAATGTTTTAGAAGTTATGGAACTTCTTCACGAGGAACAATTGCAAGATGCCATAGTATAGGAAAACTTATGCAAAAAGCAATGAATGTTGCTGCATTTTATGCCCTTGAATTTTTGTCAGAAAGATTTGATAAACTTTCTGAAGAAGAACAAATAAAAGTTATAATCCATGAGCTTATGCATATCCCTGTGATTTTTGGAGGGGGCTTTAGACATCATAATTATATTTGTGATAAAAATATTGAGAAGAGTTATATAGCATATAAAATGAGGAAAAAAGATGAAAAACATACAAAAAGTTTCTCTTGAGCATAAAGGAAAAAGATTTAGTTTTGACGCAAAAATCTGTGGATTTTTTGATACTATATTAGGTTTAATGTTTAAATCAAGAAAAAATGCGCAAGCTCTTTTATTTAAATTTGATAAACCTTCCAGAACCAAGCTTCATTCCTTTTTTGTTTTCTTCCCTTTTGTTGTTGTTTGGCTTGATAACAAGGGAAAAATTATTGTTATAAAGAAAGTTAAACCATTCACTCCGGTTATTTCTATCAAAAAACCATATTCCAGAATTATTGAAATTCCTATTAATAAAAAATACAATGGCATAGTTAAGTTCCTCGTCGGTGATTAGAAACATTTAAATATAGAATAATTTTAATTATATATTAAAAGGAGGTATGAAAAATGGGAAAAATAATTGTTAAAAAGGCTATTACAAGGAGACCAGGACATCTTTATTATGTAGATGGAAAGGGAAATGTATGTGAGGCAAAGATGGCTAGAGGAGGAAAGAAGAAGAAAAAGGCTAAGAAAAAGGTAGCTAAAAAAAAGCCAGCTAAGAAAAAACCAGTAAAGAAAAAGAAGAAAAAATAAAAAGAAAAAAGAAATAGGGCTTTTTTATCTTTTATTTTTATTTTTATAATTTAAATTAGAATTTTTTATATTATTTAGTGGTACGTTTTTTCCTCAAACAAGATTCTTTGACAAGTGCCTCTAATTGATGGGATAAAGGACCATAAATACGGACTCCTCCATCATCTGTATAATAATAATTTTCACTATTACTTCTATGATAATATACACAAATATGGTTTCCTTCACAATCTTTCCAATCTAATTCATCAGTATCTATATACTTAGGAATCAAGAAATCTTTCTCTCTTATAGGTCCTTTTTCAGAACGACGAATAGTAACATGGACCTTTTTAAAAATCTGTTTGTTTTTATTTCTTTTAAATCTTAATTCCACAGAATAAATATTTAATAGTTTTTTGGATTGGGAGATTTCTTTATTTTCTTTTATGCTTTAATTATTGTGGCTAATTTTATAAATATACTAGCTATTCAAAATATATGACGATTGTTCTTGGGATAGAGAGTACAGCGCATATATAGAAAACTTTATATAATATTAAATCTTATTATATAATATGAAAATAAGAAAATTTATCAGAACAATAAGGAAAGGAGGAACAAGTTTAGCTATTAATATTCCACCTGAAATAATTAAATTATTAAAATTAAAAGAAGGAGATATTGTGGAAGTTGAAATAAAGAAATTAGAATCTAAAGATATGAAATAAAATGGAAAATAATCTTATAACTCTTCCAGCATCCATAAACAAGACGTATGATATCCGTTCTAATTGTTATAAGTATAGGTTAATAATTTATAATTCAAAGATGTCTAAATTATTGTTAAATAAAAAAATTAGAGCAAAACTTGTTAAAAGAGGGAATTCTTTTTATTTATATAAGGATAATAAGGGAAACCTAATAACACCCAGACCAAAAAGCCAAAATTTGTTTATGTCCATCAAGAAAATTATTCCTTTAGATAAAAAATTTCTAAAGAAAAAAAGTAAAACTATACGGATTAAACTGGAATTAAATCCTGACGAGTGGGGATTGGTGGATTTGGATAGGTTTTTAGAATCAGAAGAAGAAAAAGAGTTGGCTAAAAAATTAATTTTATTAGGATATAAGGTCTCTCCAATAACTTCTAATGATGAGAATAAATTGGATAAAGGATGTGCAGATTTGTTGTTGGATTTAAAAGATAAAAAAATACCTATTGAAATTACTACTACCTCCCCATCTAGTAGAGATATTAAACGAGGAATTAATTCCCCTCATGGACACCAGTGGGTTAAAATATCCGGAAGAGTTCTACCTTTATTTTTATATTGCTTAAACAGTGGGGCTCCTTGTTTTTTTATTATGAATAAAAAATGGAAAAAATATAAACATGTTAGATATTTTACAAACAAATTGGAAAAATTTAATTGTTTTGTTCTTCTTTCTGATTTTTCTAAAAATTGGGCTAAAGATATAGCTAATAAAATCCATAGTAAATTAAAGAATTAAAATGATTGGTTTAGGCATAGAATGTACTGCTCATACATTAGGTATAGGGATTATTAGAAATGGCAAGATAATTGCTAATGAAAAAGATAGTTACATTACAGAGAAAGGCGGAATAATTCCTATGGAGGCAGCAAAACATCATGAAAGAGTATTTGATACTGTTCTAGAGAAAGCCCTAAAAAAAACAAAAATAAACTTAAGGGATGTGGATTTTATATCATTGTCTATTGGTCCTGGTTTAGCACCATGCTTGCTCGTTGGATTAAGAAGAGTAAAGGAATTAGCAAAAAAGTTAGGAAAGCCAATTGTTCCTGTAAATCATTGTATTGCTCATCTTGAGATAGGGAGAATTACAAGAGCTAAAGATCCTGTTATGTTGTATGTTTCTGGAGCAAACACACAAGTAATTGCATATGCATCTGGTAAATTCCGTGTGTTTGGTGAAACTCTTGATATAGGAGTTGGAAATTTTATTGACAATTTCGCAAGATATGCTGGAATTGGTTTTCCAGGTGGTCCTGTTATACAAAAACTTGCTGAAGGCGGTAAGAAATTTATTGAGTTACCATATTCTGTAAAAGGAATGGATATTGCTCTTTCAGGAATTCTTACAAATTTAAAGCAGAAGCTTGAATCTAAAAAATATGCTCTTAAAGACCTAGCTCATTCACTTCAAGAAACTGTCTTTGCAATGCTTGTCGAGACTGCAGAAAGAGCTTTGGCACATACAGACAAGTGTGAGCTTCTTCTTGGTGGGGGAGTTGCTTGCAACTCCAGATTACAGGAGATGTGTAAAATCATGTGTAAAGAACGTGGGGCAAAATTTTTCTGTCCTTCTAATGATCTTTTACAAGATAACGGAGCCATGATTGCATTTCTTGGAGAAATTATGCTTAAGAAAGGGATTAAGATTAGTGGGAAGAAAATTGAAAGTGTTGATATTAAACCAAGGCAGAGAACAGATGATGTAGAAGTTAGGTGGAGATAGGTTTTTTAGTACAATAATATTTTTAAATAAATTTATTTTTAGAAAGGAATGAGCAAAGAATCCGCAGAAATAGAAAAAAGAGCATATCAACTTGCTATTCCTGTAGGATTTGAATTACATCATCACCAAAATTATGAAAAATTTTCTAAACTTGATGAAAGAATTAGAAAAATTATGAGAAAAATATATTCTAAATCTATATCAAGGGCGGTTGGAGAATATGATAAAAATACATGTCTTTTTTATGCAGTTTCCTCCCATGAACATGCAGAAAAAACCAAACAAAAAATTATTAGGAAAGGATTAGTTAAAAAAGTCTATATTGATGAAATCTAAATTTCTTAGAAACTTTTATAAACCAAATTTTACCTTAATTAATATCCAATGAGCGAAAGCGAGGAGATAATCTTTCTTTCGTTCTAAACATACAAAATGATTGACATTTACTCAATAGTAGAAAAGGCAAGAAGAACTGGTAAAGTTGAAAAAGGAACTAATGAAGTTACTAAAGCTATCGAGAGAAGCACTGCAAAACTTGTAGTTTATGCTGTTGATGTTGAACCTAAAGAAATTCGCCAGCACATACCTTTTTTGTGTAAAGAAAAAAATATTTTATGTAAAGAAGTTGACAGCAAGCAAAAGTTAGGAATTGCTGTTGGGATTCCTGTGTCTGCTTCTTCTGTAGCTATAATTGATCTAGGAGATGCTGAGAAAGACATTGAAGGATTGAAATAAAATGATAAAGCAACAAGAAGTTAAGAAAGGAAAACAACAAGGAAGTAAGAAAGGTGAAAGAATTCTTGGAAGTGTTGTTCCTGCATTGATTCAAGAAATAACAGGAAGAACTGGTTTTCGTGGAGAGATTACTCAGGTAAAATGCCTTCTTACAGAGGGAAGAGATAAAGGGAGATTAATGAGAAGAAATGTTAAAGGCCCTGTAAGAATTGGTGATTATTTAATATTAAGAGAAACAGAAATTGAAGCAAGAAGAATAAAATCTAAAGTTACAAAAGGAGCCTATACATAAAATGTCTAAGTGTGTTTATTGTGGGAAAGAATATGATGTTCCTAAGGGAACTACTATTTTTTTAAATGATGGAACAATTAATAGTTTTTGCTCATCAAAATGCAGGAAGAATAAGTTGATGAAGAGAAGAAAAGTTCGGTGGATTTCTAAGAAGAAAAAGGTTAAAGAATGAATAAAAAACTAATAATTGGTCTTGGAACAGGTCGTTGCGGAACTGTTTCTCTTTATCGTCTTCTAAATTTTCAGAAAAATTCTTTTTTTAGACATGAATCTAAACCCCTTTTACCTTGGAAATTTGATAAGGGAAAGATAGATGAAAAATTGAGAAAATATTTCAATAAAGATGAGAAATATATGGGTGAAGTTAACCTTTCTTTTTTGCCTTATGTAGAGTATATAATCAAAAGATATCCTTTAACAAGATTTATTATTCTGAAAAGACCTAAAGAAGAGGTCATTAGAAGTTTTGTCAGACATACTAAACCCTTTAATTATAATCATTGGATTGAGCATAAAGGAAAGAAGTGGAGAAAAGGGGGTAAATGGGATACCATGTTTCCAAAATATAATGCAAAGTCAAAAGAAGAAGCTATTGGTTTCTATTGGGAGGATTATTACAAAGAGGTTAGAGAATTATTAAAAAAATACCCCGAGAACATTAAAATGTTTAAGATGGAAGATTTTAATTCTGAATTAAAAGTTAAAGAAATCTTAGATTTTTGCGAAATTGAGAAAAAAGAGCAAATTGTAAAAATAAATATAAAAGAAAATCAAGGTAGTGGTTTAATGAGGTTTATAAAATATTTTCTTTGGTGGAGAGCTGATAAACTTTAGAATTAACAAACTTAACAAAAATCATTTCTTATTTCTTTATCTCTTGGATCTTGCCAATCTTCTGAAAACTGAACAACAGCCCCTGTGATTGGAAGCATATATACAATATCTTTATCTTCACAAAAGATTTCATAATCCTGACACAGATTTTGTTCATTACAAATTGCTTTTGTATGAGAATTGGTGTATTGTGGAGTTGTAATATAATTGCCAGGACTTGAGCTAATGAGAGTTAAAAATCCTGCTAAGAGTAATAATAACACTAACCCTAAAATTATGTATTTTTTCATTAAATTGGCATAATTTTTGAGTTTTTAAAGATATGGGTGGTTTGGAAGAATTCTATAGTTTTTTTAATTTTATCGTCGGTAAATTGAATTTTAGTGCAGAAAAGTTTATAAAGGAAAAGACCTTTTTTTAAGTGTAAGATTGGGCAGATTTTCTGTTTCAAAATTTACAAAAACAGCTAAGATTTAGCAAAAGCTATCTTATAAAATGACAAACAAATATGGCGCATCTGAGATAAAAGTATTAGAAGGTCTTGAAGGAGTTAGGAAACGTCCTGCAATGTATCTAGGCTCTACTGGGAAAGAGGGCCTGCACCATTTAATATACGAGGCAGTGGATAATTCTGTAGATGAAGCTCTTGCAGGGTATTGTAAAAAGATAAAAGTAACTCTGAATAAAGATGGTTCTGTAACAGTGGTTGATGATGGAAGAGGAATTCCTGTAGATATGCATCCAACACAAAAAGTTCCTGCTGTTGAGGTTGCGCTGACAAAACTTCATGCAGGAGGAAAGTTTGATAAGAAATCTTATGCCATCTCTGGAGGATTGCACGGAGTAGGAATTTCTGTTGTTAATGCTCTCTCAAAAAAATTAATAATTGAAATTAAAAGAAATGGAAAAATTCATAGACAAGAATACTCAAGAGGAAAAACTAAAACAAAATTGAAGGTTGTAGGAAAAAGCAATGAGACTGGAACAAAGATCACTTTCTGGCCAGACCCAGAAATCTTTCCTAAATTGGATTTTGATTACAAAATCCTTGAAACAAGGTTTAGAGAAATTGTTTTTCTAAATGCTGGTTTGAGAATAATCTTAATTGATGAGAATAAGAATAAGAAAGAAGAATTTTTTGCTTCTGGTGGGATTATAGAATTTGTAAAATGGTTGAATAAATCAAAAGAAGTATTTCATAAGCCTATTTATTTCAAAAAGGAAGTGGACCACACAATAATTGAGGTTTCTATCCAGTATAACAGGGGATATCAGGAAAATATTTTTGGTTTTATTAATACTATAAATACTGTAGAAGGAGGGACTCATGTTTCTGGTTTTAAAACAGCTCTAACAAGGGTTATTAACGATTATGCAAAAAAGAAAGGACTTTTGAAAAATGGATTGCTTTCAGGAGATGATGTTAGGGAAGGGCTTACAGTTGTGCTTAGTTTGAAAATGTCAGACCCTCAGTTTGAAGGACAGACAAAAACAAAACTTGGAAATTCAGAAATTAAAGGTTTTGTAGATTCTGCTGTTACAACAGCTCTTTCAGAATTTTTTGAAGAAAACCCTTCTGTTGCTAGAAAAATAACCTCAAAAGCAATTGATTCTGCTAAAGCAAGATTAGCTGCTAAAAAAGCAAAAGATCTTGTGCGAAGAAAAAATGTTTTTTCTCTTGGAGGATTGCCTGGAAAACTTGCAGATTGCTCAAGTAAAAAAACTGAAAATACAGAGCTTTATATTGTTGAAGGTCAAAGTGCTGGTGGTAGTGCCAAAGTTGGAAGAGACAAAGAACATCAGGCAATACTTCCTTTAAAAGGAAAAATTTTGAATATTGAAAAATCCAGCCCTGTAAAAGCACTTTCAAGTGAGGAAATAGTTAATATGATAACAGCTATTGGAACAGGCACTGGAGAGCAGTTTGACATTAAAAAATTAAGATATGGCAAAATAATAATAATGGCTGATGCAGATGTTGATG
>DAOWJD010000019.1 GCA_030640565.1 Nanobdellota archaeon
AGAGAAGCATTCATTTTTCCAGGAGAAATAGCTCCATAAACTGCTCTGAATTCATTAAAAGTAGCATATCTTGAAAAATTCGAAGCCAGCCTATAATATGCATTTGATTTTTCAGCATCCCTTGATCTCTCACTCTGAAAATAAAAATCAACATTTTTTGGCTTTAATCCTAATGCTATGTAATTAAGTAAGTATTGCTCTATAGCTATTTTTCTAAGCTCTTCAAGGGATTTTTCCCGGGAATTATAAGCTTCAAGATCTGCAACAGCAATATATAGTTTTGCCCCTAACTTTTGATAAAATATCATTTGTTGTGCAACCAACATATGGCCAAAATGAAAATCTCCAGAAGGCATTAAACCAGTCATCAGAACAAATTTCTTTCTGTTTTTCACACAATCCAAAATCTTTTCAAAATCCCTGTGTGCAAAAACAGTTTTTCTTCTGAAAAGAACATTATCATTGAAAACTTTTGGCAGACTTGGCAGTGGTTTTATGCCAAATTTTCTCATCAATTTCTTATAATCAATTTCTCCAGAAACTTCCCATGGAGTAACTTTTGTCTCTTCTGTCATTAAATAAAGAAGAGAATTGTTTTTTTAAAACTATCTGGCGAAAACACAAGAATGTTTATAAATAATCTTCTGCTTTAATTTTTATGGACAAAACGAGGTTATTAATAGTATTATCAATGTTAATCTTTTTCTTATTCCCATTAGTATCTGCTAAAATAATAATCAACCAACAGCCAGAAGAAGTTTATAATCTAGGTGGTGTGGTTTCTATCCCTATAACAATAGTGGCTTCCACAAATACATTAGGTAGTTTAAATATTGAGTTAATATGTAGAGAAGGAAAAGTTAATTACAAAATAGGAATACCTCCTTTATCTTTTGGAGAAGAGTATAAAACCGATATTTATGTTCCTTTAACAAAAAGTGAAATCGGGGAATCTAAAGGGATATGTAAAATAAAGGCTTCCCTTGGAACAGATTATACTCTAACAAATGAATTTACGATTTCTGATTTGATTTTACTGGAAGTTGATTTTCAAGTTCTTGAATTTAACCCTGGAGGAAATCTCTTAATTGAAGGTAAGGCAACTAGGGAAAATGACGAACTAATAACTGGTTTCATAGAATTATCTATTATGGAAGGAAGCACCTCAATATTAAGCCACCTTGAAACAATAAGCAATGGCTTTTTTTTAATAAATGCCTCTCTTCCAACAGATATAAAAGCAGGAGCCCTTCTTTTAAAATTAAACGCATATGAAATAGATCCTAATGGATAAGAAACAAATAAAGGATTTTTAAATCAAAATATAAAAATAAATCAGGTTCCAACAAATCTTGAAATAGTTTTTGAATCAAAAGCAGTAGAACCAGGAACAAATTTAGTAGTTAAATCTGTTCTTCATGACCAAACAGGAGAAAAAATACATTCTACTTCCACAATAATAATAAAGAATGAAGATGATAAGCTCGTGGAACAGATTGAAATCGCAACAGATGAATTTTTTGAATATCCCATATTGTACAATCAAGCACCTTCAACATGGAATGTAATCATTACTTCAAGCGAATTAACAAGCGAATCATTCTTCACAATATCTGAAAAAGAATCCATAGATATTGAAATAATAAACAAAACACTACTTATTACAAACACTGGAAATGTTCTATATGACAAAAAAGCCCTGATTAAAATTGGTAATGAAACCATAAATATGGATATTTCTCTTGAAGTTGACGAAAGCCAAAAATACATTATTACAGCTCCTAATGGTAAATATCATGTAGAAGTCATAACAGGAAATAACGTGGTTTCAGAAGAAGTCCTACTTACAGGAAAAACAACAGATGTAAAAAAAGCATCAGGAGCAGTTGGAAGTCTTGTAAAATACCCTATTGTCTGGATTTTTATGATTTTAATTCTCGGATTTATTGTCTTTATTGCATTCAAAAAAGGCCATAAAAAAGCCTTCATAGGATATTTATCTTCCAAAACTAAAAAAAAGCCTGGTAAAAGCAAATTAATCCCCTTAGTAAAAGGCTCCCTTGTTAATTCAAGAAATAAAGCAGAGCTCTCTCTTTCAATAAAAGGAGATAAACAAAATGTAAGTGTTATTGCTCTTAATATAAAAAATCTTAAAGAGGTTCAGTCAAAAAAAGGAAATATAGAAGAAACTCTTCAAAAGATAGTTAGCATTGCTGATGAAAATAAAGCAGTAACATATGAAAGCCACAATACTTTGTTTTTTATTTTAGCCCCAACAAAAACAAGAACTTTCAAAAACGAAAAAATAGCTTTAGAAATTGCACATAAAATAAAAGACACCATCATACATCACAACAAAATGTTTAAGCAAAAAATAAATTTTGGGGTTTCTCTTAATTATGGAACAATAGTTGCAAAGCAAGATAAAGATTCATTTAAATTCATGAGTTTGGGAACATTAATGAATATTACAAAAAAAATATCTTCTCTTGCAAATCAAGATATTCTGTTAAGTGATAAAATGCATGATATACTTGGCCACCATGTAAAAACAACAAAACAAGAAAAAAGTGGTATAGATATTTATTCTATAAAAGAGATAAGAAATGTCGAAGAACACAAAAAATTCATAAGAAATTTTCTAAACAAGCTTGAAGGTAAAGATAAAAAGAAAAAATAATTAGAATCACTTTTTTTTAACGAGTTTTTCTCCAATATTCTTTTTTCCCTTATACAAGAATTTTAATACTATTCCTGCAACTAAAACAACTAATCCAATAATAAACATAATCCAAAATGCACTACCAGATTTGCCAATAAATATGCTTACAAGCGACACGCCAAGGTTACCAAAATCACCTACAAAAATCCCAGCAAGTTTTTCAAGTCCTAATAAAGGGAGAGATGCAAGTATGAGAATAGGACCAACAACTATTGGTGTGTTTTGTTTATGCTCTACTAAAAAGAAAATCAAAACAACCAGGACAACAAAGGCGATAAGAGTAAAATAAAATTTCTCTCTCCAGTAATTTTTTGCTTTTTCTGAAACAAGGAAAAAAGGTAATTCTGACTCACTAAGACAATCCCAAAAACTACAATCATATTCTTCATAATAAACATTTTCTACAATTGTCTCAACTCCTTGCTCAATAAGAGCTTCAGGGGTTTCTGGTATTTCTTCTAAAATATCACAAGGAATAGTAAAAGTATATCCTCCTTCTGAAAACACATATTCTGTTATATTTTGACAATGTTCTTCCATAAATTCTTGAGCTTGGTCCATTTTCTCTGTCAGATTAAACTCTTCTCCAATCAAACCAAGTTTATCATCTGTCATTCCTTTTATAACAGAAACAAGCCCTTCCTGAACATTTTCATATTTTAAAGACAATGATAAAGTCAGAAAAATTCCTGCTAAAAGAAGAGAGATGAATAATAAAATACAGACAAGACTCAATAAACCACCCCTAATAAAACCCATAATAATTTAATGCAAAAAGTGTTTATAAATTTTGGCGGGTCAACCAATTTAACAAAAATCAATAAAAACCTTTATTAACTAATCCAGTTTTTATCTCTTATGATAGAAAAAAAAGAGGACCCAAAAAAAGATTCCAAAGAAAATCAAAGACCTGATTTTATAGTGTGGTTTTCTGAATTAAACAAAGGTTCTGGGAATATTGCTGGTGGAAAAGGAGCAAACCTTGGAGAGATGTATAATCTTAAAATTCCTGTTCCTCCTGGTTTTGTTGTTACAGCACAGGCTTATGATTATTTTATAGAAAAGGCAGAAATTGATGATGAAATAAAAGAGCTTCTTAGTAAAATAAAATATGAAGATACAAATCAGTTAAACGAGACAACAAAAGAAATTCGTAATCATATAGAAAAGGCAGAACTTCCAAAAGAGATGGAAGAAGAAATTTTAGAAGCTTATGAAACTCTCGGGGCAGAAGATTCTGGATTAAAAAGCAAACCAGCACATGACATTCTTAAAAAATCTCCTGATGCAATATTTGTTGCTGTTCGAAGCTCTGCTACTGCAGAAGATTTGGCTGATGCAAGTTTTGCAGGTCAACAAGATACATTTCTAAATGTAAAAGGAAAGGCTGATTTAATAATATCGATAAAAAAATGCTTTGCTTCTCTTTTCACTTCAAGAGCAACATACTATCGAAATAAAAAAGGATTCAAACACGAAGAGGTAAGTCTTGCAGTTATAGTACAAAAAATGGTTGATTCTAATAAATCAGGGGTAATTTTTTCTAAAGACCCCTCTTCAGGAAAAGAGAATGTAATAATTGAAGCTGTATGGGGTCTTGGTGAAGGAATTGTTTCAGGACAAATCTCCCCTGACAGATATATTGTTTCAAAAGATTCTGGAGAATTACTCGTTAAGGAAAAAGAGATAGCGAAAAAGAAAATTGCAATGACACGGGATTCATCTGGAAAAAAAGAAATTGTAAAGCTTAAAGAAGAAATTTCTGAAAGACAGGTCCTTAAGGAACATGAAATTAAGAAACTGGCAGAGATTGCACTAAAACTTGAAAAACATTATCAAAAACCACAAGACATTGAGTTTGCAATTGAAAACGAAAATCTTTACATTGTCCAGACAAGACCAATTACTACCCTAGAAAAAAAAGCCGGGACTAATGCAGGCTCTGGTTTGG
>DAOWJD010000032.1 GCA_030640565.1 Nanobdellota archaeon
CATCGGGTCCATAGCATATTTGCATTTCCACACGAAGTGGAAAGCGTTCTGCCCGAAGGCATGTTTAGTACTTTTCAAATCCATTTTTCATCTCCAGAATACAGTTCACACTATATTCGTTTTTTTATTTCAGAAGGCCTAGAATCCAGGCCTTCTCCTATTCAAGAAATTAAATTTTATAAGGAAGGCGGCAATTCCTCGCTCGGTTTAAAAGCCGAGGTATCCTTGCCGCAGATGTAATGAAAATAAAAACATGTCCTTGGTTACTGAAGGCTCGCAAATATGGCGAAGAGTTAGAATACGAAGTTAATAGTATACCAAAGATGTATCCTGAGGTTTTGACAATCAAATCCAAGTCTTCTAATAAGGATAATCTAGGCAGCTATCAGCACCAGCTTGGCCAGCTTGACTGCTGGCGACGTGACATACTATGGCCTGTCTTGCTGGGAGACATATTACTCTCTATAGGGGATAAAGAAGCAGCTTTGGAAAAATATAAGCGTTGTTTGCCATTGGAGAAAATGACAGCTACCTATCCTATTATAGCAGACCCTGGCGGCCATGTAGCACTCGGAGGGGGTATTCATCTCTATCAAAAATTACTGGAATTTGGTGATAAAGAATCAGCACAATCTGCTCTGCAAACATTAGTGAATCCAAAATATAGGACATTGTCGGAAATCTCGTATGTATATCTCCAAATAGGGGACTTAGAAAAAGCTAAAGAGCACTTAGAAAATGCGTTCACTATGAAACAGAGAAATGAGTTTGGATACGATCTGAATTGGCTAGCAACACAATTGGGGCATCGTAAGATTATGAAAGCAACACTTCAGGAAAAACTGCAATCAACAACAAACCCGTTTACTCGGTATCACCTACTAAAAGAGAATAGTGAAGATGTCACAAGTCATCTAAGGACTTTACTAAAAGAAGCGGAAAAGAAGGAAGCCTATGATACCGCTTTTGTTGCAGCCACGCTCTTGGAAGACCAAGACGAATGTAAAAGGCTTATAAAGCTGGAGAAAGAAAAGGCTTCAAAAGACAGAGAAAGTATATCATTGCGCACGCAGAGAGAAAACATATCATTATATAGTATTGATGATATTCATCCCCTTCTTAAAATAGAAGATTACGATTTACTATTAATACTCTTGAAAAATGATTATTTTCGTAAGAAATTTCAATCTCAGGTTGAGCTAATTGCAAACCCAAGATTATCCTCTACTATTGAAACATATTTTTTACTTGGTTCACGAGAAGGTATTAAGCAGTCCTTAGTGACAAGGGAACTGAAAAGTCTGGAGCGCATTAAGAATCTTAAACAAGAGCATGATACACTGTTTAAATTATTAGAATCGCCTAGTATTGAATCATTAAGAGATAAGCATGAACAATCACAACAACGCATGGATATGATCGAAACATTCCAACACAAACTCCTATGCCATGACAACCTTACACAAATGTGTTTTGATGGATATAAGAAACTAGAAAGATTACAGAAGGGATACCAGACTTCAAGTCGCCACTAGACTCTCTTTAATCACCTAAAAACCCCCCCAAAACCCTTCCCGCAATGCTTAAAAACCCTCTTTTTCTTGATATTTTGTTAGTATTCCAGGGCAAAATAAAATGTTATCCGCTAAAATAATAAGAAATGCCTACAAGAAAATCGCCAAGAAAAGGATCTTTGCAATTCTGGCCAAGAAAGAGAGCCAGTAAGTTTTTACCTAGGGTTAACTGGGATGCTATTAGTTCTGAAAAAAACATTAAAGGATTTATTTGTTATAAAGCTGGGATGGCTTCTGCTTATGTAAAAGATGAAACTCCTGATTCTATGACTAAAGGAAAGAAAATTTCCACCCCTATTACAATCCTTGAATGCCCTCCATTAAAGATTTTTTCTGTTAGGCTTTACAAAGATGGAAAAGTTGTCAAAGAAATTCTTGTGGAAAAACCTGATAAAGAATTAAAAAGAAAAGTGAAGCTACCTACAAAAAAAATAGGGAAAATTGAGGAGATCAAAATCGATAAAAATGTTTTTGATGATATAAGGGTTTTATGTTATTCTCAAGTAAAAAAGACAGGGATAAAAAAGACTCCTGATTTAAGTGAAATAGGTCTTTCTGGAACTCTTGAAGAGAAATTTAATTTTGTCAAAGAAAATCTTGATAAAGAACTTTCTGTTTTAAATGTTTTTGAAAAAGGTGATTTAGTGGATTTAAGAGGGTTGACAAAAGGAAAAGGATTTCAAGGCCCTGTAAAAAGATTTGGGATAAGACTTAAAGATCACAAATCAGAAAAAGGAAGGAGAAAACCTGGAAGTCTTGGTCCATGGCATCCTGCAAGAGTTACCTTTAGAGTACCAATGGCAGGACAAATTGGAATGTTTACAAGAATTGTATATAATAATAAAATAATTGATATGGGAAAATCTGAAGATAAAAACTGGCTTAAAAATATAAAAAATTTCGGAAATGTGAAAACAGATTATCTTCTTATCAGCGGCTCTGTCCAAGGTCCTTCAAAAAGACAGTTGCTACTTACTGCTCCTTTAAGGAGAACAAAAAGACAACAAAAGAAAAATTATGAATTGATTGAATTAAGATGACAACAAAAATGAAAAGTAAAATATTTGATATAAAAGGGAAAAAAACAAAAGAAATAGCACTTCCTAGTATTTTCTTTCAGCCAATAAGAGAAGATATTGTTGCTAGAATCCTTGAATCTAAAAAAACAAAACAACCCTATGCTCCTTCTCTTGTTGCAGGAAAACAGCATTCGGCATCTGGTAAAGTAATTCATAGAAGACATGTCTGGAGAAGCGGATATGGGCGAGGAAGTTCGAGAATTCCTAGAAAAATACTTTTAAGAAGAGGTTCACAATCCAATTGGGTTGGTGCAGAAGTTGCTTCCACACGAGGAGGAAGAAGAGCACATCCTCCAAAAACAATATCTATGATTAACACAAATAAAATAAACAAAAAAGAGATGAAAATCGCATTAGCTTCTGCATTGAGTGCAACAGTGGATAAAAAATTTGTGGCTTCAAAATATGAAAAATTAACAGAAAAAGATATTGGACATCTTCCTTTAATTGTTGAATCAAAAATTGTTTCATTAAAAACAAAAGATTTTATTTTCAGTTTGAAAGAAATTCTTGGGAAAAAATTTTTTGGAATTGCATCAAAAAAGAAAAAAATTAGAAAAGGAAAAGGAAAATTAAGAGGAAGAAAGTACAAAAGCAATGCAGGACTTTTGATTGTTACAGGACATAAAGAGGAATTAAAAACGAAAATTGTTGAAACAAAAAAAGTTAACAATCTTAGTATTATAGATCTTGCCAATGGCGGTCTTGGAAGATTAACACTTTATACTGAAAACGCAATTAAAGAATTGGGAGATAAATCAAAATGAAAATTCAATTAAAACCAATTGTTACAGAAAAGGCAGTGATGATGATAGAATCACAAAATGTTTTAACATTTCAAACAGGAAAAGAAGCTACAAAAAATGGGATAAAAAAAGAAATTGAAGATTTATTTAAAGTTAAAATTGAAAAAATAAGGACTTTAATCAGGGGAAATAAAAAGTATTCTTATGTTAGACTTAAACCAGAGTTTGCTGCAATTGATGTTGCAACTAAACTAGGAATAATGTAAAATGGGAAAAATCAAATCAAAGATTTTCATGTTTCCCTTAATGGAGGAAAAACAATGGGAAAAAGAATAATTCAACAGGCAAGAGGGCATGGAAGCCACACTTATAGAGTCAGGAAACTGGCTTTCAAACATAAATTACAATATCCTGTAAAGCTTTCAGGAGAAGGAACAGTAATTAAATTATTTAATTCTTCAGGACATTCTGCTCCATTAGCAAAAGTTAGGTATGAAAAAGGAGTGTTTTATATGCCTGCATTTAAGGGCATGATTGAAGGACAGAAGATAAATTTTGGGGTGAAAGAAATTAAAGAAGGAAATATTCTTAAATTAGAACATATTCCTGTAAAAACACCTATTCATAATATAGAATCAAGACCTGGTGATGGGGGAGTTTTCATAAAAAGCGGAGGAAGTTATGGAACAATTAATAAAATTATTGGAAATGATGTTTATGTTTTAATGCCGTCAAAAAAAGAAAAGAAATTTAACAAAAACTGCAGGGCAATTATTGGGATTGTTGCTGGTTCTGGAAGGCTTGACAAACCTTTAGTTAAGGCAGGAAAAATGTATTATGTTAAAAAATCAAAGAGTAAATTATGGCCGAGAACATCTGCTGTAAAAGTAAATGTAATAGACCATCCTTTTGGTTCAGGAAGAGGAAAAAATCCAAAGAGTAAAGTTGCTAAAAGGAATGCGCCTCCTGGAAAAAAAGTTGGTTTGATTAGGCCTAGAAGAACTGGAAAGAGAAAATAAAATGAAAACAGAACATATAGAAATAAAGAAAAAAGAGTTCACATATAGAGGGAAAACTCTTGAAGAGCTGAAAAAGCTAGATGTAAGGGAGTTTGCAAAATATCTTAGATCAAGACAAAGAAGAAATGTTCTCAGACAATTCCATAAAATTGAAGATTTTGTCAGCTTAGCAAAAATTAAAATAAATAAAAATAAACCTATAAGGACCCATCAAAGGGATCTTACTATTGTTCCTGAAATGGTTGGAATGAAAATATATGTCTATAATGGAAGGAATTTTATTCTTGTTGTTATAACAGGAGAAATGCTTGGTCATAATCTTGGAGAATTTTCTTTGACTCGTGGAAGAGTTAAACACGGAAAATCTGGTGTAGGTGCAACCAAGGGAACTAAATATAAGGCTAA
>DAOWJD010000022.1 GCA_030640565.1 Nanobdellota archaeon
CACCTCCTCCAAATGCACCTATTCCCGCAGCCCCACCTAAATCAGGAGCCATATCAATAAGCAAAGGAAGTATTTGGAACTGAAGTACAAGAATTATAACTATGAAAACAAAAAAGATGATGTATCCCTGAACCACAAGAGTTGATATGGCAGCCTTCCTTTCTTTATTTAATTTTTCTATTATATTTATTGCTCCTGTGACAGATTCAAGTATTCTACCTATTTCTCCTCCACTTCTTTCTGCTTGACCTATTAATGTCAGAGCCCTTGATATTGTTTTGTTCCTAATATCACGCGAAAAAGTCTGGAGAGCTTTTTCTAAGGGAATTCCTAAAGAAATTTGATTAGCCAATTTCTTAATATTTTCACTTAAAACTCCATATGGTTTATTTTTTACATTGATTATGCTTTTGTTTATTGGTGTTCCTGTCTTAACACTTTCAACAAGATTTCTTGAGAACTCTAAAAACATTTCCTCTTTTTCAGTGGAAATTCTTGTTTCATTAATCACTGAGAATACAAAAGGAGCAAAACCAATTAAAACACCAATTCCAAAGACAAAAAAGAAAAATCTTGTTCCAAGTAAGAAAAGAGAAAATAGAATAACAACTATAGAAATGCTAATCATAATCCAGTGTATTTTTTTAAATTTCATATTAATTTTTAGGTTGTTTTAGATGTAAGAATGTTAAGAAAAAGATATTGACAATTGAAACCGCAAGTATCATCACAAGACTAATCATAGGTGGGCTTAACGCAACCCCTAAACCACTTATTCTCATCATCATTAGCATCAGCATTAAAATCATAGGAGCAGCAATAACAAGACTAATATATATGTCCATAAGTGTTTCAGAAGTTTTTAACTGCTTTTCCATCTCTAATTTATGTTCAAAAAGAAGAGTTTGAGATCTTTTATCAAAAAACCCAGAAAGATCTCCTCCAGATGTTATTGTTGTTGCTAGTCCATTAAACACATCAGCAAGTTTTCTGCTCGGGCTGTTGAACGACCTATTTCTAAGAGCAGTAACAAGGTCATAGCCATAAATATTTATTTCATTCTGAAGTTTTATAAACTCCTTCTCAAGATTAGGATACTCCTTTGTTGAAATAATTATACTAAAGATTTTGCTTGGTTCTATCATAGCACCTGATATTGAAGACATATGTATTACTGCAAAAGGAAGCTCTCTATTAATTTTGTTTTCTATTGATTTTTTTTCAAGAGAAGGATAAATATAAGCAAAAGAGAAAGTTGAAATTGGTATTGCAAATAAAATCCAGAAAATTTTCAAGAATCGGATTCCAATACTTTCTTCAACACTAACTATAAAAGGAGGAAGTGCTGAAATACTAAAAAATAGGAGAAAAAGAACAATAAAAAGTGAGGCAATAACAGAAATAAGGGTTGTAAAAAATATTCTAGAAACATAGGCTGCAGGCACAAACTCCATATTTGACTTTATAAGGTATCTCTTTAATTTTCTAAACATTCCTTTATCAAGAAGAGACGTAGCAGTATTATAGAAAATTTTGCTTGAAATCTTAGTATATGTGCTTGCTTTTTTCTCTTTTTTTTCAACAATTTTTTTCTCTTTCTTTTTCATTCTTTTTAAGGTAAGTTTTTCAAGATCACTTGGCTTGAGTTTTTCATCTTTTTTCTTAGAAATAACTGGGGAAGACACAGGAATCTTTTGATATGTTTCTCTAATGTTTTGGGTGCTTTTAGAGATTAAGGGTTTTGTAGGAGCAGATGTTAAAGGAATTTGAGGGGTGCTTGTACGTGTTTTTTGACCAGCACGAAGAGGTTTGAATAAAGAAATTTTCTCTATAGAATTAATTACTTCTTGCCCTATTTTTTGAAGCGGTTTTTTTAACACAGTTATCTGTGAAGCAATCATTCTTTTTTCTTCAGGAGTATTTGTATTTTTGAAATGATTAAATAAAAAATTCAGTTCACTAACTATCTTTTTTTCTTGTAAAATGTTTTCACCGATTTTGTTAATTAAAAGATTATTTGTCATCTGGCAATTTCAGAAATTTTTCTTTGTGTTTGAATAATAATCTTTTTTAATCTATTAAAATTTTCAGCATCTTTTTTCTCATATGCTTTTTTAAATTCTTCAAAGGAAGACTCTAATGTTCCAACAAGCTGATTGAGAAGCGGAATATTACCCTCTTTTATCATGCTTCAAAAAAGAAATTTATCTTATTAAATTTTTCTTTTATTTTATTTCTTGCTTGCGCGAGAATTATCATATAAATCTTTATAAAGTGAGTATTTATTGGAGTTTTATGGGAAAAACAAATGTTTTGAAAGATGTACAAGATATGGTTGTAGTTGAAAACCTTGGTGATGGAAATTATGTTTATGCTGCAAAGCCTTCTTTGATTGCTCAAAAGCAATTTTACGATTTAAGCATTGCAAATCCAGATGATGAGAATATTCGTGCTTTTAATAAATGCTGGAAGTTTGAGGAAAAAAGAGGACTAGAAAGAAATTGGGGAATAGAAGGCTCAAATACATATCTAGCCTTAAGATTTGATAAGTTAGCATTAAGGCCTAATAACTTGTGGATTCCTGGATTGCTTGAGGCAAAAGTTCTTGATAATAAAGGAAAATTAGAAAGAGGAAGTACTAGGGATTATGGAATTATTATTTATAATGATGATGAACCAAATAAACAAATAGCAGAGGTTCTTGTTCCACAAGTAGAAGAATTAGGATTAGAACTTCCTTTAATTGTTCCATTCAGGGCTTTAGATTATGTTGTTGATCAAAGTAAAATAAGCGGAATTAAACTTTCTTTGATTAATTCTAGAGGAATAATTCAGGGAAAAAAAGCTCAGAATAAAATTAATTCACTTGATTGTAAAAGAACTTATCCAATTCTTCACATAAGATATAAAAAAAATTCGGGTGTTAGGAGATTGCTCCATGATAAATTCGGCGATTGGGATTGCTATGATACAGACTTTGAAATCTCTGGCGATACTGGTAGAATAGACTGGGTTTGTTTTGTGGAAAATCTACACGAATTCTGAATTCAGAAAATCATTAAAAAGATAAATTATCACTCAATTCCAAATTTCTTCAAAATTTCTTCTGGTTTTTTGTAATATTGAGTAATCATATCCTGAAACTTCTGGAAATCAAATATTTTATTTTCATACATTTTATAGATTAACTGCGCTCTTCTTCTAAATTCATTCTGAAGCTCATCTAGTGGTGTACCATAACTTTTTGCAATTTTCTCAAATATTTTGCTGTTCTTCTTAAAATAAAACTTATCCTCTGTAGGATTCCAGACAAAAGGAGTATTTGTCATCGCAACCCCTTCATTTGTTACGTTTATTATTTCCACTATCTCTTTTAGTTTTCTTGTTTCATGTTTTTGTGCAACAGCATGAGTCATAATGCAAATACAGTCAAGAACATTTAACAGTGTTGGAGAAAGTTCTATCGGCGGTGTTTCAAGTCTTTTTATAACAGTATCTACAGAATCTGCGTGCATAGTGCTTATTGAAGAGTGTCCTGAAGCCATACCTTGGAATAATACATAGGCTTCTTTTCCACGAACCTCCCCCACAATTACATAATCAGGATTTTGTCTAAAAGAACTTTTTAGCAAAGTGAACAAGTCAATTTCCCCAACATCTCCTATTCCTATAGCTCCTCTGACAACACTTGGAAGCCAGTTTTCTCTAGGAATATTTAATTCTCTCGTGTCTTCAATTGAAACGACTCTTGCTTCAGGAGGAATAAAGAAAGCAATAGCATTCAGAAGGGTTGTTTTTCCAGAAGAAGTACCTCCTGTTACCAATATATTCATTTTGTGTTGAACAAGAATCCACAAATAAGCAAGCATCTCAGGGCTTAGGGTTCTGAAAGCAAGTAGTTGCGGTGGTGTCCACGGTGTTTTTGTGAATTTCCTTATTGTAAATGTAGGTCCTTTGGATGTAATATCTTTTGTATAAGTTGCATTTACTCTGCTACCATCTTGCAAAGTCCCATCAAGAATAGGAGAAGCATAAGAAATATGTTTTCCGCTTCTTTGAGCAAGCTTTTCCACAAAACTCTCAAGCCTGTCCATGCTTTTGAGTGTAATATTTGTTTTAAGATTTCTAAAAACTCTATGAAC
>DAOWJD010000009.1 GCA_030640565.1 Nanobdellota archaeon
CGAGTTGTTTAGAATGAGGTATAATCATTTCAGACCACATACAAGTCTAAATAGAAAAACACCTGATGAAGTTTATAATGATTTTAGTTTATTATTTTAACCTACGACATATGTCACCTGCGTATACAGGTTAAGAATTACGCCCACGCCGAGTGTAATATTTCAGAAAGGGTATTTAAGGGGTTTTGGAGAGAGATTATGGTTCTCCTGAATAAAGCACTCTAAAGATTTAAATAAATAAAATTTGTATTTTTATTATAAAAGATGGTGATGTTATCAACTTTAGATTTGGTATTGATATTTATTTATCTTGCAGTATTAATTGCAATAGGATACTTTTCAGCAAGAAAACAAAAAGAAGAAAGTTATTTGATTGCTGAAAGAAAATTAGGGCCATGGTCAACAATGGCTACAATTAATGCAAGCAAGACAGGTTCTATTTTAATGATATTTGTTGCATTAGTTTATTTGTGGGGTTTTTCAGCCTTATGGTATTTTGTAGGTATGACTTTTGGGATTTTACTTTTTTTACCTTTTGCTTTAAAATTAAAAGAAAGTTCAAAACAAAGATTTTATACATTAGCAGATTATTTTAAGTATAATTATGGAAAAAAATCAGCAATTATTGCTTCTTTAATAACAATTTTTCTTATGTTTGGATTTTTAGTTCTTAACTTAATTGCCGGAACTAAAATATTTATATTTTTTACAGGATGGGCTTTTTGGTTGTGTGCTAGTATTTTGATTGTTATTGTTTTAATTTATCTTCTTATGGGAGGATTTAAGGCGGTAGTGAAAACAGATGTATTACAATATATTGTAATGGTTGTTATTTTAGCTTTATTAGCTTTAACTTTATTTAAGGGTTCATTAATCCCTATTTCAGAATGGATTTTCTTTAAGGCAGACATTATAACAATGGCAGGATTTTTTATTGTTGGGCTTTTGTTTCCTTTTGCAATGCCAGATATGTGGCAGAGAGTTTATTCTGCAAGAGATAAAAAAGCATTGAAAAAAGGAATTTTTACCTCAGCAATTGTTTATATGGTTTTTGCATTTCTTTTAGCATTAGTTGCTCTTACAATTAAAATGCAGTTCCCTGGAATAGACCCGGATCTTGCTTTAATTCATGGGTTTGGAAATCTTCTTCCGGTAGGATTTTTAGGATTTGCTAGTATTCTTTTATTTGCAGCGATTATGAGTTCAATTGATACCTATATTTTTACAGGGGCCTCTTCAATAACACAAGATTTTTTTGATTGGGATAAAAAAACAACAGTTAAACATCTTAAAAGAGTAATCTTTGGATTAGCGATTATAGGAACAATAATAGCTATATTACTTCAAAACTTGATGATTGGTTCTTATATATTTGTTGCTTCATTAGTAATTTTATCTGTAGCAGTTATAGCAACATGGATTAACAAGAATATAAAACAAAGAACATTATTATTTGGACTTATATTTGGAATAATTGGTTTTGTTATCTTCCTTATTATGAGTTTATTAAAAGGACATATTGATCCAACAATTGTTATAATCACTCTTGGTTCTAGTTTAGTTGGTTTAATTATTGGAAGAATTGTTTCCATTTTCAAAAAGTGATTAAAAAATAACTTCCAGAAAGGGTATTTAAGGGTTTTTGGTTGTGGATACGCCGGGAGATGTTAGGGAGTTATTCTTTCTTATTAAATTTTGAATTCAAACTTTTCTAAAGCTATTTTTAACCAAATAGAATATTTTTTTGGATTTTCCTTAACATCTTTTTTCAAATCCTTTAAAGAGATCCATTTATAATAAGATGCTTCATTTTTGTTGATCTTAATTTTTCCATTATATTTTCCTAGGAAAACATGGTCTATTTCATTCTCTATTAACCCGTTGTCAAAGGCAAATCTATAATGAAATTTAAATGCTTTTTTAAGGTGACAATCAAAACCCAGTTCTTCTTTTAATCTCCTGTGACATGCTTTAATTAAAGACCCTTCTGGTTTTGGATGACTGCAAACCGTATTTGACCATAATCCTCCACTATGATATTTTGATTCTGCTCTTTTTTGTATTAATAGTTCTCCTTTTAAGTTGAAAACAAATATTGAAAAAGCGCGGTGCAAATCTCCATCAATATGTGTCTGAAGTTTTTCTTTTGCCCCGATTTCTTTATCTTTTGTGTTAATGAGGATAACTTTCTCTTTGTTTTTCCAGATCATTTCTTATGCTTGTAATAAATTTATTTGATGAAATTCCTAAAAAAGTTTCTGCTAACAAATCTCTTGTCGCACTTTCTTCAAAACTTTCATATAGCTTCTTTTTTGTTCTTTTATGCTGCTCTTTTAGATATTCTAAACAATCTTCAAAGGTTCTTGTAGATCTCAATAATTCACTTATTTCTTCTGGAGGTGAATTTACTAATTTTTCTTTATTAATTCCAGATCTTGTGGCTAACAAATAAACAGGTAAAGTCAATTTTCCTTGCCTTAAATCTGATAGTTGGTCTTTATATGGTTTTTCACAAACAAACAAATCTTTTCTAGGCAATGCAAAATCTCCAAAATCATTTGATGCCTGACTCCCTGTCCCTAACATTCTCCCAATCTCATATAAATCTCTATTTTCTTTTCCAGACACTACTGAACCGCTAAATAAGCATCTTCCCTCAAATTCTCCACAAAGACTATGACATCTTTGTTCATAAATTCTAATAAAATCTTCATATGAGCCAAAATTATCTATTTTATCTAAAGTTAGTACATTTAAATCTAAATTTTGCCCGTGATAAATCACGCGGTTTATTGAAGAGATACTTTCAATTAAATTTTCAAGGCCATTTTCTAAGAGTATTCTTTGGGAAAGCTCTCTTAATTGGAATCCTCCGATGATTAAATTATCTATTTCTCTTTTTGTTCTTGGGCCACCTTTTTCATCAAAGATCCAATTTATGATATATGTTGAACAATTAAGTAGCTCGTAACTTGCACAAACTGGAGTGATTAAATTTAGATTTCTTCCCCCTGTTATTTCGTACCCCAATTTTACTAGAATGTCCCTAAGTCTTGGTTTTCCAATTCTTGATTCGGGCAAAATCCTAGCTTCATTAATCACTCCTTCAATAGAAGGTCTAAGTATTTTATCTGTTTCTGCAGATATTTGCCTCATTGCTCTAAAGTAATTATTTCGGATCATAGAAAAAAGCCTAGAGAAAATATCTTAAGTTTTCACCCTTCCATAGAAGGCTTTATTGAGAAATAAGTTTTGGGAGTATTTTTGCTTCAGCTTTTCTTAAATTCTCTCTAAATGTTGGCTTTGAAACTTTTGCTATTTTTGCCAATTTGTTCAAGTCAGTTTTTCTTGGAAAATCATAGTATCCCTTTTGAAAAGCCAGAGTAATTGCTTTTTCCTGCATTTTTGGAAGCTTTGGGAGGAGTTTTGAAACATAAACATCTTCAACTTTCTTTTCTTCAAAACGAAGAATTTCGAAATGTGTTGTTGTTTTATTTCTTTCTAGAGCTTTGATAAAATCCTGCAAAGGTTTTCTATCCCAAAATGCTATTTCTATTATTTCAAACCCTTCTTTACTTACATAAGCTGGACTTGGACGGATGAACATTTGATTATATCCTTTAGAGTATAATTCAATTTCTTTTCTATGTTTTGCGACTGTAATAATCACATCCCCGTAAATTTCAATATTAACAATTTTCGGGTGTTTTTTCATGTAAGATATATACTTTTTAATTTGCGATTTATCTCCAAAGATGTGCTGAAGGGCTGTAGTGTAATTATAATTCCTTTTTTCATAGAAACCAAGAAAGTAAAAATGGACTAATAAACCAAGTTCTTCTAATTTTGGAGAATAAATACAGTCTTTATGTTTGTATTTAAATTTCAAATACCACATGCCTTACATAGAAGGTTGTAGTTTTTATAGTTTTCTAAAAGGGTATTTAAGGGTTTTGGAGGGGGTTTTTTGGGTTGTGGAGACATAGATGAAATTGCTAAGAGATGAATACTCTCTCTGGGTGTTTTACTTTAAATTGTGCATTTTCATTATTCTTTTAACATCATAAGATTCAATATCTACTTCCTGTTTACCTATTGTGTGTGAAAATTCCATAACTTTATCCGTAAGGCCATCTTTGTTATTATCATAACCACAATATTTTATAAGTTTCCCATTATTAATAGATTTATCTACAATGCTGATCCCCCACAAATATTTTCCATAATTTCTTCTATCTTCAGTTAATAAAACCGCTCCTAGAGTAAAATATGAAATACACAAGGCTAACAAGATATATTCCCCATTTTTTTTAATGCTATTTTTTAAATTCATAAATCTAAGAATTAAATTAGATTTATTTATCTTTCTCCCCTTGTACAGGAGGCGTTATGGAAACATTTTTATAGCAATAATAATTAATAAAATGATGGAGAAAAAAATATTAGATTTGTTAAGAATTGGACTTACTGAGGGAGAAGCAAAAGTTTATTTAGCTTTACTAGATTTAGGTTCTGCTAGAATGGGGGTTATTGTTAAGGAATCAAAAGTTGCTTATTCAAATATCTATGATATTCTAAGAAGACTTTCTGAAAAAGGAATTGTTAGCTATATAACAAAAAACAAAACTAAATATTTTCAAGCAGCAAGTCCAAGAAATTTAATAGAATATCTTAACAAAAAAGAAAAAGAATTAACAACTCAAAAAAAAGCTTTACTAGAAATAACTCCAAATTTGGAAAAATTTCAAGAACTAAAAATCCATCAAGACGCAGAAATTTTTATTGGAATTAAGGGTTTAAGATCTGCATATATAAAATTACTCTCAAAGTTAGATAAAAACGATGAACATCTTTTTTTATATACTCATAAAGAAGAATATGCTAAAAAATCAAACTTATTTTACTTTGGCATAAAGGATATTCTTAGCAAGAGAAAGATAAAAGGTATTAGTAATAAAATATATTCTAAATCAGATTATATTAAGAACTCAAAATATGTTTCTCTTAAGACTACAAATATACCTTTGCCTGGAAACATAGACATTTGTAAAGATAAAATATTATTAGTAACATGGAAAGACCCAATAATAGGAATTTTGATACAATCAGAAGATATTTCAAGATCTATGAGGGAATATTTTAATAATTTATGGAGAATAGAAGAATAGAAATAAACTCCCTGTTTGAGCACATTATGGGAAAACTTATACGCCCATGCCGAGTGCAATATTTCAGAAAGGGTATTTAAGGGTTTTGGTGACCCAGACTGTCGCAGATGAGGGTCTTTTGATTAAAATCTTATTCGCTGTCGCTTTCGGGACTTTTGATGTTATCTAACCATCTTTTCATCTCATCTCTAACCTGACCCCTTTGATAAATTGCTTCCTTTATGGTACTATCAACATTTATCTTACTGCTTCTTTTTTTAAGAAATTCTAAAACCTTACTCCATTCTTTCACTTTTTTTTGAAGTAATTTAATGTGTAACATAGCTCTTCCAATCTCTCTTTTTCTTTCTTTATTCATTTTGCGGTTTTTTGTATTTTATTTTTATTTTAACATTTATATGATTAATACATCTTCTACCAATTTTCCTTCCTTTTGGAGAACCTTCATCTCCTTCACAAATCAATAATTTTTCTCTTTCAGTTTCTTTACTTCTTACCATCTCTCTTATTTCTTGCCCTATAGCAAATCCGCCCCTTTGACAAGAAGAATTGTTGCAATTTAGATACTCTCCTATGTCCCGGGAGTCAGTAATCCTCCTTTTACTTTCCTCATTATAGACACCATAACCTCTTTGATTAAATTCTATGGAGATATTTTTTATTTCAGGAAATGCCTTTTCAAAAGTTGTTGGTTCTCCAAATAAAAAACCTCCTTCATTAACTTGGTCTTGTTTGGTTCTTCTTTTTGTTTTCATTTCTATTTATTATGGAGGTTTTCTATATTTTTTAAACTTTGCATAAGCATAGTATTCCACCTATTTCCCCCAATTCCTATCCCGCATTTCCAGGCAGGCGTGGTCTTATCCTTAACGTTTTCTCTTATGAAATTATGATAAACCCTGAACCCGTCTGCATAACTTTGGACATCTGTAACTCCACGCCTTACTTTGTGAAATTCTTTTTGTTGTGTGTGATGGCTCTCTATTACATTATTATTTATTATTTTTCTTTGTCCTAAGATTGAAGTGTGCTTAACTTTTCTTTCATTTCCCCAATTTCTAAATGCTTTACGAACTCCATCTTGATAACCTGCGTATTTGTCTGTAATTATTTGGTAAGGTATTTTTCCATTCTGTTTATATGCTTCTGTAAAAACTTTTTGTGCGTCTTTTGATTTTCTACTTCTGCCTGAACTCAAAGAAGCGAGTAAGAATTTGGTTTCATGGTCTATGACATTCCAGACATAAGCATATCCAGTAGTTCCTTTAGATTTGCTCGGTTTTTCCTTTGTCAGTATAAGAGTTTCATCCGCATTCCAAACCCCACAAGTTTTTGGGGTTAGTGTTTTGGAATACTCGTTGAGAATTTTTGAAAATCTTAAGACCCAGCGTCTTATTGTTTCGTGATGTAATTTTAAGCCATAGAATTGCTGGAATTGGTCTGAGATATCTCTATAAGATAATCCTTTGTAAAAACAATCCATAGAAAGACAAACTAACTTAGCATTTCCTTTTATCTTTTTGATAGGAGAGAGAACAAACCTTCTCTTGCAATCTCCACATCCATACCTTTGTTTCTCGCCAAGTTTTGTCCTCCTCTTACCTCTTCCAATCAGTTTTTCAGATTGACAATAAGGGCAACATTTCTTCTGGGGGTCTTTAATAATCAATTCTATTGGTTGCTCTGTTTCCGGATTGAATTTATATTTCTCTTTAATCTTTTTGAATAAAAGAACGGCCTTAATATGTTTACAATACAATCCTTTTCCTTTACATTTGTATTCAAAATCTTTGCAGGAACAAGCATAACTGTCAAAATATGTAACTAGATATTTTCTTCTTGATGATTGGCTGGGGACTGAATAAGTGTTTTCTTCTATTAGAATTGGCTTTCCTATTTCTAAAATTTGTTTTGCTTTTTCTTCTCTGCTTTGTTGAAGATATTTAAGTCGGTTTTGGGCTTTTGTTTTCACTTTTGTTTCTATCCTTTTTGGCTCTATAAATTCATAGGTATCCTATGGTATTATATAATACTATAATACTTATAAAGGTTATGTTGATGTAACATATATATTTAAATACTACAATAATCCTATAATACTATGGTCAGAAAAACCACTAGTTTAAAGATTGACGAAGACCTTTGGAAAAAGGTCAAGATTAAGTGTATAAAAGAGGGAAAAGAGATTTCAGAATATCTGGAAGGGTTGCTTAAAAAAGACCTGAAATGACCTTTCCCTATACTATATACCCCAAAGTGTCTTAATAAGGATTTAATATCCTATACTATATACCCTAAATTGTGGTAATAAGAATCAGAAAAGTGCTTCGATTGTGGTTTTCACAGAATAATCTCCTGATTCTAAAGCCAGAGATAATTCATAACTGGTTCTCAGAGTTGCAATATATTGTGAAGGTAAGGTTAACACTTCTCCAGTTAATTCTTGAAAATCTGCAAGGCAAGCTGCTCCAATTTCACAAAGGTAATACTCATAAGTTACCTCAATTCCTTCTCCGCTATAAGAAAGCCCATTTTCTTCGTAAGAGGTTGTTAGAGAAAGGTCTATTTCGAAGTCTCCATCATTCTGAATAAATTTATTTAAGGTCCCTTCTGTAAATGTTCCTCCAGAAAAGGCATTTTGGAATATGTAATTATCTCCAAAACCAGAAACAGATATTGGCTGAATTACCTGAAAATTTGCTGTATATTGATTATAATAAGTGATAAGACCCGCATTGATTCCCCCAAGCATTAAAACCCCTAATAAAAGTATTGTCCAAAACTTCTTCTTATTTACCCTATTTGATAACATCGGTAATAAGATGCATCTTTTATTTATAAGCATTGCTGTACCGATGTATAATGTTTGATACAGCAAAAGACCTGTGTTTAATGAAAGTTTTGAGGATGCTTGAAAAGGAGAGGGCAAGATATTCGGAGATGTTTAGGCAGACTAGGGCAAGCCATGAGACCCTTCAGAACATTCTAAGATATTTATTGGAAAGAAAATTTATTTCTAAGGAGGAGAAAGGTTATGGGATTTCTGAAGAAGGTAAGAGATTATTAGGAAAATTATTGGAATTAGAAGGGATTCTTAAGTAAGCGTTTTCTAAAACATTTTCTAGCTAAAAAGCGATAGATTTAAATAATGAGATATCTATAGATATCTTATATGGCTAAACCATCGAGGATAAGAGAAATAAAATTTGCAAAAAGATTACTTTTAAAATCCAAAATACAGGCAGTTTATACGGAAAAGGTTGTCTCTTCTGGAACTTCTGCAAGGATTAATTCTAAATTAGAGTTTTTAGAAAGTGATGCCTTAGTGATAATAATTCCTAAAGGAGAGGGGTTGTTATATTCTGTAAAATGACCTCTAAAATACATTTACAGGCTATCTGGAATATTCGATACAACAAACTTTTCAAAGACTTAGATGAATTTAGAAGAGAGTGGGATGATTCTTTAAAGAAGTGTAAATGCAAAAATCCAGAATGTAAACACTACCAAGATATTAAGTGGAGG
Organism: Nanobdellota archaeon; assembly: GCA_030640565.1. Classification (GTDB taxonomy): domain Archaea; phylum Nanobdellota; class Nanobdellia; order Pacearchaeales; family GW2011-AR1; genus ASMP01. Next base: position 8,694 of record DAOWJD010000009.1, read on the forward strand.
AGATTTGGTGTAGACATGCAAGAGATTTTCTTACAGTCCATTATAATGAACGCCTGTTCCTTCAGGGAGATTGCGAATCAATCACAAGCTGATTAAAATGATTTATTTCTGGGGCAATTGATTGTAATAAAGGAGTAGGATTAAGAACTCGAGAAATATTCTCTAAATCTGTATTTAATTGTACCATACTAAATGCAGAACAAGGCACACTATCTTTTTGATTTGAACTATATTGATTTATGCTTTGAGATAATGTATTACCGGGAACTATCACACAAGATTCGTTTGAGCACTGTGTTGCCGGGACCACAGAAAATCCTTTTATTACTTCAAGAATCAGTTGGGGAAGTTCCTGTCTCCCTCTTTTTGTTGTGAATGCGGAAATATCATAACCCATCCAAATATAGAACAAGGGATTAAGGGAACCAAATTTTGCCTTTTTATTTAATAAAGAGACCCACCTTATAATCCTGTCTTGGGGCCTACCTTGTATAAAGATAAATTTCTCTATATTATTCTTCGTTGTATTTCTATTCAGGAAGAACACTACTTCATGTCTTTTCTCCAAGGAATCAAGATATAATCGCTTGAAGTCCTGTAGGTTGGTGTTATGGTCTAAAACATATCTATAATTAGTTCCATATTTATTCTCGAACCAGGAAATTAAATTATTAAATTGCTTGTATAGGTTTTCTTTCATGAATAATCTTATTGTCGGCAACCCAATGTCATGTTGTACCTTGCATAGGAGTTTAAATTCAGGAACTTTCAATCTCCGGCTTGTAATTCCTTTAACAGTCATTATGGAGTATTTCAAAGTCGAAGGATTTTTTCTTATTACTCTTTTTGCCTTAGAAACGAAAGCTTTGTATCTCTTAGGGTCATTTAAATAGTCAAAACTTCCAAGAAGTATCTCCAAAAAAGGAGTTTTATAATCAGTTGTTGATGAATGGTTCAGGTTGGTGGTTGTTATTGCTTGTCTCGGAGATGTGACCCTATTATTGGGGGTGGCCTCTATTTCAAGGATTCTTATTCCCTTTATGACGTGTAAATTATGTATTTGCATCCTTTATCCCTCTTTCGTTAAGGCTTGGATTAAAATTACTGCACCAATCCCAATGATTATCCCCATAGTTAATTTTTCAAAATCTTTTATCTCGTTTTGAACCACTTGCTTAATACGCGTGTCTAAACTATTTATCCCGTTCATAGCAAGTAGCTGTCTCGCTTCTTTTACTTTTTTAAATTCCTGTTCGGGAATTTTGATTGTTTTCATCTCGGTAACCATTTTTACACTTTAGAGAGTATATACTACCTTAAATAACTTTCGGTTTTATTGTGTTGCCAGAAAAAAGTTGTTTCCAAGACAAGGAGAACAAAAATCTATAAAAAGTCCGGATTACAAAAGGATTTATGGCAATAAAAAAATTTGTTTATGGCTGTGACCCTAAAAAAGACAAGAGCTGTAAGTGTGAGAGGGTTCACACAAATGGGCACAAAAATGGGATTCCTTATAGGGAAGACAAACTTGTTTGTAAAAAGAAAGTGAATTAAAGAAGGATGAGTCCCGTTATGCGACACCAATAGTCACGTCCCTAATTTGCGACAGTCTGTTGGTGACCATGCCGAGTACTTATTAGGTGACCACGTTTCTTAAATTTGTAGTCACCTAAATCTCTTTTTTAGAATTATTCAGATTTATCTATGTTGTATAATATATCAATGATTGTTTTTGGATTAAAACCCTTATAAAATACAATATCCCTTTTACTATCTCCATCAACATCTTTAACTTCTAAAGATAAACTGCTTTTTGGATTAACTTTCATAAATCCACCATCAGGTGCCGATATTATGTCATAAGTCTTATATAGTTCAGGATTAACTTTAGTAAATCCTCCTTTTATAGGCTTTACATTTTTCATCTTAACAAGATTTCCTGTAGGAGATTTTCTAGGTATTATGGTCCCTTTTCTAGTTAAATAAATATCATTTCCATCAACATATTTAAGTTGATAAGGACCTTTTGGAGAATCTTTTATTGGTTCTATTAAAAGTGCATCAAGAACTCTATCTCCATTAAGATCCCCTCTATATACAGGTTCAATTGGCCTTGAACTCTCACCAAGACAAAACCATGCCACAATTCCTGCAGATACTAAAGTATAAGCAACCCAGCCTAACTTATCTTTTATGTTTTTCATTTTATTATTCCATGTACTTAATTAATATTTAGAGCGATTTTATCAATATAAAATTTGTTATACATTTCTTTGTATTTATAGTAAAATTTATAAAGAATAGGGAATTTAAACAAATATGAATGATTTAGATTTGTTAGACAAGAAAATAATCTTAGAATTAGATAAAAACTCAAGAATAACTAGTTTAAGATTGGCTAAGAAACTATCAACATCTCAACAAGTAATTTCATATAGAATAAACCGTCTTTTAGAAAAAGGGGTAATAAAAGCATTTGTGACTTCTTTTTCAACAAAAGCATTAGAAATCCCAGTTATAGCTAAGTTATATATTCAATTTAAAGGATTAAATGAAATATCTGAAAAAAGTATTTTTCTATATTTAAAGAACCACAAGAAAGTGAATTGGATTGCAAAGACCCTAGGGGATTATGATTTATTTATAGCAGTAATGGTCAAAGATCTTGAAGAATTTAGCATGTTTAAGGACTCTTTTTTTTATAAATATGGTAAGTACATAAATGAATATGAAGTTTCATTTATTCAAAAAGCATATACTCTCCCAAGAAATTATCTAATTGATAAATCAAATGATCCTCTAAAACCAGCAAAGATTCATGGAGAAGTTATTAAAATAAAAGATATTGATAAAAGAATATTAAAAGAAATTTCGAATAATTCTAGAAAAAATGTTGTGGATATTGCACAAAAATTAAAAATAAATGTAAAAACAATCATGGCAAAAATAAAAGAATTTGAGAAAAAAGGGATTATTCAAGGATATAGAATTAACTTAGACATAAAAAAAATTTCTATGAAATATTATAAAGTTTTTATTAAATTAGGAGCTTATAATAAAGATAAGCTAGAAGAATTAAGAAAATATTGTTTAAATCTAAAATACTTAATTCATTTTATAGAAAACATTGGAAAGTATGAAATTGAATTAGAAATGGAAATTCCTGATTCTAAAGAATTATATGAATTAATAAAAAACATGAGAAATGTTTATTCAGGATTAATAGAAGAAATAAAAACTGTGGAAGTAATAGATGAAGTAAAACTTTCTTGGTTACCAGATGATTTCTAAGAAATAACTTCCAGAAAGGGTTTTTAAGGGGTTTTGGGGGGGTTTTGGATAGGGGGTTGAGTGTATGGTTCTAAGCCCTTGCTTTATCCCAAGATTCTGTGAAGAAACTTCTATACTGTTGATAGATTTGTTCTGAAGTTATTTCAATTGCTGTCGGCCTTTCACCCCAGACTAAGTTGATTATCTTGCCCTTGATTATGATTACCCCCAAAGGAGTTTCATTTCTTGCAAATTTTATTTTAATATTTTTATTACCTTCAAATGCTTTCTTAATAAATTTCTTAGTGGAAATATGTCCTAATAATTTATCATCTATTTTCTTTTTTTCTAATTTTTGATGGAAATTTCTTAAAAATAAAGAAGCAGTGAGAGAATAATATTCATCTTTAAAAGAAAAAGCCCAGTATGAATCTCCTTTTTTAAATTCGTCCGCAATTCTGTTGAACATTGCTTTAAATGTTTTAAATCCTTCATGCACTATTGCTATTTGTTTTGATTTTGAACGGTTTTGCTTTAATTCTAGTTCTCCTAAGATGTTTTTGAATCTTCTTTTTTTATCCTCAATTATATTAATGATTTCCTTAGGGTCTGATGCTTGAAAATATTTGGTCTTAGATTTTAAGATATAGCTAACAAGCCCCTTTTCTATTAATTTTTCAAGTGTTTCATAAATCTTGGATTGTTGGAGTTTTGTTTTTGCAGCTATGGGCCCGGTTGTTGTTAGGCCTAATTCAAGTAGCCCTATATAAACTTTAATTTCACGTTCTGTAAAGCCTAATTCTTTGAATATATCTGTTTCTATCATTTAGATAAGGCGAAAATTTGATATATAAATGTTTCTAATTTATACTCCCAATAGGGGTAAATAATACTAATATAGAGTTATTTTTATCCTTTGACATGGAAAAAAGTAAAAGAAAAAAATCGCTGAAAAAGGTAGTCTTAGGGGCTACTTTAGCTACAGGACTTTTAAGTGGTTTAATCTTTAATCAGCAAATAGATGAAGCGATTGATGTTGCGCAATATTACCATTATTTCAGAAAATATATTCCTTCTGAAGTACCATTTGCTCTTGATCATCACATACACCAAAAAATCCTCAAGGAATGTGGTATTAGGAATGAATTTGGTGAGAAAGTTTATATTAATCCATTCAATGACCCTGGCGACGAGATTTTTTTTAAAAATCTAGGCTTTACAGAAGCATATGAATGTCGAAACTGTGTTGAAGAACAATACAGGAGAATACAAAAAGCGGCGAGAATTTGGCAGAGACGAGATTATCAAAGGTGGAAATCTACCAAGAAATAACCTCCAGAAAGGGTATTTAAGGGTTTTGGGTTGTGGAGACATAGATGAAATTGCTAAGAGAGGAATACTCTATCTGGGTGTTGGATAGTTAAACAAAATATTTTAAAGAGAAAAAATCATTTAACTATAATGGATTTGACTAAATTTTTTGAACAATCTTTTGAAAAAAATGAAAATTTTTTAGATGCAATAAGTATTGTTAGACAAAACTCCGATGGAGGAAAAACTTGGGTAGTTGGGGGGCTTGTATTTAGAAACATTGTAGGAGCACTAGATCCCACTAATCAAGAGAATATTTTTGATTTTGACTTTATAATTGAAAAAGAAATAAACAAGGGGAAGTTAATTGTTCCTAAAGGATGGGGTTTAATTGAAACCCATTTTGGAGACCCCCGGTTAGTAAAAGGTAACATGCAAATTGATATATGGTCTTTAAACAAGGCTATAGATCCTGGGGATAAAGGAGCTATAGAAAATATGACAACTAATGAAAAATTAGAAAGTTATTTTAGAAGGGTTCCACTTACAATCCAAGCAATAGCTTATGATGTTGAAAATAAAAAGATAATTGGAGAAAAAGGAATAAAAGCAATAAAAGATAAATTAATAGAAGTAAACAAACCTGAAGAATGTTTAAGCTTTTGTAAGGCGAGAAAAATATCTGTACGCAATTTTATATCTAAAAAAGCTAAGGATCTTAATTTTAAAGCAATTTATCCAAGTTTTTCTGGATTATTAGATAAAGAAACAGAAGAGTTTTATGATCTTTATGCAGAAGATTATGAAAAAGAAAGAGGAGGAGATTTTAGTTCTTTTATGCAAAAAAACCTATCTGAAGAGGTAGATTTCTTTCTTCAAGAATTAAAGGGGAAAAAAATATTGGATATTGGAAGTGGAACTGGGAGAGATGCATTATTTTTAAAAAAACAAGGATTGGAACCAACTTGTATAGATATATCTTCTGCAATGGTTGAGATCTGCAAGCAAAAGGGGTTGGAAGCTTATAGAAAAGACATAGAAGATTTAGATTTTGAAGAAGTTTCTTTTGATGGGGTTTGGGCTTATACTTCACTATTACATATTCCAAAAAAAAGAATTTATAATTCCTTAGCTAGGATCAGGGAGATTCTAAAGGAAGATGGCTTATTGTTTTTGGGGATGGTAGAAGGAGAAGGAGAAAAAATTCATCAGAGTCCAAATAAAAGTGAGAAGAGAAGATTTTTTGCTCTGTATAGCGATTCTGAAGTAAGAGAAATTTTGAAAGATTATTTTGATATTTTGAAATATAAGAGATTTCAAGTCTCTGAGAAAGAAACATATTTAGTTTATGTTTGTAAGAAAATTTAACTCCCTGTTTGAGCATATTATGGAAAAACTTATACACCCACGCCGAACGTGTACGGGGAGTAGAGTGGATTATTTTTTACATAAAAACACATTTTGGAGGATTAAAAGCTACAACTTCTTTTTGAAGTGATATCTCTAAAATTCTATTTTCTGGGAAAGCTTCCGCAATATTTCTTAGAATTTGTCTTAGATCATAAGGGTTATCAATAAATACACCAAATTCAATAAAAGAATCGCCCACGCCGAGTGTGATCTTCCAGAAAGGGTATTTAAGGGTTTTTGGTTTGATAGGGAAGATTCTGTTAACTTAATTGGTCTTTTAATTTTTCTTCGTATTCTCTCTGATCTTGTTCTAACTCTTCCTTAATAGTATATAATTTTACTTCCTTTATTGGATTTGTTTTTAAAATTAATTCTCCTTTAATACCTTTGGAATCAAGCTCTTCCGAATGTATTTCATATTTTAATTTGAATTCCCCTTTTTTATTAGTGGAAATATAAACTTCATCAAATTGTATATAATCTGGGTGTAGTGATTCGTTGCACAATAATCTTAAATGATTTCTTTCTTGAAAATATATTCCAAGAGTTCTCTCACGAGGGAAATTGATTGGAACTAAGAAATTGTTTTGTTGAGGAAGATCTTCTATTAACGTTAAATTCGCTGGAAAATAAATATCCACCCTTACATTTGTAGCTTTAAAATTCCCCTCATTATGAAGTTCAAATTTTACTGGAAGAAATGCTTCATGAATTTCATTTATTATGGGATTCTTTTCAAATAATCCCCCAGTTAATCTATAAAGAACATTAGGATTAGTTATTCTCTTAACTCCCAAGGATTCATCTAATTTTCTCTCGAAAATCTTATTTTTAAGAATAAATTTATTTTTATTGTTTTCAAAACTAAGTCTTAATTTTGGTTTTTTATTTTCATATTCATTTATTTTGTCCTTGAGCTTTTCCTGTTCTTCTATTTCATCTTTCCAAATAATATAACTTGCTACAAAAAACAAAATTAAAAAGATAATTAAACTGGATTGCCAAGAAAGTATTATCTCTGGGAATCCCAAGTAAAAATTAAATGTTCCAAAAATAGAAGGGATAATTGACAATAGTATCCACCATTTTGAAGATAATTTTTTAAAGTAAATAAAAACCTTTTTCATTTATTTCTCTCCATTTTGATCCTTCCCAACAACCAACCTACCACCTTTAACATCAGCTTTTAATTCATCACCAGCTTTAAACCCAAGTTTTTTGATGATTTTTGAAGGTAAAACTATTACATACTTATAATATTTCTTTTTACCAATTATCTTAGACAACTGCTTTTGAAGTTTCATAATTAAATTAATAAAATATCTTATTTAAATTTTTGGTACCGATACTATTTTTAAGTTACGATTGGGGTACCGAAAGATATATAAGTAATAGGTACCGAATTACATCATGCTCTGCTACCACAAAGAATATTTTGCATTAGGATTAGTCGGTGCTTTGTTCATAGTTGCTATTCTTCATCTCTTTGAGGATGTTATTTTGGGATGGTTGGAGAGGATTAGAGGGTTTTGGTTGGAATGAATTTAAAGCATTCATCTAAACATTCTTTCTGTAAATCATATATTTTATCGTAATGTTTGATTAAAAAATAATCTTTTGTATATTTAGTAAGGGGATTATATTCTCCCATAGGGTATCTTGCTGAACTTGCATGGGACGATAAGATTTGTTGTAAGAGAAAATTTATAGTAGTAATCCTACCCGCCTTCAAATTTAACCTGCTAGAGTCTATTTTAGATAAAAGAGATTCGATTGCTTTTATAGAGGCTAAAAAGGTTATTTCATTATCTATAGGGATATTTTCTAAAATTTTAGTTTTTTCTTTTGTATCTTTGTCCACGATATCTTTGTAAATATCTAGAGTCCGATGACCATATTTAAAAATTCCCGTAATTCCTTTAGTAGTTTTTTCTATACTTTGTTGTAGAAAGAAAATAGATTGGGGGTACTTCCCATGTAAATAGAGTACTTTAGAGGATTCTAAATCTTCTAAGGACATTCTCAAATAATTTTCATTTTCTTTTTTCATTTTTTCATTTTTTTAACTGATCTGATCTGCCAAACAATAGCTACTAAGATAATTAAAATAATAACAATCAATATCCATGCCGAACCCGCAAATCCTGCAATTTCTTCTCCTTCTTCCTCTCCTTCATACACACACTCTTCTATAGAAGTTAACATTTCTTTAGCAAGAGAATGATTATAAGCGATAAAAATAGAGGTTCTTGCCTCGTTAAGCAATTTTTTATTTTTTAAACGAATTGATTGGTTTATACATTCATTTACATCTCTTTCGAGTGTTTCATAGAATTTCACGATTTTATTAAATTCTGATTGAGATTCTTCAAGTTCAATTTGTTTTTCAGTTAAATCTGCTATGTCGTTTTGTTGATTATAACTAACAATTGCAACTATAATCGAAACCACCAAAGCTAAAATACTTATAAAAATTATCCACTCTGTTTTATCCATAACCTCCCTAAGAACCACACAATTTTAAACTTTGCTAACTACTATAATACTTTGAGGGGTATTAACATCTCTATTTTTCGGAAAACCAATATATCTTTTCTTGATTAATTTAAATCCTATTTCTTCAAAAAGTTTTTGCCAATCTTCAAGAGTTCTATATGTGAAAGGAAGTGGTATTTTATCTCTTCTCTCAAGAACACGATTAGCAGTCCAGTCAAGTATGGACATAACATTATTTTTTTCATCTAAATTAAGTTTATTAAAGGAGTCATAAACTCCAATATCTTCTTGAGGTCGCATTTTAACAGAAAAAGAATCTTCCAATACAACTATAGTTACTTTATCAAGAATAGAATGAATCTCCCCCAAATATCTCTCTTGTTCCTTAAAATCCATATGGTGTAATGCCCAAGTAAAAATAATTGTTTCTGGTTTTGTTTCTTTTAAAAATTCTCTAAATTCTTTTTCCTTTACTATTTTAAAACTTACACTTCTTTCTTTGAATTTATCCCATTCTGGATATGAATCAATGTCAATTCCAATAATTTGGTCAAATCTTTTGCTTTGTGCTAGTTTATGTGCTAGAATTCCTGTTCCACATCCAATGTCGACCACCTTCTTTGAGCTTGGGACATAAGGAATAACCTGATTTTCAAAATATATCGGAACTATTTTTTGAAAAAATCCTATAGAATTAACTTTATGTAATTCTTTAGAATTCCTTAGCTGAAAACCAGTAAAATCATATTTTTCAAATTCCTTTATTAGATCCTGAATAAGTTCTTTAGAATATCCTATACCTTTAAGGCTAGTTTTCAAATTACTAATAACAAAAGATTTAACTTTTTTATTTTCTAACATTCTTTTGATTATTTTAAATTCTTCATTCATAAATCCTCTAAGAACAACACAATTTTATATCTTTCTAAAAGTGTTTAATCCCATAGAAAAAATACTAGTATCCTACATTCCTAAACATCCTAAATATGAATGTCTATCTAGAAGCCAAGTCGCTCCAGCATAATATGCTATTCCAAAGTCTTTAAAACCAACATATATAAGAGCTATTGTAGGTATATCTCTGAAACATTCCACCATAATTCCCATTTTTCTTCTTCCCTTATAATCTTTCTGGAGCTCCTCTTTTGTCATTTGCTCCTCTTTTGTTCTTACTCCTTTTCGTTGAAAAAATTCAGACCACAAATTTCCCGCATTCATCCCAAGACCCCCTGGTAAGAAGGATGTTAATTTTGGAAGTATTTTTTCTATTCCCATTTTAAATTTTTCTCAAAATAAATCTGTGTTTTCATCTCTTAATTAATTAAAAAGCATTTAAAAGAATTATTATCTTTGAAAGAATACTTTTATCCAATAACCTTCCCAAACCAACAAACTCCCCAACAACAATCCTTAAAAACCAACCAATTATTAGAATTAAATGAAATCAGAAACCAGAGAAAAAGCCAATAAAGCCTTTCGTTCTCTTTTGGAAAACCAATTTTCAAAAGATTTAGACTTCGTAAGCGAACTTACTGCTGTTCACGAATCTAAAAGAACCCCTGAACAAAACGGAGCAATTATTTCATTAGGTGGCAAATACTCTCGAGGAGGAAAATGCTCAAGTCTTTTCTTTTCGCGTGTTTCTGAAAAATTAAAGAAAGAATATAAGATTATTCATGATGAAATTTGTATGACTCTTTATGGGCCTTCTTAGTAACTCCCCCAAACCACCAACCCCCCTGCATCATCCCGGAGGAAAAGCGTGTCGCAGTTAAAACAGCCAAACATTTAAAAACATCTGGTTCATAAATGATACATATGGTTCATAATAGAAACAGTAATAAAAACAACAATATAGGGCTAGAGATAATGCTGGTTTTAATTAAAGGAAAATCCCATTTAAGGGAGATAGCAAGAACCCTTAAAAAGCCTCATGCAACTGTTTTAAGAAAGCTGAACGATTTAGTGAACATGCAGATTTTAGATTACAAAATAGAAGGCAGGAACAAAGTATTTTTTATTAAAAATAACCTAAACTCAAAGAACTATGTTTACTCTGCTGAAATTTACAAACTATCAAAGCTCATAGAAAAACATCCAGAGCTTGGAGTAATTTTTGAAGATATAAAAAAGAGTTTGCCAAAACTAATGATTATTTTATTTGGAAGTTATGCAAAAGGAATTGAAAAACGAGAAAGCGATATTGATATTTATATTGAAACAGCAAATAACTCTATAAAAGAAAAAATAAAAGGCATAAACTCAAAGATTAACGCAAAAATAGGAAAATTTGATACAAATTCGCTTTTGATAAAAGAAATTATTAAAAATCACGTAATCTTAAGGGGGGCGGAGCAATTTTATGAAAAAAGCAGATTTTTTGAGAAAACTTAGAAAAGAAAGAAAACTGGAAATTGCAGAACCGTCTGAAGAAATAAAAATATCTTATCTGCAAAAAGCAGAGAACTGCCTTAAATCAGCAAAGCTTCTGTTCCAAAATCAGCTTTATGAAAATTCAACTTCTGAAGCTTATTACTGCATGTAATAATTCTCTGCTAGCTTTATTATTTAAAACAGGAATAAAATCAGAAAACCATTCAGCATCAATTATTATCTTGAAAAGCTTGTTTAATGAAGAAGCTCTTTGCAAAATTATTTCTTTTGCAAAAGAGGAGAGAATTGACAAGCAATACTATGTCGAATCACACCAAATAATCAAAGTAACAAAAGAATCCTGTAAAAATATGGTGCTGAAATCAGAAGATTTTTTAGTGAAAATGAAGCTACTGATAAGTAAATTAAGCAATGAGAAAATAAATTCTATAAGGAATTCATTTGAAAGTCTATTTTATTGACAACACAAATTCAATAACTATTCCAAACCACCAATCCCCCTGCATCATCCCGTAGGAAAAAAGCAAAGCTTAAATACCCCTGCTACTTATAATAATTATCAAATCCCCGGTATGGCCTTTGGGTAATGCCGGGAGTACTTTTATAAAGTTTATTTTAATTCTTTGGTGATGGGAAAGAGATACTCTATTATTTTTATTGACGGAAATAACTGGTATCATAATTGTAAAAGTATAATTAAACCTGGAAAAATAGATTTGAAAAAACTTTCAAAATTTATCTGCGAACATTTTAATTTAAGTTTAAAAGAAATAAGATACTATAATTCAATTCCAGACATATCAGATGGAAAAGAGGTTTATTATAACCATGTAAAGTTTTTGGAGGAATTAAAAAAACAAGGGATAATTGTAAAAACAAGAAAACTTAAAAAAATAGCCAAGGAAAATATATCTACTGAAAAAGGGGTTGATGTTTTAATTAGTGCGGATATGATTAAAAAATCTCTTGTAGATAAGGATTGTGAAGTTTGTATCCTAATCTCAGGAGATTCTGATTTTATTCCTGTCATGGAGATTATAAAAAATGCAAAGAGAGAAGCTATCACCTCTTGTGTCATTCAAGGCTATGCCAGAGAATTACTACAGGGAAAATTTAGATATTTAATTTTAAAGAAAGAAGATTTAGAAAATTGTTTGAAATAATTCCTTCTTCAACATTAAAGCAAGATTTTAAGATTGTCGTCTCGGGATATGTTTTTGTAATTACTATGGATTGATTAAAATATGAAATTCATATCAAAACCATCTCTTTAGATAAAACTTATTGAGAACTTGCAATTAAAGGGCTTGTATATTCAGCTTTTCTTAATGGGGGCAGTTGAACTCTTATTTTCTCTCCATCTTTTTCAAATACAAGAACAATAAACCAATTATTTCTATAATTCTCATGTTCTATTAAAACTTTATCAACAGATTCTAATAACGATTTTGTGATAATTTTATTCAAAGCAGAAAAGAATTCACTTGCATAAAATACTTCTAATCCAACAATACTTCTATCCTTGTCAATATCTATATTTAAGAATTCAGAGAATTCAATTGTTTCACTGGGTTTATGTTCATCATCATAAATAGTGAATATATCATCTTCTTCATTATAGTGTATTTTTATTCCCATAGCTATTGTAATACTTTTAGACTTTTAATACTTTTAATTCCTCTAAATAATTTTTAGCCATAAAATGATATAATTAACATGATTTTATATCTTTCCACAAACCCCCTGCATCATCCCCAAGAAACAAAAAATATTTAAACTATAAATTCTATAAAATTTATAATAACTATAGAAATTATAAAATGGAAAATACAACAATCGCAATAAGAAAGGATCTTAAGGAAAAAATAATGGAATTTGGAACTAAAAAAGAGACTTACTCAGACGTAATTGAAAGACTGTTAAAAAGCGCAGAGCAAAGATTATTACATGACATTCTTATGTCAGATGAAGGATGCATAACAATTGAGGAAGCTATTGAAGAAGCAGAAAAAAAATGGCCGAGGTAATAATTACTGAAAGCCTTAAGGACGAGATTCTAAAAAAATTCAAAGAAGAGTCTAAAAA
>DAOWJD010000030.1 GCA_030640565.1 Nanobdellota archaeon
AGGAATTGCTCCAAATTCTCTTAATCTTTTTTCATCGTATCTATTTGTCTTTTTACTTCCTTTTTTAAATCTGTGAGTATATTCTAAAACATCTTCTTCTTGAAGTTCAACTATTCCTGGAATATAAAGCCCTGCATCAAAAATAAAAACATCTTCGCCAACTTTTACAGCAGTCATATTCTTTCCTACTTTTTCATATCCGCCAACTGTACAAACTTCCATTTTTTCTAAATTCCCCTTTTACAAGCTTATTTAGAAAAACAACTTTAAAAAGTTTTAATTACAAATATCTTTTTAAATTACCATCTTCTATTTATTTTTATTATGAAAGATATGACGGCAGCATTAATTATAAAAAATAAAAGAATTTTATTAGTTCATAATACAAAACATAATGGATTAAGAATTGAACCGCCTGGTGGAAAAAGAAAAGATAATGAAAATTTAGAAATGTGTGTCATTAGGGAAATAAAAGAAGAATTAGGTATTTCTATTGAACCAAAAGAATTATTAGGGATGTATAAAACTTGTTCTCCAGAAGGAGATTTTAAAGTTTATATGTATAGGTCTGAGATAAAAAAGGGGAAACCTACTTTGATGGAACCTGATAAAATTTCTGGATATGGATGGTATTCTTTTGAAGAGATGGAAAAATTTAAAGAACAAGGTATCCTTGTACCTAACTTATGTTCTGCATTAAATGATTTACAGAAGTACTTTTAGATACTATAACCTTTGCTACCCCAATAATGATAAAAATATAAAAACTATCTCTGGCTAGTTGTTTTATGAAACCTCTAAAACCTTCAATGAGAGAGAAAAAGAGATATCTTCTTGTTAAAGGAAAGGTTAAAGACATTGAAAGAGCTGTTTTTGAGGGGGTTGGTGTTTTAGGGATTTCAAAAACAGGGCTTAACTGGATAAAATCAGACAAAAAAAGTGTAATTATTTCTGTAAATAGGGAATCTGTTGACTCTGTAAAGGCATGTTTTGCAATATGGTCTGAAAAGCTATGGGTTGAAAAAGCAAGCGGGACGTTAAAAGGATTGGGAAAAACAGGATAAAAGACTTTATTTAAGAAGAAGATTTTTTAAGTTTAGAAGAATATAAATCCAAACGATAGTTTGTCCAAACATTATTAGGACCTCTTTTAAGAGGATTCTTAAGGGTTCCTTCTACAAGTTCAATTGCAGTTTCTGTCTTGCCTTCTAAATAAGCTTCATCTGCTAAGCGGAAGATAACATCCCTTAATGCTTCTCTAAAATCCTCTCGATTGTATATAAATTTCTTTCGATCGTGGTTATTTTCAATTCTTTCCATTTCAATAGTTAATAAATTTCTTTTAAAAAGCTTTGCTTTTAAGTAATCCATTAAAGCCGAAAACCTTTTAAATGAGTCTGATTTCCCAAATCTGGTGAGTAGGAAAAATAAAGACAGAGAATTATAGTACAGGTTGAATTGATTATAAAATTCTCTCAAAAAAATAAAATGGATTTACCATTAGATATGCAGCATCAGGCTATGGGCTATGATAGAACTGCAACAATGTTCTCTCCTGAAGGAACTATTCTTCAAGTAGAGTATGCAGAAAAAGCAGTAAGACTTGGAAGTGCAAGCATTGGGATGATATGTTCTGATGGGGTTTTTATTCTTGCTGATAGAAGGGTAAAAGATAAACTAATAGTTCAAGAGTCGGCAAATAAAATTTATGAAATTGACTCACATATAATTTCAAGTGTTGCAGGAGTTGTGTCTGATGCAAGAGTTCTTATTGAAAAAGCCCAGGTTTTAGCACAACAACATAGGATAACATATGATTCTCCTATAGAACCTGAACTAATAGTTAAAGAAATTTCCAATATAAAACAGCAATTCACCCAATATGGGGGCGCAAGGCCTTTTGGTGCCTCTTTGATGGTGGCTGGAATTAAAAACAAAAAACCAGAACTTTACACTAGTAGCATAACAGGAAATTATTTCTCTTATCATGCAAATGCAATAGGAGAAAATGATGAAAGAATTAAAGAAAAACTTCGTGAAAAATACAAACCAGAACTTAATATTAAAAAAAATTCAAAAATTGCTTTAGAAATATTTAAAGAGATTCAAGGGAAAAATTTTGACCTTGACAGGTTTGAACTGGTTTATATTAAAAACGAAGAAGCTCAACTTAACAGGCTTGTTAAGGATGAATTAGGGGAATTTATTAAATAAGAATAGAAGATGACAAACACGATAGCGAGAATAAAAAAACATGGAAAGCATTTTAAGATTATTGTTAACATCAATAAAGCATTAAAATTTAAAAAAGATGGCTCTGATAGTGATTTTTTAGAAACAGATAGTATTTTTAATGATTCGAAAAAAGGTTTTAAAGCTCCTGATAAAGATCTTGAAGAAGCTTTTGGAACAACAGATGCTAATACTATTGCTCAAAAAATAGTAAAAGAAGGAGAAATTCTTTTAACTCAGGATTACAGAGATGAGAAAAAAGAGAAAAAGGTTCGACAGGTTGTTGACTTTTTGTCAACTAATGCTATTGATTCTAAAACAGGAAATCCTCACACTCCTGAAAGAATCAAAAGTGCTTTGGAGCAGGCACATGTTAATATAAAAGATTCTCCTGTAGAAGATCAAATTAAAGACATTATTGAAAAAATAAGTGAAATTTTGCCTATAAAACTTGAAACGAAAAAAATAAAAATAACCATTCCTGCAATTTATACAGGACAAGCTTACGGCATAATTAATCAGTATAAAGAAAAAGAGAAATGGTTAGAAAATGGTGATTTAGAAGTCATTGTTGCTGTTCCTTCAGGAACACAGCTCTTTTCTTTTTATGATAAATTAAATTCACTAACTCATGGCTCTGCGATTACAGAAGAAATTAAAGATGATGATGAAGAGCTTGATAGATAAAATTAAAAAAGGATTAAGATAATTATAATAAAGATGGCAAAAGAAAAAATAGAAAGGAGAATTGTGGTTCCAGGAGAAGTTATTGCAAAAGGAGATAACTATCTTCCAGGAGAAGGAACAGAGAAAAAAGGAGATGAAATTATTACAATGAGATATGGTCTTGCTGAAGAATCAAACAGGCTTGTAAAAGTGATTCCCTTGTCTGGAATTTATCAGTCAAGAAGAGGAAATGTGATAATAGGCAAAGTTGAAAATATCACTTATTATGGATGGGTTGTAGACATTGATTCCCCTGAAGGTGCATTCCTTCCTATTCAAGAAGTTCCAAGATATGTAGACAAAGACAGGTTAAATGAGGTTCTTGACATTGGAGAGATGGTTGTTGCAAAAATTATTGGTGTTACAAGCAGGGGTATAGATTTAACAATAAAATCAAGAGGTTTAGGAAAGATAGATGATGGGATGATTATAAAGATAAATTCAAACAAGGTTCCAAGAGTTATTGGAAAAGAAGGGAGTATGATAAATCTTATAAAACAAGAATCTGATTGCAATATTACTGTCGGACAAAATGGATTAATTTGGATAAAAGGAAATAAAATAGAAGATGAATTGCTTGTAAAAAGAGCTATAATGTTTATCAATAAAAGATCCTTTACCTCTGGATTAACAGATGAAGTAAAAAAGTGGTTTGAAAAAGAAAAAGGGAAAAATAAAACTGATAAAAATACAAAAGAAAATGCCAACTAAACAATTCAAAAGACCTGACGGAAGAAAGCTTGATGAAATGAGAGCTATGGAAGCGAAAGTTGGAATTGTGCCAAACGCAGACGGGAGTGCGATGTTTTCATTCGGAGATACAATTGCAATTGCTGCTGTTTATGGACCAAAAAAAATGCATCCTCAACATCAGCAGGATCCAGCTACAGGAACATTAAGGTGTACTTATAGTATGCTTAGTTTTTCTGTTTCAGATAGAATTAGACCAGGACCAAATAGAAGAAGCACAGAAATTGGTAAAATAACTGGGTGGGCTCTTGCACCTGCTATTATGATTAAGAACTATCCAAATATGGTGGTAGATGTTCATATCAATATTTTACAGGCAAATGCATCAACAAGATGTGCAGGGATTAATGCCGCTGCTCTTGCTCTTGCACATGCAGGAATTCCTATGAAAGATATAGTCTCAAGCATTTCTATAGGAAAAATCGATAAACAGCTTGTTGTTGATTTAAATAAGGATGAGGAAGATTGGGAAGAAGGAGAAGGCTCAACAGATATCCCGATTACAATGACGCCACAGGGAGAGATAACACACATTCAACTTGATGGAAGAATTACTTCAAAAGAATTAAAAGAAGTCATTGAGCTTGCAAGAAAAGCAACAAAAGAAATTTATGGGGTTCAGAAAAAAGCGCTAAAAGATTCAATCAAAGACACAAAATAACACAAATAAAAAATGGAAACCACAAGATTAACAGGAGATAGAATAAAAGAATACTTGGCAGAAGGAAAAAGATTTGACCAAAGAAAGCCTGATGAATTCAGAGAAATCTCTGTAGAAACAAATATTTCAAAAAAAGCAGAGGGTTCTGCAAGAGTTAAAATAGGTAAAACAGAGGTTCTTGTTGGTATTAAACTTGATGTTTCAGAGCCTTATCCTGATTCTCCTGACAAAGGAAAACTAATGGTTACTTCAGAGCTTCTTCCTTTAAGCTCGCCGAGATTTGAAAGCGGACCCCCAAGATTTCCTGCAATTGAGCTAGCAAGATTAATTGACAGGGCTGTAAGAGAAAGCAAATTTATAGAATTTGAAAAATTATGTATAAAGAAAGGAGAAAAAGTCTGGGCTGTCTTTATAGATATATATTCAATAAATAATGACGGGAATTTAATA
>DAOWJD010000036.1 GCA_030640565.1 Nanobdellota archaeon
CTATAAAAGAAGGAAAAATAGCAAAAATCTCGTGGTGTTCTTTAGATAAAAAAGCTATGAAGTGTGCAGAATATATTGAAAAAGAAATAAACGCAGAAGTTAAGGGAACTCTTGCGAACAAAAAAGAAAAACCAACAGGAAAATGCGTTATATGTAATAAACCAGCGAGGGAAGTAGTATATATTGCTAAGAGTTATTGAATTTGTTTGTTTAGTAAGAAATAAATATATTGGGTTTCTCAAACTACAATTTCTCCGCCTCGCTACAGATCAAAAAGTTTATATTCTTGATTGGAAAAAGGGGATTCTCTCTTATTTTTAAAAAGGCAATTTCTAATAAAATTACTAGGAGTCGCTGTTTAAATTGGTTAGCTGTCAGAATTTAATTTTTTCAGGTTTTAATCTTTCCTTGCAAGATAATCAATAAAATCTTCAGTCTTTGCCATCTCAAGTGTATCCTCTAGTAAATGCCTTACCTGTTCTAATATATAAGAAATTTTTTTATAATCTGTCTCATTAAATTGATCATATAGCTTTACAGAAGCATACTCAAGTTCGACTTGTCTATCAAAAAGACCAATGAATTTAGGTGTCGTACGTTTCATATTATATGCTCGATCAGATAAATCAATTATTTTCTCTAGCAAATTATGCTTATTTATTCTCAACTGTTCAAATGGTTTTCTAGGTGGTTTTCTAGTCATTTTTATTTATCTCCTTCTACAATATTTTCTATAATATTTTTTGTATCATGTAAATCTGGAAGATTAGGGTGCATAGAATCATGTTCAACAAAATCATTAAAGTATTCAATACGATAAACTACGACCATGTATTTTGGACCATAGTCTGAATAAAGTCCCCCGTTATCCGTATATGCTGTTATGGGTAATTTGCTTCTAATTGCATCATCTAGTATGGTTCCCACAGCATCCGAATCAGATATATTACAAGTGCAATAAAGAATATGATCTAATCGAAAGTCTATGTGGTCAATCCCATGTTTTCCTGTAGGAACATCTGTAACTTTGTAATATTTGTCTTTTTCAAGTTTACTTTCTTCCATTAATTTACGAAATTCTTTTGCGTTCATTTTTCTTTTTTAAAATAATCAGAAACCTTATCAGTTAATTTACTAAAATAACCTTTTTTACCTATCTTCTTTTCTGTATTTATGAGGGTATATTCATCTCTAATATTATCTGTATTAACATATAATGCAACACCATAAAAATAATCTCTCAAGGCTCTACGAGTTAAATTATATTGTGCATAAAACTTACCAGGCCCTATAGTTGAGTAACCCATATTTATAGAAGTTAGATGACCATGCAATTTTTCCCATTTTTTTGGTCCCCTCCATTGAACACTTAAAGATTCAGATAATCCAAGATAAGCTGCTAAATCTCCAAATGGTTTTATGCTTTTTCTATCATAAGGACCAATTAAAAATCCTGCAAGTTTATGTTCTTCTGGAGGATCTCTGATGGCATAATCAGCCAAAAGACAAATAGTGATGTGGTCTTTTGTAGCAAACCCTCTTTCACAATCCCCATCATGAAACTCTCGTGGCATAAATCCTATCTTATATAGGCTTAAATTTTTTAATTTAGATAATTTTCTTAAATGATTCATAGTATCTTTTATATTTAGTGCTCCTTTGCCAAGTTCTAATTCCAGAGATAGTTTACATATCACCTCCTTAGTTAGGGGTTTTGTAGAATATTCTTTATTTAATGAATCAATTTTATCTCTTAGCGAAACACCTTCTTCTGTTGGTTGAGGAGGAAAAATTCCATATCTTCCACCAGTTTTTTCACCTATATTTTTTAGCAAAAGTTCTTCACTAAAAACTGGGCGTTCTAAGGCCTTATAAGTTGCATTAATTATTGCTTTTACATCCTTTCCACCCATTATTTTTGTAGTTATTTCTCTAGCTCCTTTGTCTTGTAATCTTTCAATTGAATTATCTTGTGTTTTTTGTTTCATTTTTCCTCCCTTGAATATATACATCTAAAGAGACCCTACAGAAATTAGCTCCTCCATTATTAAGTCTTCCACCATTAGCTTTTGGACAAAATTTAGAAATTCTCTTTAAAACTTTATTCGAAATAACAACAGGTGTTTTGCTTACCTCAATAACATATTCATTGATGTCTAACTGTTCTAAGAAAGGACTGTATTCCATTACACAATATTGTCCTCTGGATTGATTCTTTTCTTGAAACATGAATTGAACCTTATAGGTTCTAAGTCCTGAATAACTACATCCTTCTAGATGTGAGATTTCTGGAATATCTCTCAATAGATCCATTAGAGCTCTTTCTGCCTTTCTAGCTTTTCCTACGCTCCAAGTATTTCTTGTTTTTCCTATTCTCCAAGTATTTCTTGTTTTTCCTATTTCCTGTTTCATTGTTTTATTTATCATTTTTTTACTTCCTTCTACAATATTTTTTATAATATCTAATTCATTCAAATGAGATTAATCTTTTAACTTCTTTAGGTAGTTTGCTACCCATAAGTGTACTATAAATTGCCCTATCGAGGGGGTCCTCTCCTTCTGTGCTATATTTTCTTCCATTTATAGTACCAAATTCATAAGTTTTGGAGTTTGGTTTTTCTCCAAAAGCAATTGTTACACGATTTTCTAAATTTAAATGTGCTTTTCCATCTTTATTATGGGCATATTTATGGCTAGTAGTAGGGGATACATGAATAATATTTCTTTCACTTGGTCCAGGAACTGAATAGTACTGTGTCTTACGTAAGTGAAAATAATCCACAGCATCGTGTCTAGAGATTTCATTAGGATCTATTTCAGCTTGGCTGTCTTTTGAGGTAGGGTCAAAAACATGGGCTGGTAAGGAAGATTTTAGAAGTGAAAGAGTTGTTGGATTTTCTAATGGATTTTTCCCTTTAACCGAAGAACCGGGCTTCAAATAATCTTTTGAAAAGTAACCTTCACTATTCAAGATTAGGATTCCAATATGAAGAGAATCAGAACTATCGACCGTTCTTTTATAGTCTACAGAAGTATTTCCTGCAGATCCTATAACACTAAAACTTCCTACTACTTCAGATGAATCTGATCTCATTTGTTGTGCTTCCATTTTTATTTCTCCACATTAATTTTGTATTTATTTACCATGATAAAGTAGTCAACAAGTAACTATATAAACTTACTTACTTCTAATTAATAGTAAGTTTTATATA
>DAOWJD010000044.1 GCA_030640565.1 Nanobdellota archaeon
GTATAGCAATTTCTTTTGTTTCACCTTCTTTAAAGTACGCAATTGGTGTATTATCAGGTTTGTTAAAGCTCCTTATTTCCGGAGATGTTGTATCAGGACCTTTGTCAATACAGAATTTAAATATAAATTCATCACGATTTGCTTTTCCATTGGTAGCTGCTTCACATCTTACATAAAATTCAAACTCTCCATTATTAGTAAGGGTAATCCCTGCTTGCTCTAAATGCACAACTCCTGGAAAGCTCATTTGCTGAGTATGTTGTTTCATATACAGATTTTCTTCACCAAAATCATAATTCATATTAGAAAAACTTGCTGTTCTATTTTTTTCAATTCTACAATATCCGTCTTTGGATAAATCTACACCAAATGTAAATGGCTGGAACGCAGGTGAACATCCATCATCACTACCTATATATTTTATTTCAACCCCTGTTCCTTCTACAGGAGGCAAGGGTACATATTCATAACCTTCTGTTAAAGCCTCTTCCCATGCTTGAATTTCAGGAGGATTAACAT
Organism: Nanobdellota archaeon; assembly: GCA_030640565.1. Taxonomy (GTDB): domain Archaea; phylum Nanobdellota; class Nanobdellia; order Pacearchaeales; family GW2011-AR1; genus ASMP01. The sequence continues at coordinate 520 of DAOWJD010000044.1, forward strand.
CTCTAGGATCTTTCCAGATACATATTGGCTCATCTGTGTCTTTATTTATTATTTCACAACCAGTTCCAAGACTTTTACACTGATATTCTGTACAAGGAAAAGTCCCGTCATTGCATGACTCACAATTTGTTCCACCTGATTGAGCTTGCCATGATTTGCACGTAAATGTAATATCTCTGTCTTGTTCTTTTTTAAACAAATAAGAAAGAAGAACGCCTGCTATTAGACCTGCACTAATTATCCAACCTGCAGGTCCTGATACAATTCCAAAGATAGCAACAGTTAAATGAGCAGCACCAAAACCAATACCAGCACCAACAGCCATTCTAATTGCAACATCTTTTGCTTTTCCAATGTCCCCTGTCTTAGAAAATACAATGGCAGATGCAATTACTATATATGCTATTGTTACTATTTCTGCATATTTAAGAGGATTTTTCTTAATTCCCTTAATAAGGTTTTTAATTAAGTTTTTTGACCCTGTATTCCCTGTTGCTGTTTCAGCCGCTCCTTTCGTTGCTGATGGTACGTATCCTTTAAATATACCTGTTCCACCACTGCTTCCACTTCCCAAAGTGAATTGCGATGCAAGTGATGAACTTGTTGTTGTACTTCCAAATACACTCCCTCCAAATTGGCCTGCTGTTGCACCTCCTCCTCCAAATCCAAGTGCTGCTGCTATTTTTGGAGCTACGTATGCTGCACCAGAAGGAACAACCATTCCAGAAAGATAGGAAGTTATTGATGCTTCCTTTTCAGCCTCCTCCTCTTCTCCTGGACATGGATGTGTTATTAACGACGTTGCTGCTCCGCTTCCACCACCACACACATCAGAGCCCCCATGAGCAAGACACCATGCCCATAGATTACTGTACTGCTTACCTGATCCTATTGTGGCTGTTATCTCACTAACTGTAAAAGTTTTTCCTGTTGAAGATGTTACACATTCTCCTTCAGCACTCACAACAGAAAAACCATCTCCTAAGATAAAAGAAAACGCAACGATACTTGTTATTAAAAGAATTATCTCTCCTATTGCTAATCCTCCATGCATTTTTTTTCTATTTATTTTTCTACCCATTTTTTAATATAATTTTTTATTTATAGCTATCAGCATTTGGAAGTGTTGCCCAATCAATTTTATCTCCAATAAATAAATCTTTCCATTGATTATATCCTCCATATCCAAAAGAATTTCCACTAACACCACAATCTCCTAAAGAGACACACAAATTTTGCCAGCTTTCAGCCCAAGTCCCATTTATTTTAGCCAAGTCATCTTTGCTACCAAGAGGAGATTTAAGACATACAGGAGTACAGGCCTTATCACATTTTGCACTACTCCAGTCTTCTATTGATTTACAAGTCTCTACACATTCCTCAGAAGCCCATGCTTTGAATTCAGTAAGCACAGCAATTTGCTGAGTATAGTTCACAAAACACACAACACTGGAAAACCCACAAATGCTTGAAGGTGTTTCTCCAGGTAAGCTTAACATAGTTCCTTCTGGATTCCAGAACTTAAATCCAGGAATATATTTAGGAACACAAACCCCAATCACATCTTCTCCAGTATCACTATCTCTGATAAGTTTTTCTGTTCCATAAGCAGTTCTGAAAATACTAGCACCTTTTACAACCTTGCAATCAAGTTCAATGCTTTCACAATCTTTCGTGTTTTCTTGAGTAATACATTCTAACCACTCATTCATAATACAACTTGCTGTCCCTGTATTTTCATTTCGTGAGCAAAGCTTATTTCTAAATGAATCACAAAGCTCATACTGAATCTCTCCATCATAACAATATAATAAATATGAAAGTTGTCCTGGTTTTGCATTCTCAAAATTTTCAATTGGTTCTGAACACCACTCTTCACCATGCGCCCTATCCAAACCACCACTAAGAGGATTTGTTTTAGAACAACTTAAATCCCTGCAAATATAATCTCCATAGGATGGTTTATTTGAATCTATGCCTCTATCATATCTTCTACAAGTGCTTCCTTCAAGATAATCACAATATCCATTTGTTTTAGAGCCAGCATTCCCCAATCCATCTCCTATATCAACTTCAATTCCCTCTTCACCAGGGAGATAACTCCAATAAGTAACATCATCCACTTTGCCTGAGTCATAAATATTTGCAATATTTCCACAAGAGTCAATAAAATAAACTTCATTTCTTCCTTCAACACATGTTGTTTTTCGTGTCATTGCACAAATTGTTCCTAAGTCAGGTGCAGTACATAAAAATCCTTCGTGAAACTCTCCTGCAGAATCCTGACATTCTTTTCTTGTTATAGTTCTGCAATCCCTTCCTAGATCTGTTTCAAAAACACAAGCACCTTTTGCTTCTGGTGATGCAAGAGCTATACATGTAAGCTCATCCTGAATATTTGGTCTAAATGTTGCTGTTACACCATAATCTTTTCCAAGAGTGTCACACATTACTCTTTCAACTAAAGAAGCCTGCTCACCAAGAAGACAACATCCTATTTTGCACTGGGCAACTTCATCTTTTGGCTGGCTATAAAAAACCCCTCCTTGTGTTGAATCACAAGTTGCTTGAGGACCTATTGAACACTGTCCTGTTCCTGTATTGACACATGTTCCTGTCGAGCAATAAGAAGTTGCTTCACATGAAGTGTGGTTGTCATATCTATAATTTGTGTTAACCTCATCAAAAGGAACAGTTTGGCACCATGCATCATAAGTTGTTTTTTCAGCACAAGACATTGCTGTTTGTCCCTGGCTTATAACCCCTTTAAATAAAAATATAGCTATTAAAATCAGAATTCCAAGTAAGACCACCCCTTTAATTTGTAATGTTATTTTATTTTTCATCTTAATATCCAGGAGGGAAAACCAAGCTCCTTGAAGCAAACTGGAATTTATTTTCAGTGTTCCTGTCTGTTAAAACATAAATTTTTGTTCCATCATCACGGAGATTTTTTTCAACTTTTAAATCAGGATAAAAGGTCATATAGATTCTTGGATCTGCTTCCCCTAAAGTTGCTTCCCATTCTATTACAGAATTAGCAATACTTGTTAATTCATAAAGATTATTGTTCAAAACTACATTAAAGGAATCATACCTATCTGTTTGAGCTTTTGAAACAGTTAAAACATAATCAAAACTTGCAACAACCCTTTTTGGAAGCAATTCTATATTTGTTATTCCAGGCTCCAAGTTTACATCATAACTTTTGTCTTCATAACTTTCCTTAAGAGCATTGAAACATGCCACAACATCCCCTTTTATTTCATCTTCAATTTCAGATTCTATGTGTTGTTTTAAGAATTGTCTTTGAACAACACACAACTTAAGGTTTTCATTTGTATAACATAAGTATTCAATATCGACATCATTATAGGTAAAATAATGCTCTGGAGCAACACTTCCTCCTTGCAAAGAAATTACATCAATAGTATCTTTAATTTTATCTTCAAGACAGAACTGCATAAATGCATATGGATTTTTTTCATCAAATTCAGCAGTTGACCCTGGCCTAGGAATTATAAAGTAAAACAAAACAGCCAAACCAACAACAATTATTGCTATAATAATAAAAATAGTCACCTGTCCTTTATTTCTCTTATTTACCAATGACCACCTTCTTTTTTCATTACTAGACATATTTTTCTTACGAGAATATTATTTATAAACTTTAGGAAAAAGAGCAAGTTTTTAGTTTATTTTTATTTTGAGGTGATTAGAGGTATTTTGAAGAAGGACTGAAAATTATTTTTTCTCAAAAATCCCTACATAATGAGACCTTAATGGCAAAGAGTAAATTTCTTTTGAAGAAATCTTCTTTAATCCAGATGACAGCATTAAATTCTCAATCTCTTTGGCAGGCATGCCATGATTTTTTCTTGTTGGTTCTTTTATATAAATTTTACCATTCTTTTTTAATTTTGTTTTTAATGTTTTAATCGTTCTTAATCTAATATTCTGATTAATATCATGTAGAACATAGTGTATAATTGCAACATCATAACAAAATTTTAGATTTAATTTACTTATATCTCCTAATTTAAACTCTATATTTTTATACCCACCCAATTTTGCTTTTGCTTTTGATAACCAATAAGTAGAGTTATCTATACAGGTTAGAGAACCTTTATTAGATAATTTGCTAATAACAAATTTTGAGAGATTTCCTGAACCACCTCCTAATTCTAATATTTTTTCATCTCCTTTTAATTTTAATGAATCTATATAAGGTTTGTAAACAAAGCCTGCAAAAATTGTAACTAAGATATCATCAAGTCTATCTGCAAGTTTTGGTTTTTTAATAGTCATATCTATGTAACCAAAAAGAACTCTTTAATTATTTTTCTTTATTATCTATTAGGGCTTTTGGGACTTTAATCAAAACCTCTCCTTTTCCGACTTTTCCTTCTAAACCAACATCAGAAGGATTTACTTGCTCTCCAATTATTAAATAATTATTCTTTCCTTCATGTATCTGTGGACAAGCTGTCCAAACACACCGCATATTTATAGGGGTTAGTTCATAAATTCTTGGACAAGCTGCTGCCAGGCACCTCATATATTGGGGAGTTAATTCTCTTAAATTATTTTTATTTTCCATACTTTATTATAGCTTTTATTATTTAAATAATTTTCTTTATTAATTAAGACTAATTAACTTAGCAACAAACACTATAATGCATCTTATTTAAATTTAAATATTTACTTCCCTACAAATTTCTATGAAATGGCCACTTATTTACACATTTCTAGCAGCAACCTTAACTATGTTGGGATTGATTGAAAAAAAACCTGTTTATTTAATAACAGCATTTTTCATATATTTAATCGTTATTATCTGGTTAAAGAAAATAGCTTCGTCTTAATCTTCAGTTTCCACCCTTGGGGCTAAAAGAAAAGAAAGATCCATAAAATCATTTTTTATATCTACTCTTAAAGGATGGTCATTTGCAAATCTTAAAACAGTTTTTTCAGAGAGTTTTGCCCCTTTTATAAATTTCTGGAGATATTCAAGGCTGTACCTTGATTTGCAGTTTTCTGCAGAGATTTTTGCTTCATCTCCTGAAAATTCAGACATTGCAGAATTCAAACCCTTAGCTTCAATAACAAACTTTCCGTCTTTAATTATAAAAGAGCAGGCATCTGCGACAACCATACAATCTTCAATAGAATCTATAAAATCAGAAGAATTTAGTTCAACCATAGAACTAAACTCCATCTCTGGCATCTCTCTTTCTTCTCCTTCAATCTCTATTAAACTTAAATTAAAATTTCTTTTAATCCTATCGTGAATCTGGATATTGAGAAGATTTTCTTTTCTTTCCAAAACCACAGAACTAGTAGAACCGCTTCTTTTTAAAATTCTTTTTAAATTATCAAGATTAATCCCTAAAATTTCCTTTTCTGTCTCAAATACTGAAAAAGAGCTTTTTGGAAGCACGAATTTGGTCATAGCAACATTTGCAGGATCCATTGCAGTTATGCTCAATCCTTCCTCGTCAACTTTTATCTTTACTTCTATAACAAGTTCTGAAATAATTTCAACCACCCTTGATAAAAGTCCTGGATTTTCAAGTTTTACTAACATTTTTTAAAAAAACAGTTTATGCTTTTAAGCATTGTTATTGTCTAGTATAAATCAGTATGGGGTAATTATATAAATCTTTCACCCTATTGAAAGATTTATGGTGGAAAAGCAAGCTCAAAACATTAAAGAGCAAAGAATAAGAAAAATAACACAGATGTATTATTCAAGAAAAGACATCCAGAAAGCGCTTTTTGAATTCTCAAAAAACAGGGAAATTGCTCCAAGTTATATGATGGAGAGTTTTGGAAAAAGACCTGATTCTTTTCAATATCCAGGAGATGTTTTTGAACTTGTTAAAAATGGAGCAACCTCATTTCATTGCTCTGAAGAACTTTGGGAAGACCCTTTAAAACTTTCCACAGAAATGAATGAAAAACAATTTGATGAATTAAGAACTGGGTGGGACCTTTTACTTGATATAGACAGCAAATACCTTGATTATAGTAAAATTCTTGCAGAAATCATAATTAAGATTTTGAAGTTTTATGGTGTAAAAAATTTTGGAATAAAGTTCAGCGGAAGCAAGGGATTTCACATTATTGTTCCGTGGAAAGCCTTTCCCAAAGAAATAAACAACATAAAAACCGCAGATATGTTTCCAGAATGGCCAAGAATTCTTACGAAATTTATAATGTCTGCCTCAAAAAAAGAACTTATAGAAAAAATAACACTCCTTACAACATCTGGTTTAAGCAAATATGTAAAAGATTTTAAAGCTCCCAAAGAAGTCATGCCTGATTTAATTCTTGTTTCTCCAAGGCATTTATTTAGAATGCCTTACTCTCTTCATGAAAAAACAGCTTTAGCAAGCATAGTTATAATACCTGAAAAATTTAAAGACTTCCAGCCAAAAGATGCAGATCCTCTAAAAACTAAAGTCAGAGATTTTATACCAGAAGAAGATGGTGGAGACGCTACAGAACTTTTAAGAGAAGCTCTAGACTGGCACAAAATAAAGAAACCAGATGAATCAAGAAAAACAGAAAAAAGAGAATTTAAACCAGTTCAAATAGGAGAATTCTCAGAAGAAATTTTTCCCCCAGCAATAAAAAAAATTCTGCAGGGAGTTAAAGATGGAAGAAAAAGATCCTTGTTTATTCTTCTAAACTTATTTAGGTCAGCAGGAATGAATAGGGATGACATCGAGAAAAGAATTTATGAATGGAATGAAAAAAATGGGGTTCCTCTGAAAAAAGGTTATATTAAATCTCAGCTTTTATGGAGCTACAGAAATAAAGTAGTGCCTCCCCCAAATTACGATAAAGATTATTATAAGGGAATAGGAATAATTCCTACAGAAGAAGAACTTAGATATAAAAACCCTATAAATTATATTGCAAAAAAGAGCAGACAAAAAGATACACAAGACAAACCAAAACGTAAAACAAAAAAATCGAAATAAAATGGTGTTAAACATTGTTCTTCTCTTTCCTAAATGGGTAATTAAAACCAGAAGAGTATGTTGAGTTAGAAACAGAGGAATTTCTTGGAAAATGAGGTGTATTTACTTCTCAATGACAACTAAGGGAAAGTTTTATAAAGTCAAAAATTTGTAAATAAATATGGAAAACATAGAAGAAAAAGTAGATGGAATGGAAAAAGGAAAATTGGAAGTAGATTATAATGGACCTTATTGTCTTAAGCTAATGAATGCTCTCCCTAATCGACCCCGATTTACTCCAGAAGAACTTAAAGAGTTGGGAAAAGAAGCAAAGAGGGGGATTAAGGATATGGAAAGAAAATTTAAATCTCCTTTAGATTATGTAGCAGGCGCAGTTACATATGCTATGAGATTATTTTTCCATTGATTCACCCCAAGGATAAGGTAATAGTTCTTTCAATTTAACTTTTTTTGATTTTGAAATAATCACTTCTGTGTTTTTATTTTTTTTGCATATCATCCATATCATTTCCCGACACTTTCCGCAAAGAGACATAATTTTATATTTTTTCTTTTTTTCATTATACCAAACAGTAACGATTGTTTTTATTTGTTTTTCACCATTTGAAATCATTGACCCTATTGCGTTATATTCTCCACAAGAACCCATTCCACAATAAAGCCCCATACTAACTCCTTGATAGATATTCCCCTTTGGGGTAATCAATGCAGAACCAGCATCACCAGTATCAAATAATCTGATTGGTTTAGACTTAACAATTATTTTTTTAGCTTCTTCAATTAACTCCTTATCCTTTTTTGTTAATCCCATAGATTATCAATAGGGTTTAATTTTTTAAATCTTTCCTAGAAATTATTGAAAGTTTTATTAACTATCTGCTCTTTTTTGTTTTAAGTAAAGGGGTAATGAATTAAATGGCAGTTCCACACGTAGTACAAAAACAATTAATCAAAAAAAGATTACTTGGAAAAGAAGGCAAAGTTAGACTTAAGGAGATAAAACAAATAGAATCAGAACTTCCAAGATATAATACAGGACCTTATGTAGAGCTAAGAAGATGGCTTAAGGAAGAAGCTAAAAAAACAAAAACAAGGTCAAAGGTAAAGCATCAAGATTGGTTAGATATTAAAAAGCAAGGCATAAGACAGTTTGTATTGGTTGGTTCTCCAAATGTTGGAAAAAGTTCGTTGATTCATGAACTTTCTGGATTGCAAACAAAAATAGCAAGTTATGAATTTACTACTTTAAAGCCTATCCCTGGAGTTGTTAATATTAATGGAGCGTATTTTCAGATAGTAGATTTGCCAGGGCTTGTTGAAGGCGCAACAGAAGATACTGGTGGAGGAAAAAGATTAATTGGTATTGTAAAAAATACCGACGGAATTTTATTAATGCATGATTTATCTAAACCATTAAAAGAGATAGATAAAGTGTTGGGAGAATTAATTAAGGCCGAAATAAAAAAACCCATGATTATTATTGGAAATAAGATAGATTTAGATAACGGAAAAAAAGAATTAAATAAATTAAAGAAAAAATTTCCAGGTAAGACTGTAATTGGTTTGTCAAATCTGACAAAAAAAGGAATTAATGAACTTAAAAAAGAACTCTGGAAGAAAAGTGGATTAATTAGAGCATATCCTAAAGGAAAAGAAATACCTATAATTCTTGAAAAAAATTCTACAGTTCATGATTTTGTAGGGAAAATCCATAAAAGTTTAGTAGATAAATTTAAACTTGCAAGAGTAACTGGAGAAAGTTCAAAATTTGCAAATCAACAAGTAGGATTAAATCATATATTAAAAGATAAAGATGTTATAGAGGTAGTCTTTGAAAGATAAAACCCAACAAGACTAGACTAAAGATAATTTTAAAAATAAGTATTAACTTTAAATAACATGACAAAAAAGAGGATATTAAGCATATTAATTATATTTTTAATTTTCATATCTTTCTCTTTGTTGCAAGCTCAGCAAAACTCTACAGATGAGCAACAGAAGATTGACAACGCTTATTCATGTCTTGAAGACAAAGTAGAAGGAGAATGTGACTCACTTTCTTCAGAAGAAAAAATCTTTTCTCTTCTTGCAATTAACCAGTGTAAGGCAGAAGTAATTGATGATTCTTCTGAGGGAGAATGTTGGCCTGATGGAAGTTGCAGATTAAAAACAACAGCACAAGCAATTCTTGCTCTTGATAACGCCGGAGCAAATATAGATGAAGCACAACAATGGCTTCTTTCTCAAAATAGAACACCTTCTAATCTTATATGGTACCTTCAAATTGAAAGCAACGACCAAACAACATGTACAATTGAATACACAGGGTTTTCAGGCACAATAAACATACAGGAAGATAAAAAAATAAACGGAGATGCAGGACAATGTTTTTCTTTAACACAAAATAATTATTGGTTGGAAATCTCTACTTCTCCTTTTTGCTCTAATCAAGAGTTTAGTATTTCCTGTGATAAAGATTTTTCCACAACCCTTTTATTTAAAGAACAAACTTCTTCTACAATTCATGTTTTCCAACAAACTTCTTCTGCAGCACCAGCAGGAACAACCATTGAAAAAATCGAATCCTTTTGTTTTAGAGAAGGGGGAATCGGAAATCCTTGCAATTATGAAGGAAGCCTCTGGGCAGCACTTACACTTGATTCATTAGGAGAAGATATGTCTCCTTATCTTCCTTACTTAATAACTCTTGCAGAAGACAACCAAAAATTTTTACCAGATGCATTTTTATATTTTATAACTGCTAATACAGAGTATTCTACTTCTCTACTTTTAAAACAAAAACACGTTGGAACCCAATATTACTGGAAAGAATCAGAAGACAAATATTATGACACAGCTCTTGCACTTTTTCCTTTCAAACACGAAACCTCTCTTGAAAAAACGAATTCAAAGCAATGGCTTCTCGAAACCCAAGATGTAGATGGATGCTGGCAAGATAATACAAGAAATACAGCATTTATTTTAGCTTCTATCTGGTCAGAAGATTTTTCTTCAGGAGGAAACGGGAACGGGGGCGGACTACAGGATTGCGAATCTGTTGGAGGCTATTATTGTGTAAACCAAGGAAGTTGTATAGGATATGATGGAGAGATTAGATCAGATTATGATTGTCCAGGTGTATTATCTGAGTGCTGTACTGTTCCGCCAGAACAATTAACATGTGCTGAACAAGAAGGAGAAATTTGCTCTTCTAATGAAATATGTAGTGTGAATTCTATAAGCGCTGCTGATACAAATAATTGTTGTGTAGGGGGAATTTGCCAAGATGCACCAACTAGTTCCGAATGTGAACAACAGCTTGGAATTTGTAGAACATCTTGTTCAAGTAATGAACAACAAGCAGCCTATTCATGTGAATTTACAGGAGATATTTGCTGTGTTTTTAAAACAACATCAGGGGGCTCATACACTTGGATTTGGATTTTGTTAATCTTGATTGTATTAGTAGTTATCGGAATAATATTTAGAGATAAGCTAAGACGTTTATGGTTTAAGATAAGATCAAAATCTAAAGGTTCTAAGCCAGGACCAAGACCAGGACCAGGACATAGGCGACCACCCCCACCAGATTATCCTATGAGAAGACCTAGGCCAGAAAGAAGAATTCTTCCTACAGTAAATCCACCTTTAAGACCTATAC
>DAOWJD010000029.1 GCA_030640565.1 Nanobdellota archaeon
GAAGATGTTGTTCTTGTTTGTAAAAGAGAGGCTGGTTGGAGAGCTGTAAAAAAATTCGGAGAGATTACAGGCATAAAGGTCTTCACAACAAAATACCCTGCAGGAATTCTCACAAACAAACAGCTTCCTGATTTTTTTGAGAAGGAATTAACAATAATAACAGATCACTGGGTTGATAAAAATGCACTAAATGACACGCTTAGAGTTCATAAAAAAGTTTTAATGATTTGTGACACAAATAATTTTTCAAAGGGGGCTGATCAAATTATTTTAGGAAATAACAAAAGCCCAAAAAGTCTTGGTCTTATTTTTTATCTTTTAGTAAGAGATTACTGCAAGGCAAGAAAGATTGAAGCAGACATTCCTGATTTGGAGTGGTGGACAGGCGAGGTAGTAGAAGAAGGGATTAAGAAAAAATCAAAAGCGGTTTTCGCAGAGCCAGGTGTTGCAGAGTAAAGTTAATTTTAAATACATTCTCTTCTAATTTCTAATATGAATAAGAAAGGGGTTTAGTTAATTTTTATATAATGAGACATATTTTTTCACCAAGAAATAGAAAAAGAACAGGTAAAGAAGCTGTTAAATATACTTTAGTTAGTTTTACAGGTGGGGCCCTTAATTTAGCTATCTTATACTCTTTAACAGAATTTCTAGGAGTTTATTATATTATTTCTGCAATAATTGGTTTTATGGTAGGGGGAATAAATAATTTCACCTTGGATAAAATATGGACATTTAAGGAAAAGCTTAAGGATAAATATTTCAAAGAATATTTTCATTTTTTTAGTATTAGTATTTTTTCCCATGTGTTAAGTATTCTTTTTTTATATCTTTTAACAGAGTTTGCAGGAATTTTCTATATATTCTCTCAAATCATAGCAATGATAACTGCTGGAAGTTTGAACTTTATTATTAATAAGATTTACACTTTCAGAGCTAAGAAAAAGAAAGAGTAACTTCGACCAAACATTTTTAAACAGATTATTTTCTATCTTATTATATGACAAGAACATTGATTATGGGTAATGGTGAAGAATTTCTGTATACAGGAAGAACATTGATTGTAGATGACATGGAAGATGTTTATGAGAAGCTTAAAAATAAGTTTAAAGATTCAACATATGCTAAAACTGTAGAGAAAGGTTTAGAAGAGATTGCTTCAGATAATTATAAGTTAGTTATAACTGATTGGGATTTAGGTGAATATGCTCCACAAGGAGGAGGAGAAATTATCATAGCCGCAAAAAATAGAGGATTGGACTGCATTCTTATGAGTAAAGAATACCATGGGAAAGAAGCAGAAAAATTAGGAACAAGATTTATATTTAAAAAAGTGTTACTTGAATCAAAGAATATAAGGGGGTTAATTAAAGGTGATGGTGGAAGAAAATAAATTATCTCCACATGAAGGAAGAGAACACTATCTTAGAGAAGAGAAGGGAAAACAGGAAAAAAGAAAAAGTGCTTATGTCCAACAACTTGAAGAAATACAAAAATTATTAGAGGATAATAAAAAAGAGATTGAATACAATGAGGGATGGATAAGATTCCACGAGAATTCTATTGAAAGTCATAAGAAAGAAATTCAGAAGACATTTGATTTAAATGAAAAAATAGATCAAGAAAAAAAATTAGAATTTCATAAAAAACAAATTGAAGAACATCATAAAAAATACATTGATTATCATAAGAAAGAAATTGAATTTATACGAAGAGAAATTCAAATATTTGAAGACGGAATAAAAAAATGTGAGGAACAGCTTGAATTCATTAATAAAAAGTTTGAAGAAAATAAAATATAATTCTTAGAATTGACAAGAACATTTATAAAGACTTTCTTCATTCCAGAGTTATGACAAAAACACAAAAACCTCAAGCAAGATTGTGGTTGGATGACAAAAATAATCTAGGAGAATTAGTAGCAGGTGATCTGGTTCATTTAGAATTTAGTATTCCTATGGCTAATATGATTCCAGGAAATCCAAAGGCGTATGCTGTTTTTGAAGGAGAAGAAAATGGACAATATTGTTTTTTAAATTTAGATTATTATAGAAAACGTCCTACTTTTCTTAAGCAAGTATCAGCAAAAAAAGAGGATATTTCTTTAAAAGGACATATTTATTTATCTGAATATGAAATTCAGACTGTAGGAGGAGTTACAAGGAAAGAAAGAAGTGATAAAATAAGATTGCTTAAAGAAGGTTTAAATTTACTCAAAAAAGCATATACTTTCGATGAGATTATTTATCACGATGAGAATAGAAACGTCGTTAAAATAGAAAGAAACAAATCAATAATTAATTCTTAGAAAATCCATTTTTTATATTGTTAAAAGGACATTTTTACTTTTTTAAACAAGCAAAAATTTTCTTGATATTTTTATTAATATTCTCTTCACCTCTTATAATTAAATATGCATGTTTTTTTGTGGGTTCTCCATATTTTTTATAGCATTTTATAACTATGTTTTTACTATACCATTCTTGATTTTGTTCTGGACCAAACTTATCAACGCGTCTTTTAACAACTAAATGATCAGGAACTGTTATATAAATACATAAATCAAAAAGATCGAGTATTTTTTTATTATAAAACAAATGAAATCCTTCAACAAGAATAAATTTTTTTTGTTTAGAATCTTCTTTAGATTTAATAATATCATTATATAGTTTGTTAAAGTCTATGCTTGAAGGATGTTCTAATTTTTTCCAATCTTTCTTCAAATTAATTTTTGTATTATGGTATTTCCAATAATCATCTAAATTAATTAATTTTGCTTTAAGTTTTTTAGCTAATTTTTTACCTATTGTGGTTTTACCAGCACCACTTGGACCAGATATCCCAATTACAAATTTCTTTTTCATCTTCTAATTAAACAAATTTATTTTATAAATTCTACCTCGAAACATTTCTCAAAAATCCCTCGTGTATACGCAGGTGACATATGTCGTAGGTTAAAATAATAAACTAAAATCATTATAAACTTCATCAGGTGTTTTTCTATTTAGACTTGTATGTGGTCTGAAATGATTATACCTCATTCTAAACAACTCGGGATTGTTGTTGC
>DAOWJD010000001.1 GCA_030640565.1 Nanobdellota archaeon
AAAACCAATTCACAAGCAAAAGAGAAAGAGAAGCATAAATAATTCCCACAAAAAACATTTTCCATGGTCCTTTCTCAACTCTTTTTGGATTAACCATACTTTCTAACATATAAAGAATAAAAAAAGAGAATTTTTAAACTTTCTTAAGTTTAATAGTTTATGGATAAAAAAAAGAGGTTTAGTCAAATAGCAAGAGATATTAAAAATATTAAGATTCAAGGAGCTACAAATGTTGCTAAAGCAGCACTTAGAGCTTATTATCTGAACCCCGCAAAAAAAACCAAAACCAAACTTCTTTCTCTTCGTCCAACAGAACCCATGATGGAGAATGTTCTTGATTTGGCTGAATCAGGGATAGCCAAGGAAGAAATATTAAGACATTTTGATGAAGCTCAAGAAAAAATAAATCCTTGTGTTTTCAAACTAATAAAAAATAAATCTGTTATTTTTACACATTGCCATTCAACAAATGTTGCCCGTGCTTTAATTTATGCAAAGAAAAAAGGAAAAAAATTTGAAGTTTATAACACAGAAACCAGACCTTTGTTTCAAGGAAGAAAAACAGCAAAAGAATTAAGAAAAGCAGGAATAAAAGTTACCCTTTTTGCTGATTCTTCTATAGGGGTTGCTCTTTCTAAAGAACAAGGCACAAAAAAAGTCAACTTGGTTTTTCTTGGAGCAGATGCTTTGCTTAAAAAAGGTGTAATAAATAAAGTAGGTTCAGAAATTATTGCAAGGCTTTCCAAACAAGAGAAAATCTCTTTTTATATCGTCGCTGATTCATGGAAATTCACAAAGGAAAAAGTTCCTTTAGAGCAAAGATCTCTTAATGAAGTTTGGGATAATGCACCCAAAAACATTAAAATAAAAAACCCTGCCTTCGAGTTTATTCCCAAAAAATACATAACAGGAATTATAACAGAACACGGAATTATGAAATATGACCAATTTGTGAAAAAGGTTTCTTAATCATTCTTTTTCTTCTGTTTTTTGAGCTTCAAAAACAAATTCTGTCGCTTCTTTATTAATCTCCTCTATTTTATCTTTTAATTCATTTTCTACCTGTTGGAGTTTTTCTATCTGTTCTTTTATAATCTTTTTTGTATTAGTAATACTTTTTTTCACAAAATTTTTATTTCCAACATCAACAATCAATTCCTCTGAAATAACTTTTGCTTTTACAAAAATTCCTCTTCCTAGCTGTCCAAGAATCTCTTTTCCTGTAGAACCTTTAATTTCATCCATGCCAAAATCTAAAGAAGTTAAATCAAGTATACTTTTTTCAACTAATTGTAACTGTGGATGAAGCTGTTGTATCTGTTGCTCAAACATACTAAGCTTAAACATAAGTTCTTGCTGTGCCTGTTGTTCTTTCTGTTCTTCTTGTTTTTCCATTTCTTTGTATTTTTAAACTACTTTAAAAATCTTTCTCAAAATAGAGCTAAAAATTATTGAGCCTAAAAGATAAAACCAGAACCAGCTTAAAAAACCAAAAAATTTTACATTCCCCAGCACATCAAAATAATCCATAAACCATCTAAAGAATAAAATTAAAGGTATTGCGGTATAAACCATCGGTCTCATGCTCATTTTCATCATTCTTGGAAGAAATGCAAATTGTTTTTTCTGTAGTTCCATCATTTTTTCAGGATGTTCCCTAGCTTCCTTTATCTCTCCCTGAAGTACTTTCTGCTCTTTTTTCATTTCTCTAAGTGTTTTCTGATCTGTAGCATATTTTTGAATAAGAGTCATAAGTATAGCTATAAAGAGAACAATTACAAGCATACCCATTGTCAAATTCCAATCAAGAAGTACACCTGCAGTTGGGTTAAGGATTGCATGAGCCCCATTTCTTATCCATGAGATACTCTCCCAGAAAAAAGCAATCATCAGAGAAATAATCATTACAATAAAGATTCCCTTAAAGCTTCCTTCTTTGTTCATACGAAATTAAAGGATAATTGGTTTTTAAAGATTAGGCTTGGATTATATGTCTACGAGATTCAGTTAAAAACAATAAGATATAAATCTTTATAAAGCAAGAATTTGTGAGGAGAATTATGGCAAAAAAACAAACACTTTTGTATACATCTCCAAGCGAGAGTTTTTGGACTATTCCGGGAGTGATTTATAGAGGGAAAACAGGAACTTACGGGCTTTTTGAGCAAATGACTCCTGAAATGAATCAGGAACAACTTGCAGAACTTTATGAGCAAGAAAAACAAAAAGGAAATCCTCATCCAACAGATGCTCCTTTGCTTTGGGCTATCTGCACAAGTGCTTTCGCTCTTAAAAATGAAAATCTTGAAACATCTAAAAAATTAAGAAATCTTCTTAAAGATAGTTTCAGAACATTCCCAAATACACTGACCAGGATAATTTATAATCCTCCAGGAGAAGATAAAATTATTCATAATTATAGAACTTCAGATGAATATTCTTTAGATGGAAAAGTTGTTGGCTTAAACAGTTGGATCGATGAAATACTTGATAAGAATATCTTAGAAAAACTTTTAGGAACACAAGATGTTCCCAAAATAAATAATGTATCTCAATGGATTAATGGAAGCAATAAGTATATTTGGAGATTAAATAATCCAAAAACAAAAGATGAAAGAGTTGCCAAGTTCGACGCCTTCGCCGATGGTAGGTTTGACTTCTACTGTGATAGAGATCTTCTTGGCGAGTACCCTGCTTTTCGGGTATTGAAAGTTGATTAAGCTGTTTTTTACTCGCTTTTGTTAGGTCGCACGAAAAAATTTAAATATCTTTTTCTTATATTTTATCCTGAATCATCATTTCACAAACTTTCTCATTACAGGATGCATATCCATTGCATGCTGTTGCGCAATATTCTGGTAGAACTGATACATAATCATAATTACAAGAAGAATCGCTGTCCCTGAAACTAAAGCCCCCATTAAATTAGTGATTGCTGCAAGAAAGCCTATTGCAAGACCACCCATTACAGTTAATGGCATGATATACCTATCAAGAATACTTTCAAGAATTCTCTCATCTTGTCTAAACCCTGCTACTTGTAATCCAGAAGCAGCAATTTTATGTGCCTGACTTTTTGAATCCATACCAGATGTTTTAACCCAAAAAACCGCGAAAAGTGTGGAGAAAAACATGAAAAATAAGACATGAGTTAACCCCTGGAGTAAATAGATGGGCAAAAATCCTCCTCTGATAACTAACTCTAAAAGATTAGTTGAGCCAATCCAAAATGCAAGACCTGAAACAGCTTGCCCTTCAATAAATCCTCCTAAGAAAGTAAAGTAAGACGCAATTTTTGCTCTTCCAACACAATCTTCTGCTAGTCCTGTAAGGCAGGGAGCTGCAGCATTGTCAATAATACCTCCAAAGAGCTGTACATTTGCTACTAAAGCAGCTGTTAAAATAACAGGAATAACAGAGGCATAGAAAAATGATAAAGGCCATTTAATTCCATATCCCCTAATTCTTCCAAAAGATAAAGGAATTTCAACCTTTAAAGACTGAGCCCAGACAACAACTAGAAAGATTATAACAGTTATAACTATCGCTGCTGCAGCTGATAAAAGTTCTATAGGAAATTGATTCATAACAGATTGTATAAGAACAAAAACTTTTCCTGTACAAGGAACTGTTTTGAAACTTAGTAAACAGTTTCTTCCTTGCAAATCAAGAAATTGGAAAGCACTGGTTATCAGTCTCCATGAAACTCCTGCAGCAATGAACAAACTAACACCAGAACCAAATCCCCATTTTTCACAGAGTTCATTCATATAAAAGATAATTAATCCTCCAAGAATAAGCTGAAATATAAGAAGTCCTGTAAATCCTGGTGATGCCTGAAGCCCACCCATTAATACATAAACAACTGCTTCAAAAACTATAAAAAAGAAAACCATGATTTTCTGAAGTCCTTGGAAAAATTTCTTTCCTTCAGATGTTGTAGTATCTATATTAAGTATTTTTGAACCTGTAAGGAGCTGTAAGATAATAGAAGCCATAACAATAGGCCCTATTCCAAGAGTGATAATACTTCCAAATTCTGTACCAAGAATGATGGCTAAAAATTCAAACTGTGCTAAAGCGTTGACAGAAAGTCCAAAAAGAGGTATATTTGCCAAGACAAAAAATGAAATCAAAACAATCAAAGTCCATTTTACTTTTACATTAAAACTAAGCTTTTTTTCATCAGGTTTTCTTATTTCTGGAATATAATTAAATATGCCTCTTAAACCAGCCATTTTTTTATTTTTTATCCTCTTTTTTGTTTTTTTCTTTCTGTTTCTTTAAGATAATCTCCCCACCTGCTTCCTTTACTTTTTCTAATACTGATTTTGAAGCTTCTTCAGCTTTTATAATTAATTTATTTTTTGGCACATATTCTTTAGAACTACCAAGAATTTTATAACCTTTAAGATTTATTTCAAAACCTTTTTCAGTTTTCTTCCCATATTTTTTTAAATTGTTTTCAATCTCTCTGAGGTTTATTCTTTTTCTTTTATCTTTTTGTGTTTTTTTGCTTGTAATTCCTTGTTTTCCAAAATATTTATGACCATATTTTTTAATAACTAAAGTTTTTTTATGATCAGCTCTTTTTCCAGAACCAGCCATGCCAATTCCCCCTCTATGACCTGATTTTTTATGTTTTTTTCTCTCGCCCCATCCATGGGTTCCTCTACCATGTCCGTGCATTCTCGACGCCTTTGTTCTTTTCTTGGTTTTCATTTTTCCACCTTAAACATTTTTCCATGGCCAGGAATTATATAATCTGCAATTTCAAGAAGTTTTTTTCTACTTTCTAATTGTTTTTCCCAATTCATACTCCACTTTTTAGCTTTACTTCCATCCTGATCTTTTTCATTTTCAAAGATATCTCCAGCCGCAACAACAATACCTTTATCTGTTTTGATTATAACACTTACATCTAACATACTATGGCCTGGTGTTTTGACAACTTTAACATTTTCATTAATAACAAATTCACCGTCAAAAAAATCAAACTTATCACCCCTACAAACAGAACCAAATCCAATGAAAGCAGCATTAACAAAAAGACCATTATTTCCAATATGATCTAAATCCCCATGTGTGTTTACAACAAAATCTATATCTTCAGGAATTAAATTTTCCTTAGATAACTCATTAATTATTTTTTTCGCACTTCCAACATTTCCAGTATCGATGATTGTATTTTTAGTAGATTTTACTAATGTAATAGTTCCTTCTGCCTCGACTTTATCTTCACTAATTTCCTCAGAATACCCTTCAATTAAAATTTTTATCTCCATCATTTCACAACATCCTTTTAACTAACTCATTTATTTTTTCCTTATGATCTCCAAGAACTCCCTTAGGGAAGTGCAGTTTGCTTTTTATCCCTTTTCTAGGAGGGTGCAGTCTGAAAAAAGGTTTAAGATTTAATTCTTCATATTTTTTTCCCTTTTCCAATTCTTCAACAACTTTCTTTGCATCAATCTTTTTTTCCTTGTTGATTAATTGCCCTCTTTTTTCAATCAATTTTTCCAGCACATCTTTTTTTATCTCACCAAAAGCAACAAAATTTCTCATTTTTTTTATCATGCCAGATTGTTCTTTTGTAGGATTAATAACTATGCATGAATATTTTTTTCTCAATCTCGACCTATATAGGGTTTCTTTCACGTCTTTATTAAGTCCAACTTGTCCCCGAATTCTTATAACACAAATCATTGCCATCTTTTTTCCTCCCTTGAAGTTGTTTTTTTAAGAGCATCAAAACATGCTTTTATAAGATTAAAAGTTGTTCTTTTTTTCCCAAATGTCTTGCTATAAACATCTTTTATTCCTGCAAATTTTAATATTTTCTTTAATTCTCCTCCAACTACAAGACCTGTTCCTTGTGGTGCAGGAATCAATACAACTCGGCAACTTCCTACTTTTCCACTAATTTTAAAGGGAACAGTATGGAGTTCTGAACACGCACAATCAAAACTAGAACATGCCCTCTTAATTTTTATTATACTTAATTTTGCTTTTCGTAATGCTTTATCTCTTGCAGGAAGAGTTTCTTTTGATTTTCCAATACTAATCCCTACATGGCCGTTTTCATCTCCAATAACAGCCATAGCAGAAAATGTTGGGATGTTTTTTGCTTTTGTTTTTTTCTGAGTTTGTCGCCATGCCCTTCTTTTTCCACCTCCAAATTTTCCTTTTGCCTGACCGATTAATATCAAATCTGTTTGAACATCTAATAAAGAATCCACAATTTCCTCCTCGAGAATTTTTCTATTATTATCAAGAATCTCATCAATATTTTTTATTTTTCCATCTTTTACTTCTTTTCCAAGTTCTGTCTTTGGCTCCCATGAAGAAATTGTTTCTTCTTTTGCTTTTTCAATAGCCAGTTCTTTTTCACTTTTCTTTTCTTTCTTAGACTCTTCTTTTTTAATAGCCAATTCTTTCTCGCTTTTAACCTCAGCTTCTTGTTTTTTAGTTTCTTCTTCTATTAATTTTTTTGTAATCTCTGTGGTTTTTTCAGCCTTTTCTTCAGCCTTTTCTTCAGAAAGTGTTTCATGGGCTTTTGCAGTCTTTTTTAAGGCATCTATTTCTTTTTTTTCTTTAGTCATTTTTTTGCAATTCCTTTCATTTTATTATTCAAGATATTCCCTCCCATTATTGAATCTAATACTTTCTACATGAAAAAGAAAATTTTGATTTAACCATAAAAAGCTTTCATAATTGTCTTCTGTAGTTACAGAGGGGAAAGAACCATCAGCAGGGTAATGAGTAATTATTTTTCCTTTTATTTTACTTAATCTTAATTCCATGTCTAATCTATATGATTTTATTGCCCCTATTACATTAAATCCCATAATACAATCTATATCTTTTTCTTCTAACTTTTTTATTAATTCTCTACAATTTAGCCTATTATTCTTTAATATTAAACTTAACTTTAACTTTTTACTTTTCATTTTCTATCTTTGATTTAATTTCTTCAAATATTTTTGAGAAATCTTTCTTAAGATGCTTCCCTTTTATTCTGTCTTCGTTTGGAAAAAATTCTTCTTTACATGTAACTTCAATTCCAGAATCTTTTAATCCTTTCAAAAAAGCGAAGACTTTGTTTTTATGTAAAACTCTAATCATTCCAAAATCAAGAACAGGTTTTCCAAGCTTTTTCCCAAGAATTTTTTTCCCAATTAATAATCCTGTAAGATAAGAAGCAGGAGTTGATTTAAGACTTCCTTCAAACTCTTTTGGCCATCCATATTTGATAAGAATTTTTGAAGTTATTCCTACTTGAACTTTATCCTGGGCCTCTTTGCTTTCAACATATTGAGCCAGAATGTATTTATTTGTTTTTTTAAATACAACTCTTGGAGAGCCACTTTTAAGTAGCTTGATTCTTTTCAGATAATCTGTTTTGTGTTCTTTTCGTCTTCTTTTCAATGTTTTCATTTTCTTAATCCTCCTATGTATTCTCTAAGATGCGCTTTACTTCTAAATGCTTTGTTCCTTATTTTTTTCCTTATGTCACTAACTTCTTCTTTTGATATTTTTTCCTGGTTTTTCATTTCAGAGGTATATTTTCTCAGTTTCCTTGTGAGAATCATGTAGTCTTTTTTCCTAGTTTTTACTTTTTTTCTTATGTTTCCTGTACTTCTCCTTCTTTTTTTCTTTATGACTTTCTTCCTTCCTTTTTTTTCTTTTATAATTATTGCTTTGTCTCGCTTTAAATCTCTCATATCTTGTTTTGTAATTGCTTCTTTAATGTCTTTTATTCTAGATTCTACAAAAACTATTCTGTCTTCTCCAACATTAAAAGTTCTTTTCGCAAGTTCTTTCTTTTTACTTAAATTCATTTGCCTTTTTTCTCCTTCCCTGTTTTTTTCTGTTCTACTTCTTTTTTCTTTTCAGATTTCTTCAGGAATTTTTTAATATTAATATTTTGAACAGGAACCTTCATTTCAATAGCTTTTTTTGCTAGTTCTATCTTTTTCTTTTTCCCAATATTCCCTATGATGATTATGTCATTTTTTTCTATTTTTTTCATATCTTCGATGTTTCTGACTACTTTAATGCTCTTTCTTTCAGACTTCTTTTTCTTATATCCCACACTAACAACTATTGGATATCCTTTTCTTCTTTCCCTCATTTTGTTGTCTCTTCCTTTTGGTCTCCTCCAAACTTGTTTTTTCTTTCTTCCTTTTCCTAATTTGCTATGCCTATGCCAAATTCTTCTCAAAAATTTTGCCATTATATTTCCTTCCCTGCTTTATTTATTATGAAAATTCCGTCTTGAAAAATTCTTTTATCTTTTTTCCTTATTTTTGTTGCAATTTCAAAGTTCGCAGCAACCTGACCTGCAAACTCTTTGCTGACAGAGCTCACTTTTATTATGTCTTTATCAATTTCAACTTCAACATCTTCAAGAATTTTCATTTTTCTTGGTATTTTTTCTCCAAGGAAATTCTTAATTATGACTTCCTTGTCTTTTATTTCTATAGTAATAGGAAAATGACTAAAACAAATTTTAAGTTGATATTCAAACTTTTCCTGTACACCTTTAATCATATTTTTTATATGTGAGGCAATTGTATTCATAAGTTTCTTTTCTTTTTTTGTTGCTTTTTTATTCCCGATGATTATCTTATTCCCTTCTTGCTTAAAATCCAGATTACTTATGCTAAATTTTTTCTTATTTACTCCTTCAGATCCACTAACTTTTAATGTATCTCCATCTATTTCTGCCTCGACACCTTCAGGAGTTTCTATTTCTTGGTAAAGTTCTTTTTTCATTTTATGATGTTTTTGTTTCTTTTATTTTGTAATAACGATAATGCCAATGTTTTCTTCTAGTATTTTCATTAACTTCCCCCCCTCTTGCGTATCTTATTAATTTCCCGTCATCAACCATTCCTTTAAGATTTCTTGCTACAGTATCAAGAGTCACACTATGTCCAACTAATCCTAATTTAATTCTTATACTATAAACTTCTAAACCCGATTCTCCTCCTAATATTTCCATTATCAAATTTTTAGTTTTATCCGCCATTTTAATAAAAATAAGCTAATAAGCTACCTCCAAGCCCTTCTTCAAAAGCTTCTTCATGAGTCATTAAACCCTTACTAGTGGATATGATAAGTGCACCCATATCTCTTGCTGGCAAATACCTTCTTTTATATTTTTCAATTTGATCTTTTTTTACTGTAAACCTTGGTTTTATCGCGCCACATTCCATAAAATTCCCAAGAGTTATTTCCACAGATTTGTCTTTAAGACTAATTTTATACTTTTTTATAACTTCATATTGTTTCATTATTTTTAAAATTTCAATTAAAAGTTTTGAAGTTCTATTTACTTTTACAATTTCTTTTCTAGCTTTTTTAGCATTTCTCATCATATTTAGTGCATCTGCAATAATATCTTGTGACATTTTAACTATATTTTTTAAAGCCGATTTCTTCAGCAATTTCTCTGAAACACTGTCGGCATAAATTTAATTCATATGATTTAATATGGGCTCCAAATCTTCCACACCTTTCACATTTCCTTTTTGCTATTCCTATTGTTCTTTCTTTTGGTTTATTGTGCTTCAAGAACTTCTGCATCTTTACAGGTTTATTCTTCAGTTGTTTTAAGATTTTTTTCCAATCGCTTGCTGTCATTTTAAATAAATTTTGTTTTAAACTTTTCCTCCATTAATTTGATTATTTCTTCGCTAGTAACTGCTTGTTTCTTTGGGATTTTTCCTCTTTTTATTTTTTTCAATTTAACTCTCTTGCCAGCTCTTTTGAATGTAACTGTAACATCCAATCCTCTAATCCCAATATCTCTTTGGTATTCTGTTCCAGGAATTTCAATATATTCTTTTACTCCAAACGAGAAATTATTCTCACTTATTTGGCTTTTTTTAAGAGTATTATCTAATGTCGAGAGCATTTTTTTTAGAATTTCAATATGATTTTTCCTTATTGTAACAACAGCCCCCACTTCAAGTTTTGGTCTTACCCCAAGAGAAGGAATCCTTTTTCTTGATATCATTTTTGCAGGAGTTCTTCCTGTTAAAAGTTTTAAAAGCTTGAACCCTTTTTCAAGCTCTTCTCCTGTTCCTCCAATACTTAACACAATTTTATCTATTTTTATTTCTCTCATAGGGTTTATTTTTTTCGATTCTTTATCCATTACATCTGCGGCAAGGATACCTCGGCTTTTAAACCGAGCGAGGAATTGCCGCCTTCCTTATAAAATTTAATTTCTTGAATAGGAGAAGGCCTGGATTCTAGGCCTCCCGAATTAAAACGAATATAGTGTGAACTATGTTCTGGAGATGAAAAATGGATTTGAAAAGTACTAAACATGCCTTCGGGCAGAACGCTTTCCACTTTGTATGGAAATGCAAATATGCTATGGACCCGATGAAGTTCTACGGAGTTAGGATGGATTGTGAATTCTTCATCAGACAAGTTGCTTACAGAAAAGGGTTTAAGATTTATGAGCTCCAAGTCGCTGTTGACCATATCCACCTCTTTGTTGAGATGCCAATCACGATGAGTGTTAGCAAAGCTCTTCAATTGTTCAAAGGATACAGCTCCTTTAAGCTTTTGAAAAAACATCCCTGGCTTAGAAACTATTTTAGAAAAGGAAACTTCTGGAGTCCTGGAAAGTTCTTCCGTAGCGTCGGGAATACAACCACTGAAGCTGTTGCTCACTACATCACTTCTTCTCAACCTTGG
>DAOWJD010000050.1 GCA_030640565.1 Nanobdellota archaeon
AATTTCTTTATGAACAGAAAAAGCCTGGCAAGGCAGGTTGTATGGGACGCAATCCTTAAAAGAAAAGATTATGGACAGAGTAAGGCAGGAAAAGGAAAAAAAGTAGTGGTTGAATTTTCCTCTCCAAATATAGCCAGACCATTTGGAATTGGACATCTTCGTTCAACAATAATTGGAAAT
Source organism: Nanobdellota archaeon (assembly GCA_030640565.1). GTDB lineage: Archaea > Nanobdellota > Nanobdellia > Pacearchaeales > GW2011-AR1 > ASMP01. The sequence goes on from DAOWJD010000050.1 coordinate 181, forward strand.
TCTTTAGCAAATATTTTTGAATTTCAAGGATATAAGGTGATAAGAATTAATTATCCTGGCGACTGGGGAACCCAGTTTGGAAGACTTATTCTCGGATATGAAAAATTTGGAAGTGAGAAAGAACTTGAAAAAGATCCTATAAATCATCTTCTGAAAATTTATGTGAAGGTAAATAAGAAAAAATATGAAAAACATGCAAGAGAAGAATTCAAAAAACTAGAAGAAGGAGACAGGAAAGCACTTATGCTTTGGAAACTTTTTAAGAGTTTTAGCTTAGAAGAATTTAAAAAAATCTATAAAACCTTTGGAATAAAATTTGATGTTCAAGAAGGAGAAGCAACTTATAACAAAAAAACAAAAAAAATAATACAAGAATTAAAAGAGAAGAAACTTTTGAAAAAAAGTGAAGGTGCCCATATTGTTGATTTGAAAAAATATAATTTAGGAGTTTCTTTAATAAAAAAAAGCGATGGAGCCACACTATATGCTACAAGAGATATTGCAGCTGCAATAGAACGAAATAAAAAATACAAATTTGAAAAAATGATTTACGAAGTTGGGCAAGAACAAAAGCTATATTTTAAACAAATCTTTAAAATTCTGGAGTTAATGGAATATGATTGGGCAAAAAATTGTAAACATATTTATCATGGGCACTATCTTGATAAGAACGGAAAAAGATTTAGAACAAGAAAAGGAAAAGTAGTTTTCATGGAAGGTATTTTGAATGAAACTATTACTATGGCTGAAAAAGAAATAAAAAAAAGAGAGCCAAAAATTTCTAAAAGAGAATTAAAAGAAAGAGCAATAAGAATTGCAATTTCAGCAATCTTTTACGGAGATCTTAAAAACAACCACAAAAATAACATTATTTTTGACATTAAAAAATTCGTCTCTTTCGACGGAAACACAGGACCTTATATTTTATACAGTTATGCAAGAGCAAGTTCTATCATGAGAAAAGCCCCTAAAGAAAAAAAATTTAAAGTTTATGATTTAGAGGAGACAGAAGTAGCACTTGTAAAAAAGCTTTCACAGTTTCCAGAAATTGTTCTTAATGCATACAAAAGTTTAAACCCTTCAATAATTGCAAATTATTCTTATCTGCTTGCAAAATTATTTAATGAATTTTATCATACATGCAGAGTGATTGGCTCTGAACAGGAAACTTTTAGACTTGCGCTTGTTCAGTCCTTTAGGCAAGTTTTAAAAAATTCTCTGAAGCTACTTGGTATAGAAACAGTAGAAGAGATGTAAGCAAAACCTATTTAAATAATACTTTCATTAATTAAAAGTAAGCATAGTAAACAAAATTAAAAAAGGAGGAAAAAAAATGGTTAAAGTAAAAAAAATGAATGAGTCTTTCTTTGCTAAGATTCTGAAAGAATTCAATGTGGCAGGAGAACTTATAAGAGCAAGACAAGAAGAAAAACAAGGACTTTTAGATGACTTTGATAGTGAATCTAAAAGATTTTTCTTTGGAAAAATCTCTGAAAAAGCACTTGCATCCTCTGTCAAAAAAACAAATACAGAACTTCAAAGACTGGATAGAGATCTTAGAGCAAACATAGCAAAATCCAGAAAAGCAGGAGGAAGAGCAACAGCACTTGCTTCAGCACAAGTTCCAATAAGATACAGAGCAACTCTTTCAGGAATTGTTGGCGGAGAGATTAAAAAGGCAACAAAAAAGAAGAAGAAAAAAGCGCCTGTAAAAAAGAAAATAAAAGCACCAACAAAGAAGAAAAAAGCACCTGTAAAAAAGAAAATAAAAGCCCCAGTAAAAAAGAAAAAGCAAAAGAAAGCACCAACAAAGAAGAAAAGAAAAACAACAGGGAAAAAGAAGAAAAAATAAATTTATTTTTTAATTAAAATTTATTTAATTTATTTTCCCTAAATTAAATACTAAAACAAAAAGGAGGTAAAACATGGCAAAACAAGGAGGAAAAGTTTTAAACTTTATAGCTTGGTTGACTGGCGTAATCGTTTCTCTAGCAGTAGGATTTGCTTTGATAGGGGGAACAATATCTGTTCCTTATATAGGAGTTGTTAATGTAATCGCTGGATGGGTTGTTGTTGTAACAACAGTTATAAGTCTTATACTCGTTATATTAAGACAATAAATTTCAGTTATTTTTATTTTTATTTTTTATATTTCATAATTGTAATTTTGTAAGAAGTATTTCTGGAGAAAATTGTTGGAATCACAAAATTTATTAAAGTATCTAACAAAATATCTTTATGGATATTAAAAAAGATATTAATTATAGGTTCTGGCATGAGTACTATCCCTTGATTAAAAATAAATTTATTGGTGAACTTCCTAAAGAAGTAAAAGATTTTCACAATTCTGAAACCAAAGAAATGATAAAATTAATCTCAATAGGAAAGAAATATCTTTTTGTGGGTTGTGGGGATGGTCGCGAGATAGAACCAATCAAAGAAAAAAAAGATGTGCAGATCTTTGGTTTAGATTTTGTTCCACAAGCTGTTGATGAATTCCAACAAAAATTTAAGAAAAATCCAAATATTATAAAAAAACTTGGATCTGCTCAAGATATGCCTTTTAAAGATGATTTTTTTGATGGTGTTTTCTTACTGTATAATAATTTAAGTGTTGTAGGAAATCAGATAGAGATGTTAAAAGAGATAAAAAGAATCTTAAAATCTGGAGGATTTTTATTTGGTACTGTTTATAATGAGAATGCAAAAGACTTACAAATAAAATCATATAAGGGATTAGATATGACTTATTTAAAGCACGACAATATAAGTGTTACAGTGATTTCTCCAAACAGAATAACTTATACTTCAGAAAGATTTTCTAAAGAAAGATTAAAAAAATTATTCAGCAGTATTAATCTTGATATTGAGATTTCAAATCTTACCAGATACTCTTACAAATATAAAGTAATTAAAAATTAATCTAAGCATGATGCCATCAATCCCTCAAATAAAAGAAGAAATGTCTCGCTATGTCGACTTAGAGAAATATCACAAACATGAAAGAAAACATCCTTTTTATGAAGAGATGCTTGCAGATATTCTTTTTGAAATTAAAAAAAGATTGAAGAAAGATAAAATCATAAGGATTCTAGAATTAGGTGCAGGTACAGGAATTGTTACTCTAGAACTTGCAAAACTACCTTTTGTTAAGATTACAGCAGTAGAGATTGATACTCATTGTTACGAGCTCTTAAAAAAGAATCTTTCAGAATGTAAAAATGTAGATGTTATTCAGGGTGATGTGGTTAATTTTCAAGCTAGTAAATTATCTGATATTGTTGTCTCTGTTTTTTCTCATGACCACATTCAATATAATCGACAATATGAACTTGCCAGAAATATAAATAAGAATCTTAGATTGCATGGCATTTATATTATGGGCAATGAGTTGATTCCTAAATTCAAATCCGAACCAGAACGAAAAAAATCTCTAAAACTTTATCACAATTTCATTATTGAAAAAGCACTTCAAGAAGGACATAAAGAAGTAGCAGAAATTGAGAAAAAAGCATTGTATTCAGGATTACATAAAATTGGTGATTTCAAATTTCATGAAAAAATACTTGAAGAAGGAATGGAAAATGCTGGTTTCAAAGTCATTAAAAAGAACAAAATTGGCCCAAAAAATGAAAAAGTTGGAGGGGTTTTTGTTTATGTTTTTGAAAAAACATAATTCAATCTAGAAATCACCGAACAGTTTCTCTAAAATTAACTAAATAATCTCTGATTAAATTTAGATCAGGTTCTTTTTCTTTACCCATAATTCCGCTTTCAATATCAATACTAACTCTATCTGGAAAGAAAGAGGAAAGCGCACAAGCAACTCTTCCAACATTGTTTGGTTTGATTCCACCAGCATAAACCAATCCTAGATGATTAAAATCTTCTATTGAGACAATTTCTTTACCAAATCTTACTGCTAAACTTTTCTCATCCAAATCTAAATCAAGATTTGTTCCATGGCTGGGATCAAACATGATGTAATCAATAAAATCTTTTCTTTCCTGAACTTGGGCTATTAAAGGCGCGACTTCTCCTTCTTTAACATCTTGAACTCCTTCACCTTTCCAGACAGCATAACCTTCTTGAGGAGTTTGTTTATTTGAAACAGCCATTTGAAGAATAATCTCCAAACCAGTATTTTTAATTTCTCTTAAAATTTTTGCTGAAGGAGGAAGAGTATTAAGTTGTAATAACGCATTTAAATCTAAAATCTTTAATTTGGTAATTTTTTCTAAATCCTCCAATATTGTGGAATTATTTTTTGTATAATAATGGATAGCAGGAAAAAATCCATAAGAAAATGTTTCCTTACTTAAACTTTCCAAATCCAAAAGTTTAGGTTGCCTTGGATTTTGAGTGCCGCGATTTATACTTCCATTAGAGACTTGGTATCCTATAACTATTGGAAAATCAAAAACCTCTTTTCGGCAAATTTCATATATTCCTTGTAATTGTTTTCTATTTGTGATTCCACTTATGGAAACAAAATTTTGTGATGACATTTAAAATTTAAGATTAGAATATTTATAAGAATTTATATCTTGGAGACTATCTAACAGGCTTCATTTCTTTCCATGCAAGTTCAAACAATTGTTCAAGCACACTTGCAAAGAATTCTGTGTTTATCCAAATCCCCATATCATAATTAGGATGGATTTTTTCATCATCAAGAAGCATGAACATTAACTGATTTGAATCAATTATTGTAAATCTTGCCTTTAACTTATCTACATTTCGAACTTCTGCAACTTTCTTAAAGTCCTTTGCAATTTTTAGATTATTACTGTTAATTGGTGCAGCTATTCTTATTTTTACTCCTCTTTTTTTGCATTTCTCAAGGCTGGGCATTAATACTTCAAATTTTTTGTTAAGCCCTTCTACTGTGGTTATAATTGTTATTGATTCTTCAGCATCTCTAATCATCATATCAAGATGATTGTAAAGATTTTGTCTTCCTTTCAAACTTCCAGATAAATCAGAAGGCTCTACAAATTTTACTCCTTTGGTAAATAAAGTGCTCAGTTCTTCAAGAACCTCATCACTCTTTAATGTTTCAAGCCTTTTCGATTTTTCGTTTGCTTCCATTAATAGATTTTTCTTTACTCTATCAACAACTTCTTCAGGCTTTAGTGCAATAAATCTGATTGGCTTTCCAAGTTTCATTACTATGAATCCTTTTTTCTCCAGACTTTCAAGAATATCATAAGTTCTTGATCTTGGAACATCAGAAATATTACTTAACTCTCCTGCAGTTGAAGTACCTCTTGAAAGAAGCGCTGTCCAGACCTTTACTTCATATAGATTAAGGTCAAAAATTTTTCTTAGTCTGCTTAAAAATTCTTCTTTTACTATCATTTTTGCTTATTTTTTATTATCATGCCCTCTTTTTAAAGATTGTTATAATAAAAGAGTAACCCATATAAATTACTTCTCGGTAACGATAATCGCAATTTTTCCTCTTTTATCTTTGATTGTAAAGTTTATTTCGTTTTTAAATTTTTCCTTATCAGTTGTAACAATATGAATGTTCTTTGAATTGGTTCTTCCTTGTATAAAGGCTTTATTTTTTTCCAGGGTTTTTTTGAATTTGTCGTCGGTAATAATAAATAATTCAATCCTATTTTTCTTTTCCAAACCCAATTTTTTCCTGAATCCCTGGACTTTTCTAGACATCTCACGAGCATAACCTTCTGCTTCAAGCTCTGGTGTGATTTTAGTATCCAATTTTACAGAGATTTTCTTTGCTTTTTTTTGCTCTATTTTCTTGATATTTAATTGTCTTAAAATAATTTCTAATAAGTTCTTTTCTAATCTTTTATCATAAGAAATTGTTATTTTTCCTAAAGGCCACCTTAAACCAATTCCTTTTTCATCCCTCGCTGCCAAACCTTTTTCAATTATTTGCAACGCAATATCAAATTCCCCTTCGAGCTTTTTATTAATCTTCTTCTTGTCTGCTTTTGGCCAGGCAGAGAGATGAACACTTTCTTCTTTTACAAGTTTCTTTTTTCTTAGCTCTTGCCAGATATTTTCTGTAATGAATGGCATTATTGGTGCAGCTAGTTTTATTAGATTAAGATAAGTCTGATTTATTACAGACTTAACTTCTTTATCTTCTTGGCTAATTCTATCTCTTACAATTTGTATATACCCTCTGGAAAAATCATTAAGCCAAAAATCCTGTAAAGTTCTTGTTGCTAAATGAGGTTTTAATGATTCTATTTCATTTGTAACTTTTATAATTAAATTATTAACTTTTGATAAAATCCATTTGTCCTCTGGCTTTGAAATCTTTTTTAAACTTGAAACTTCAACAAGTTTACTCATATTATAGAGAATATTAATATTATTTCTAGGTTCTTTTGCAATATTAAATCCAAATCTTAATTCTTGACCAGGATCTTGCAAACAATAAATAAGCCTCATTGTATCTGCACCTATTTTTTCAACCCCCTCATCAACCCAAATGGTGTTTCCTTTACTTTTATGCATTTCCTCTCCTTTTTCATCTTTTAAACTCTCATAGCCAAAAACAGCTTTGAAAGGAGCTTTTCCTGCTAGTGTGACGCCAGCCCAAAATAAAGCATTAAACCAACCCCTATATTGCCCAGGAAGATTCTCAGAAATTAGTTCAGCAGGATACCATTTTTTCCAATAAGTTTTATTTTTAAGATAATCTAAAGTTGAAAATACCACAATTCCAGCATCAAGCCATGCATCACCAACATCAGGAATTCTTGAAACCTCTTTACCACATTTAGAACATTTAATCTTAATTTCATCAATCCAAGGTCTATGTATTTCAGGAAGCTTATCTACACTTGATTTATTAATAGCCTTTTGTTTTAATTCCTTTAAACTTCCAAAAACCTCTACATGCCCACACTCACATTCCCATATTGGCAGGGCTAATCCCCAATATCTTTTTCTAGAAATAAGCCAATCACTCATATTATTAAACCAATCTTCTTGACGTTTTTTTCCATATTTAGGATACCAGATTATTTTTTTGTTTTCAGTAATAAGTTTTTTTCTTATTTCATTACATTTAATATACCATTCATCAACTAACCTGAAAACTAATTCTTCGCCACATCTCCAGCAATGAGGATATCTATGAATATAAGGTTCTATTTTATAGACAAAATTTCTTTTTTCCATATCTTCTAAAACCTCTTTGTTAACTTCAGAATATTTTTTATTACTTAAAGAATCAAATCCTTCTTTGTAGATCCCAGCTTCATCTAATGGTGAAATTGAGGGCAAACCAATTTTTTTTCCTAAGTCAAAATCTTCTGCACCACATCCCGGAGCAATATGAACAATTCCTGTTCCTTCTTCTTCACTAGCAAGATTCCATAAAACAACCTTATGGGGTGATTTTTTTTGTACTTCTAAATTAGCATAAGGCATTAGATACTTTATTCCATCTAAGTTTTTTCCCTTCTTTTTCTCAAGAATTTTATATTTTCCTTTTAATTCATTAAGGGTTTTTTCAGCTAACCAGTATTTTTTTCCATTATTCTCTGCTTTAACATAAGTAATTTTTTCATTAACTGCAATTGCAACATTTGCAGGAACTGTCCAGGGGGTTGTTGTGAAAATTAAAAAGAATTCATCTTTTTTTCCTTTTATTGGAAACTGCATAAATAAAGCAGGATGTGTTACTTTTTTGTAACCTTCTGTTACAATATCATGCTTTGAAGAAGCAGTCCCGCACCTCCAGCACCAAGGGACAGAATCCTTTCCCTTGTAGAGCCAACCTTTTTTGTGATAAGTTTTAATCAAGTGCCAGTTATGAAGCTGATTATTATCATTCATGGTATAATAAGAATTATCCCAATCCATCCACATACCAAGTTTTATACTCTGCTGTGTTTGAATTTTAGTGAATTTCTCAACACGTTTTCTACAAGATTTTACAAAATTAAGAATTCCAAACTTTTCAATATCTTTTTTATCTTTTAAACCAAGGGCTTTTTCTTCTTCTCTTTCAACCCACAACCCCTGGCAATCAAAACCATTTTGATATCTAGTATGAAAACCATTCATTGCTTTGAATCTGTGAAAAACATCTTTATAGGTTCTACCCCATGCATGATGAACCCCCATTGGATTGTTGGCAGTTATTGGCCCATCTATAAAACTCCATTTTTTTCCACCCTTATTCTTTTTTCTTAGTTTTTCAAATATCTTTTTCTGTTCCCAAAATTTCAAAATTTCCTCTTCAATTTTATTAAAATCATACATATTTCTTTAACACCTCTTCTTCAATAAAGTGCAATTTGCCTGGCACAATAAAGCAAAAAGGCTTTTTAACTTTTTTAGTTTCAAGTTCTTTTAATGTTCCATAGTAAATCTTGTTCTCATGAGTTCCTAAAGAAGAACAAACAACGAACTTATTAGCATCAATAACACTTAATCTTTCAAGAGCATTTTCAAATTTCATTCCAATATCTATTAAAATTAAACTATGTGCACCAATACTTTGGTTCTCTTTAATGATTTCTATAAAACTTTCTGCTTCAAAATCAGGAATTGAAGTGGTTTTCCCGAATTTATAAATCTGCAGTCCTGTTTCAGCAACAGCGTCGAGGATTGAGGCATTGTAGATGATTTTAACTTTAATATGTTGCTTTTTCGCTTCTTGAATTAGTGTTATGTGGGTAGTTGCTGTTAAAGGTGAACCATAAACAAGAAGAGCAACATCTATCTCTTTTGCTTCATTAATAACCTCCAAATTCTCAACAAATTCTCTATCAGCTAAAACAACTTCTTTACCAAGGATTTTTTCCAATTCTTCTTTTGAATATGGAAAATCAATTGTATAAGATTCCAAATAAACCTTTTCACATTTATTCACAGCTTCTAAACCTTGCTGCGAAATTCCTTTTACATTTAATCCAAGACCAATTAAATAAAGCATAGAATCAAGAGAAAAAACTGGTTTTTAACGTTTGCCTTTCCTAACTTTCAAACTACCACTTACCACAATAGCAATAAAGAACATACTGAACATCAATGTATCATTTCCAAGGATTAATCCAACAACTCCTATAATCAAACTAAGAATTATTATTATTTTAAACCAGCTCTGCCCTAGCTTGAGTTCTTCTTTTGTAAACCTTGAAAGAAGTTTTCCAATAAAAACACCAAGGACTAAAACAGCAATTCCTATTAAAATCTTTATGATGTCTTGCATAAAAATACAACAGATTCAACATTAATAAATTATCTGGAAATAGGATTAGATTTCCTCTCTAATAAAGGATAAAAAATCAGGTTCATAATCACTCCTAAAAAAATGAGATTTGTAAATAAAAGATTCCCATTTAAGAAAAAAACTATGAAGTTTATACTAATAAAAGATGTAACAAAAATAAATAATTGATGTAAGACATATCCGTTCTTATAAAAGAGAAGACTTATAGAAAATAAAATAAGCGGGATAGCTACATAAATATTTGATATAATTAAAATTATTATTACAGATAAAATTACAAGCATGAAGATTATTATTGTTGATAAATTAAGTCCTAGGCTAACTACAAGAGTTTTTTTATTTGCTTCTTTGTTATGTTTATAATCTCTTATATCTCCGACTATTGCCCTCATACTATAAATAATTAGAATGATTAAAGCGATAAATATTTGATTTAATTCTATTGATGTTGTATAAAACATTAACGAATAAAGATAATATTGGGATTGGATTAATCCTCTAATAAAAGGACTCAAACCACCAAGTAAAGAATTCTTGTTTTTTAATAAATAAACTGAAATTAACAATGTTGATGATAACACAAAAATATTGCTATATAGATTAAAAAATGAGCCTGTGATTATCGGAACAATTAATAAAATTACAATTATGAATATATTAGTTTTAGCCCTATAACTATACCCATGTCTTGCTTCTAAAATTAAATTAAAGAAGAACCATAAACTTAGCAAACCAATAAGCATAAAAACATCTTTACTAAAAAAATCTAAACTTCTTTCTATAGAAATTTTAGCTACTAAACCTATTAGGATTAAATCAACCCAGGAGTAAGGTCTAAGATTATAAATTTTTTTCAACATTTTTTATCTCCTTGTAGAAATCCCTGTCTCTTTCTAATTTATTTAATTCACTTAGGTATTCTTTATCAGAAAATAAACCATGCTTATGGTAAATTGTCCTCATAGATCTTTGTATTTCATAATACTTTTCTATTAATCCCTTTTTACTAAAATGATTAGTTCTAAAACCAACAGCATCAGTCCAGTGTTTAGCTTTCTCTAATTTATTAACTAAGCCTTCAAACCCATTAAAATCAAATTCAAACCCATATTTTTCTGGATTTTGAAATAACATTGAACCCCCGTCAGGTATTTGCATAAAATTGTAAGGCAATACATCATGTCTCAAATCATCTTTTCTAAATTTTTCTGTATATATTCCTACAAGTTTATCTGCAAGTTTTAATGTTTCTTGAATTGTTTCACTAGTTTGCCCAGGTATTCCTAACATGAAGTAAGTACTTTGAGGAATCCCAAATTCAGTAACTAATTTACAATGTTCTGTAAGCTCTTCATTTGTATATCCTTTATGATATTGTCTTCTTAATTGCTGATTGCCTGATTCAGGACTATGAGTAGCTTCCAAAGTAGAATTATTCCTTTTTGCCCAATCATCCCACATCTCTAAATATGTTCTATCTGCAAGTTCAAAAAACTCAAATACAATATGTGCATCTGAAATCTTTGATTTTCCTAAAGCATCAAAAAATCTCTTAACATATTCTTCTCCTCCACGTCTTATGTCACCATATAGATATATCTTATCTTTTCCTTTCTCTTTATTCTTCTTGATCTGTTTAACAACTGTTTCTGCATCAATTATATATGTCTCATTTGCCCCCATTACATCTTTAAATGATTTGATATTTCCTGTACAATAATTACATGCTTTATCGCAACCCCTATACATAGTTATTATTGCTCTATCTTGATTTATCTTGGGTTTATCTATAAGAAAATCATAACAAGTAAGTTCCAAATTTTTCCTTACATTCGGAGTTGTTGGCATATTTTCTAAAATATCTTTATTACTTCTATAGATAAGACTTGGGACTTGTGAAAGATTAGGATTTCCTCCTGATAACTCTTTAACTAAATCAACAATACTTTCATCACATTGCCCTTTCATTACAAAATCGATAAAAGGGTATTTCTGCAATATTTCTTTAGCAAAGTGAGATGCAGTATATCCTCCCAAGACAATTTTTGTATCTGGAGAATATTTTTTTATAAATTCAGCAGTTTTCATAGCTCCAGCAGAATGAATCATCCAGTGAATATCAATACCAATTATCTTTGATTTATTATCTCGGACAAATTCCTTAACCAATAGTTCTAAATTATTATCCTTGCTAAAATATAATCTCTCTCCTAAATTTAAGATTTTTGCGTTGAATCCAGAATTTCTTAAGTTATTTGCCATGCTAAAAAAACCGGTTGGGAAAGAAATAAACTGGTCAGTATATCCTACATCTGCATCTAAGGTGGCTTTTGAATTTCCTGTATTTGCAGATGGATGCACAAATAACATATCTATATCATTAACCATTTTTCTTTAGAAAAATCCCTTTAATTACATCATTTAATTGTTCAACATTATCTATGTAGATTATCTTTTTATGTTTCAGAATAGGATCTTCCATGAGTTTTTTCCATATCCTAGAGTTAGTTGTAACTACATAATCTATTCCTCCTTTAACCATCCAATCTCTAAGCCATTCTATATCTCTATCTATAAAAACCACTATTGGTTTGTGAGAATTACTATACCATCCAATTTCCCATGCGCAATCTCTTCCATAAGGAGGAAGTAACAGGCAAATATCTGATTCTTTCATAGCTTTCAAATCCATATCATAGACTTCTTTTGGGAAATCTTTATGTTTAAGATCCCATGGATTATATTTTTGGGGCATGAATACTTTTATTGGATGCTTCAAGCTATTACAAACATGCTCATTCCATTCATGTGCATCTTTTGAAATTCTTGCACTCAAATAAACTTTTATTTTTTCCATTTTGATTGTTACTATATAGTAGTTATGAATTATTAAACATATATTAATATTCTCATAGAGATATTGCACAAAAAGGAAATATTTATAAAGATATTATCTTTATTTGTAAGATATGGATAAATTAGACCTATTAGATAAGAAAATCATGTATGAGCTTGATTTAAATGCAAGAGCAACAGCAAGCCAAATTGCCCGAAGACTAAGAACTTCAAAAGAGACAATAAACTTTAGAATTAAAAGATTGCTTAAGCAAGAAGATATAAAAGGATTTTATACTGTTTTCAATACTTCAAAACTTGGAAGATTCTACTATAAAACTTTTTTGAAATTAAATAGAACAACTCCTGAAATAGAGAAAAAGATTATTGAATTTATTCGAAATCATGAACATTGTGCTTATTTGGGAAGTAGTGAAGGACCTTACAATATAATCTTTCTTATAATGGTTGAAAATACACGGCAATTTAAAGAGTTTATAATAGACTTAAAAGATAAATTTGGAAAATATATATTAGAAAAAGAGATTCATGTTGTTTTAAGCACCCACAGGCTTAATCAAAAGTTTCTTTATGCAGGAGCAACCTCAAAACATTCTTTTTATCAAGATAAAATAGAAAATACTGTTATTGACAAAGTTGATTCAAAAATATTGCAAATACTTTCAACAGATGCGAGAATGAGTTTAGTAGATATTGGAAAAAAACTCAATCTTGATGCAAAAGTTGTAAACTATAGAATAAAAAATCTTGAAAAGAAAGGAATAATAATTGCTTATACAACTTCCCCTAATTTTGATAAATTAGGGTTAGAATTTATTCAACTAAATTTTTCCTTAAAAAATCTAAAGATTATTCCAGAAATTATAGATTTTTTTGATAAAACAAATAAATGTTTGTTTGCGCTTGAACTTTTAGGAAAATATGATTTAACTATAGAAATTCATATAGAGAATGATAGAATATTAAGAGAAATTATGGAGAAATTCAAAAATAAATTTGTAGATCAGTATAATGATTATGATATATTCAATATCTATAAAGAACATTTAATGGTGTGGTCCCCTTTTGGAAAGAGATTAAACAGCGATTAAGTTCAATTGTCGTGTAAATTTATTAGGGAAGCTGGTGAGAAATTAAAAGATTGAATACGTTCTTCCCTGTCTCCATTCTTGTGGAACCATAAAGTCACCAGAATCTTCTTCTATCCCAAGAATTGGAGCAATATATGGATGTGTGATTTTGTCAGTTGAATCTTTGGCTAATGGATTTTGTGCATCTACTAAAAATGCTTTCCCATCTTTGAAAACAATATTGTAAGCATGTGCAGTACCAACATCATCATCTTCTGTAAGATAGCCATTTATCAAAAAAGCTTCTCTTCCTCTTTGAGCAGATAATTGAACCAAGATTGCTTTTTCTAAACATTCTCCTACTCCAGCTTCATATGCTTTTGAAAATGGAGCTTCAGGTGAGCCATTAAAGACTTCCATAATTTCTCCTCGAGAACTCTTCAAAACTCTATGAATTAGACCATATGGAACTACTCCTTCTGGAAAATCTCCGAGTCTTCTATCTATATTAGGATCATTAATTTCATAAAACAATCCCCAGCTTTTTTGAACCTTACTTCCTTTATCTAACCTTCCAATTACTGATTTTGGCTCTTGTTTTGCCAAAGCTTCCAAATATGGTTTTAAGTCATTTTTAGCTATCATATGATATTTATATACGAACAAGTATTTAAACCTTACTATTTGTAACTACTTATAAGTAAATATTAATAACGTTAGAATTCTGAACTCAAAATCCTTCGGATTTTGCCTCACTGTGCCTCTCTTCATCCCACATCAACAACAATAAACCTTAAAACTTACAACATTCTTCTAGATTTATGCCCTATGAAAAATTCCTAATCGTTGCAAGCAAGCTTGATAAAGCAGGCATAAACATCACAACACAGCTTTCTCAGTTTAGAGAAAATCCTTTGTTATCAGGTATGAAAAATGCCCCTAATTTTGATTTTTATTTAATTGATACAGAAATAGTGGATGATTCTGGAATTAATCAAGATAAAATAAATCAATATGACTTCATAATTTTTGCTTCAAAGCACAAATCAGAAAGCAAAGAGAAAACCCTTTGTGTGCATGTTCCTGGAAACTGGCGCACTGCAGAGCTTGGTGGCAAAGCAGAAAAGATATGCAAAAGCTCTGCCTTGTTTTTTAAACAAATATTTGAGAAACTTAATGAAAACGCAGAACATTACAAACTTAAAGATTATAAGATAACAATAGAAGCAACCCATCATGGTCCTTTGATTGATAAACCATGTATTTTTATAGAAATAGGCTCGACAGAAAATGAATGGGTAGACAGAAGAGCTGCATTTATAATTGCAAAAACAATCTCAGAAACAATTAAAGATTTTAAAGAAAATCCTTATAATGAAGTAGCAGTTGCAATTGGTGGCCCTCATTACTGCCCTAATTTTAACAAAATCCAGCTTAAATCCAATATTGCTATTTCACATATAATCCCAAACTATTCTTTTCCACTAACAGAAGAAATGATTAAACAGGCCCTGGAAAAAACAGAAGAAGAAGTTGATTTTTTTCTTCTTGATTGGAAAGGGTTAGGAAATGCAGAAAAAAGAGCAGAGGTTATGGAAATTTTAGACAAATTTTATATATCTAAAAAAAGAACAAGCGAGGTCAGTAAATAACCTTTCCAAACCTTTATTAATATAATTTTCATTTTCATTTTAATGGATAAAGAATTAAGAAAAAAAGCATCTGCTTTAGATCCCAAGTTCAAAGAAAAGATAGAGGAATTGTTCGGCACTATGAAAGAATCTATCTCTTTACTTTACGAAGCAGCTATTCGCGATGAGAAAACAGGATTATATAACAGCAAATTCTTTGAAACTATTTTAGACATGGAAATTGAGAAAGTTAAAAGAGGGCAGGAGAAATTATCTCTGTTCATAATTGACATAGATTTCTTCAAAAAAATAAATGATAGATACGGTCATCTTAAGGCAGATGAGTTACTGATAAGATTGGCAGAAGTTTTAAAAAAACAATTCAGAAAATCAGATATTATTTCTCGGTTTGGAGGAGAAGAGTTTTTCATCCTTCTCCCAGAAACAGATTTAAAAAAAGCAAAAAGGATAACTTCTCGTTTAAGAACCGTAATAAAATCAGATAAGATATTGAAAAAATACGATGTTACTGTTAGCGGAGGATTGACAGAATTTAAGAAAAGAGATACAAAAAAGAGATTTAAACAAAGAGCAGATAAGGCCCTTTACAAGGCAAAACAATCAGGAAGAGATAAGTTTGTTTCTGTTGAATAATTCTATTCAGAATAACCCCTATGATTCCATTTAGGATAATAAGGTTCAAATCCTACTTTCACCATGACTTTTTTTAATAATCTTCTATTACTTCTAATTTCTTTTCTCTAGATAAAAACAAAATTCAAAAATTATATAAGTAATTAAACACAATATTTATTCATGTGGGTTTTAAAATTTAAATCTAAAGAAGAATTCAATATATACAATAAAAGAACCATCAAATTTAACATAAAAATCTATTTTTATTCCCAAAAATATTATGTCAAAAAAGACCAAATTTACTTCATTAATTCAGGCATTGTTTCTGGGGAAGAAAGCAATAAAAAAGCATTTTTTAACGATTTAAAAAAGGACAAAAAAATCAAAGAAATTGAAGTTAATAATGATTTCTTTGTCTCTGTTTATTCTGAAAAAACTGTCGAAGCAAGAATTTCTGCATTAAAAACAATCTATAATCAAAAGATTATTTTTTTGAAACCAACAATCTTCGACGAGCAAGGAGTTGAGGAATGGGAGATAGCATCTTTTGATAGAAAAGACTTAGAAAAAGTGATCACCCAAGCAAAAAAATTACAAAAAGTAATCGGTGGAGAATTTCAATTATTAAGTTTCAAAGAACAAAAAATTAAAGATTTGGCCATTCAATCAATAATGCCAAACCTAAGCACACAACAAAAAAAAGCATTAGAATTGGCAATACAAAATAACTATTATGGATATCCAAGAAAAATAACCCTTAAAAAACTTGCAAAAATAATGAAGATATCAGAATCAACATTCCAATTTCATCTAGCAAAGGCAGAAGAAAAGATCATCCCTTTTTTCTCAAAATAGCTATCGGAGAAATCCGATAAAGATTAGTTATAGCGATCTTCTACCAGTAAGGGATGATAAAAACAGATTACGAAGACAAACATCAACCTTTGAAAAGAATTGTGGGAGCATTAACTGCACCCATATCTGGAAGTCTCTCTTCAAAAGTAAAAGAAGAAATATTCGGATTAAAATACGATAAGAGTTATTTGGAATTGAGTGTATATAAAACTCATTGGATGGAACACATAGCAGATTATGCTTCAATTTTATCTAATGTAGCAATCCCTTTGTTTATGAGGGGACAATATGAAAATCTTTTAGAGATGCCCAAGGAACTAGTCGCATATGGATTATACAAAACTTTTGAAGCGGTCTACAGAATAATTCAAAAAACATTCTCAAGGAATTCCAATTGTTCTGGTTCACTAGAAGGAACATTGATTAGCAAAGCATTTATCGAACCTTTTTTAAAAAAAGAAGCCTCTTAACAATTCAATCAAACCAACCCAACTTCTTATCTTAAGGAAGTTTCTTAATGTCATACTCGCACTTACAAGCCTCAGATTTATCCTTACACTGCTTAACTCGAAGCAACTTTCCAAAACCATTCTTATAAACATCCTTACCATATTATCCAATGGTGAAAATAACTGATTCTAAAAGTCATTCCATTCAAATACCATTTTCCAAAAGAAATACGCCCCGGGCAGGAATCGAACCTGCGAGCCCCGAAGGGCCTGGATTAGCAATCCAGTGCAATACCATTATGCGACCGAGGCATATTAATTTATAGATGTTTTTGGACTTATAAGGTTTTTTATAAAAAGAAAATAGCGGGAGAAGGATTTGAACCTCCGACCTCCGGGTTATGGGCCCGACGAGCACTCCAGACTGCTTTAGACAACATTAAACCATATCTTGGGTTTATGATGTTTCCATCCCGCTATCTGGAGAGACCTAAGGATCTCCCCCCCGCTTTAACTGAAAGATGATTTAGCCTTTTAAAGCTAACTGAGATGTACATTCTATAAGAATCTAGAACATCTTTTTCACTTGGTTTTCTTTTACTAATACTTGAATTAATTCCTATTGAAGATAAAAAATGTTTACAACTATCTAAAATTCTTTTATTAGTATTAACAATCATAATATATGATTTTTTCCTATTAACATGCCCTTCTGAATCAATCATCCCAGATACATAACCCAATTTGAAATCTTTAGTTTCTTTAGATAAACCTATATCTTTGCCGATAATATTAAACAAATTTTTAGAATAAACTCGAATTCTTTTACAATTATATCTTTTATCCTGATATAAATTAGCCTTCAATCCAATCTTAGATAATAATCTAACAACAAATTCGATAATTTTTTTGTCTTTTTCCGAATTCAAATAAAACTCCACATGATAATGTCTACTTTTTTTATCATAAATTTTATAACCGTCACCTTCAAATAATCCAAAGAGATATCCTCTTTCTTTATGAGTTAAATTTCCTATTTTTATTTCTCTACCCCGCATAAATATTGTAATATAAAAGAACTTATAAATCTAACCATCTTTACGGAGTTAGAAACCCTTAAAAAGAAAAACACATTTTTTCTATAATGGAAACACTTCTTTTAGGAATTGACGATGCAGGTCGTGGTCCTGTTATTGGTCCTATGATTCTTGCTGGATGTCTTATTGATGGCGAAATTGAAAAAGAATTCAAAAGCCTTGGAGTAAGAGATAGTAAACAATTAACCTCTAGAAGAAGAGAATTTCTTGCAGAAGAGATAAGAAAAAAAGCAAGAGCTTTTGACGTCGTGATTGCATTTCCAGAAAAAATTGATAAGTCTAAAGATAAAGGGGTAAAACTCAATGAACTTGAAGCCATCATGGCAGCAAAAATAATCAATAAACTCAATAAAGGAAAAGGAAAAATAAAAGTAGTTCTTGATTGCCCTTCAACGTCAATAAAAAAATGGGATGATTTTCTTAAAATGCATATAAAAAACCTTTCAAATTTAGAGATATTTTGTGAGCACAAAGCAGACAAAAATCACATTTCTGTTGCAGCTGCGTCAATTCTTGCGAAAAGCGAAAGAGAAAAACAAATGGATAAACTAAAAAAGAAATACGGAAAAGAAATTGGTTCAGGTTATACTTCTGACCCAAAAACCAGAGAATTCGTCACAAAAAACGCGAAAAAGCATAAAGGACTTTTCAGGAAATCATGGTCAACCTGGAAAAAGGCAAACTCAGATTCACACCAGAAAAAATTGTTTTAATTCTAAAATAGTTACTTTATGGAAAGATTTATAAATATAATCTTTATTGAAAAATTATGAAAACGAAAGAATCAAAGATTGCATATCATCCTCCTATTACAAAGTTTTGGGAAGATGAAGGGTATTTTATTATCCCAGGAGTATTTCACAAAGGAGAAATAGGAACTTACAGGCTTTTTGAGCAGATGACTCCTAAGATGACTCAAGACAAGCTTTCTGAGTTCTATGAGCAAGAAAAACCAAAAGGAAATCCTTATCCAACAGGCGCTCCCTTGATTTGGGCTATTGCTAAAAAAGCTTACGAACTTGAAGATCCGAATTCTAAAACATCTAAAAAATTAAGAAAATTTATTCAAACAGGTTTTCAAAGATATCCAAATACTCTTACAAGTGTGATTTATTCTCCTTCAGGAAAAGACAGAATTGTTCATAACCACAGGACTTCAGATGAATATTTCATAGATGCCCACGTTGTTGGTCCAAACGACTGGATTAATGAAATACCTGATAAGAATATTTTAGAAAAACTTTTAGGAACAAGCAATATTAAACAAATAAATGACGTTTCTCAATGGATTAATAAAACCAACATACGTATTTGGAGATTAAATTCAAAACCAAAAACAAAAGACGAAAGAGTTGCCGGGTTCGGCGCCTACGACTGGCTTGACCTCAACTGCTATAGGGATCCTCTTCGCGAGTGTCCTGCTTTTAGGGTATTAAGGGTTGATTAAGCCTGATGTTTTATTTTTTATCTCAATCTTTAAAAACAATATTTATTTATTCTTATCATGTCCTATATTAAAAAACTGGTGATGCATGGTTTTAAAAGTTTTCCAAGGAAAACCGAAATTCCTTTTACAAAAGGGATAAATGTAATCCTCGGTCCTAATGGTTCTGGAAAATCAAATATTTCTGATGCTTTGTGTTTTGTATTAGGAAGACTGAGCATTAAATCAATAAGAGCTGCCAAGGCACGTAATTTAATCTTCCTAGGGACAAAAGCAGCCTCTCCTGCAAAAGAAGCTTCTGTTGAAATTGTGTTTGATAATTCAGATAAAACTTTCTCAATAGACAAAAATGAGATAATTATTAAGA
>DAOWJD010000043.1 GCA_030640565.1 Nanobdellota archaeon
GAAAAAACATCCCTGGCTTAGAAACTATTTTAGAAAAGGAAACTTCTGGAGTCCTGGAAAGTTCTTCCGTAGCGTCGGGAATACAACCACTGAAGCTGTTGCTCACTACATCACTTCTTCTCAACCCTGGGTTTGTTAGGTTTAACATTTTATTTATTGATACCTCGCCCTTTAGGGCGGGGTGTTTCATTTTATTATATTTCTTTTCTATTTTTTAAATTTATGTTATAATTGTAACTGTCCAAGAACCATATTCTGCAGATGTATATCCTTGTGAACTAATAGTTTGTATAACTCCTTTTAAACAAAAAAACAACCGTTCTTGCCCAGATGTTGCATTGTTATAGTTTAATGAGTGGTTTCCTCTCTCAAGAGTAGCATTAGTTATATTTATTGAAGTTGCATTTGCCATATATGTTCCAGAACAACCTGCCGTTACATTATCAATAGTGAAGTTATTTGCATAAATATAATCTGTTGTAGTTACATTTCCCTCAAGATTATAGGAAGTCACATTAATGCTTAAACTTATATCATTACCAGTATTGTTAACCTGGATTGGGTCATCTGAACCTGTATCTGTGTCTGTAAGTCCTATTGATGGCCATGTCAGTGCTGTTGGCGACATTTTCATTGCCAACAAAGAATTATATGTAAATGTTTCAGTTGTATTATCTCCAACAGCATTATTGGTATCTTGTATTGTTGCATTTATGTCCCATGCACCGTTTTCATCATAATACCACATATATACTGTGCATGTGAATGTTATGCTGTTTGTTGAAGCATTTCTTGGAATACAGGAAGAATTACTCCTGGTGGATTCTCCAGCTCTTGTGAAATATCCTTCAGCTGTGGAATTATCAAGATTAGCCATGCCGTCTGTATCTGTTGCAGTAAAGTTGAATGATATAGCTTTGGTAGTATCATCTGTTGGATTTGTTGCAGAGATTGATTCAACCCATGGAATTGTTGGAGCAGAGTTTCCAATAGTAATATTTAATGAAGTAGTACCAGACTCTGCATATCCTGTAATTTTTCCCCACAAGTCAGAAAAATATCCTGCAGATGCTAAAGGAACAATTAGTAATACTAATATTCCCACAAAAATAACTAATCTCCCTCTTTTCATTCTCATTTTAATAGTCTTTTTATGTTTTTAAATATTATTATCTTTGAATTATTTTTTCAAATATTCCTTTATCTAATCCTTATAGTGTTCTAATAAATCATCAATAAAATTCTTTTGGCTATTGATTATCTTTATAGATTCTCCTTTTCCTAAGACATTTAAATCTGCTCTTCTCAGATTATTCCATAACTCAATCATTTCTCTTGTATTTTCTTTTTTTTCATCAATGAGTTTTTCTTTTTCTATAACTTTTATTTTCTTGTTTTTTAATCTTGAATTAATTTTTTTTATTTTAGTGACTAATCTTTTTATTTCTGAAAACTCTTTTTTTATTGCACTTTTTCCTTTTAAGACAACTGGTTCTTTTTTGGAATCAAAATCCACTTTCCTTCCTGGTTTTCTGACTATTTTTATCATTTTTTGATAACTCCTAGTTTTCTATCCATATCTTTTTTTATCTTTTCATCTCTTAAAATGTTTTTAGGATATTTTTCATTTTAAATTTTTTTATTTAAAATAGATTTTATCATGATGATCAAAATCCTCAAATGATATTAATTTGTTTTTCCGATCATATTTGAAAACTAAAACTTTCTCTCCAATCTGAACTCTTTTGAAATCTTTTAAGTCATGTTTCAAATTTTTGTAATGTTTAATATTTTTAGAATTAACAATCTCACGTATTTTCTTTATAATTCTCTCTCTGGTTTTCTTATCTTTTTTAAATAATCTTAGCATAATTTTTTGAAGAGGTGGTTGTATCTTATATTGATACATTTTACTCTCCTGTTAATCTTCTTAACTCTTCTATATTCTTAAAAGGAATCCCTTTTTGTTTATCAATTTTCATCAACTTCTTCAAATATTCAGGTCTTATCTCTGGTTCTAAATTTTGTTCAGCTTCTTTTATAAGAGAAATTATAACTTGTTCTTTATTTCGAAATCCATGTTTACCTTTAAGTATGGTTAGAATTCTATTCTCATTTTCAGGAATTTCTATAATTGCTTTAACCATTTTGTTATATTTTATAATATTTTATTACTTTTAAATCTTTAGGTATTTAATTTTTTTATTGCCCTGGAATAAATTGTCCAAATGTTTCTTTGATCTCTTTCAAGAAGCTTTGCTATTTCGCTGAACTTTAATCTCTTTTCTTTTAGATATAAGATAATGGATTCTAATGTTGTCAACTTCTTGTCTTTGAATATTGAGATTGGTAAGAACATCTTTGTTTCTTTTGGCTTGATTGGCTCTTTTTGTTTTTCTGTTGCCTTTTTGTATGCTATCCATATTGTTCTTTCATTTCTTCCAAGTTCTTTAGCTATTTCATGATAATTCATGTTTAGATTTTCTTTCATGTATTTGGCTATTGCTTCTAGTGCTCCGAGTTCTTTGGAGAAGGCATTAATTGGAATTTCTACTTCTTTTCTAATCAGACTTAAGACATTTTCTCTTGAAACCTTATATTCTTCCTGGATAGCTTTGAATAATTTGCTAATTAATATCTCTTTCTCCTCTGAATAATCTTTTCTTAGTTCTTCTGTTAACTTGATAAGTAATCTCAAAACTTTATTGCTCTTCTTTAATTTCTTCTTCTCTCTTTCTTTCTTTTTCTTTTTCTTCTTTCTTCTTCTTGTAGCAGGAATTACTGCAACCAATAATATTCTTATTTCCCAGGCACCATAAGCAGAAGAAGAATAAGATTGAGCAGGAGTTTCTGAAAGAACCCCTTTTAAGCAAAAGAATAATTGTTCTTGTCCTGATGTTGCATTATTATAATTTAATGAATGATTCCCTCTCTGAAGAGTTGCATTAGTAATGTTTACTGAAGTTGCATTTACCATATATGTTCCAGAACAACCATCTGTTACATTATCAACAGTGAAATTAGCTGCATAAATATAATAACTTGTCTGTTCTTCTCCTCGCAAATTCAAAGCAGTTACATTAATATTCATGGGCTCATCATTACCTGTATTATTTATAAGAATAGGATCATTACTTGAGCCAGTGTCTGTATCTGGAAGATTTATCTCTGACCAATTCAGTGTTGGTGGCGACATTTTCATTGCTGTTAATGTATTATACTGGAAAACTGTAGAGGAATTTCCAACATATTCTGCTGAATCATCTTGAATAGAGACATTAATCATCCAGTCAGTATCTGCTTTGTCAAAATACCACATGTCAATTGTACATGTGAATGTTATGCTGTTTCCTGAAGCATTTCTTGGAATACAAGAAGCATTGCTTCTAGTTGTTTCTCCTGTATTTTGAAAATATGATTCAGCAGTGCTGTTATCAATATCATCAATACCGTTTGTATCTGTAGCTGTGAAATTAAATGTTATTGATGTTGTAGTATCATCTGTTGGATTTGTTGCAGAGATTGTTTCAACCCAGGCAATAGTTGGTGCTTGGTTTGTACTCATAGTCAAATACAAGGTTGAGCTATTAACTTCATTACTTGCATTATCTGTTGCTTTTACTTTTATTAACCATAATCCGTCAGGTAATATGTCCATGGTTATATTAGTTGCAGTATTATCTGACACAACACCTGTTTTGTTTGCTATATCATTCAGATAAAATGTATAACTGATTGAGTCGCCTAAATTGTCTGTTAAAGTTATTCTTATGTCTGGTGTATTGTCTGATGTAGTGCTATCATTGCTTGGTTGATTTATTGTTGATGTAGGAGATGTTACATCAAACGTAAAGTAAAAATCTGATGTAGCAGTATTATTTACAGAATCATTACAATTTATTCTTACTGAATATATGCCTTCTGTAAGAGAACTTGTATTGGTAAAATTGTAAGGGCTTGATGTATCTACTGTTGGATATTCTGTTAAGTTTGTATATATGCTATCCAATCCAACACCAGAATCACTGCAAGTTCCATTAAAGTAAGGAGCATAATTGAAGTATGTTGAGTTTGCTGGACTGTCATGAGTTATTGTGGGATCTGTTGAATCAACCCAGACAACATAACTATTATTTAGTGCAGTGTTTCCTAAAGTATCATTTGCATAAGCATTTATTGTTTTGTTTCCATCACCAATACCTGTAAGAGCATAACTTCCATTACACCAACCACCACTTACAGCAACTGTCTGATTTGAGTTGCCTGCGACATTAATAGCACAATATGAAGCTCCGATTCCTGTATCTATGACAGACACATTGAAAATCATACTTTGGGTGTTTTTGTATTTCGTTGCATTTGTATAAACAGGCAGAGTTATAGTTGGCGCTACATTTTGAACAGTGTATGTTTGTAAATCTGTTACATTCCAGTTACTTGGACTTCCAGTATCATTTGCATATTGTTTCCAGCCAATTGTTTTACCTTCACATGCATTAGGAACTTGCCAAGATAAATTTGCCCATTGTGAGCTTCCAGAAAGAGTTGTATTTGTTACATTTGCAGCAGTGTCACAAGTTCCAGACGAGTTTACTTCAAGAGTTGCGTAGTTTAACGCAGTGTTATCTGTCCAGTTTATATTATGTCTTACTGTTGTTCCAGGATTTGGAGTTGAATCATTAACAGAAGGATTTTGCCATTTTGGAGATTCTACGTCTGCTGCTGCTTCTGAATAATAAATAGTAGCAGGAAGCCAGTCCATATATGCTTTGCCTTCATCTCCTGCTGTATCTTGTTGTATGACATGAATCCGAAATCTATCATTTGTGTCAAAGTCAGAACAAGCACAACTTAAACCCCACATCTCAGAAGAGCCCCCATAAGATACAAGAGTATCTGATTCTTCTTGTAAATTAGGAGTAAATTCCATCCAATTACTCCAAGAACTTCCAGCATCACAACTTGCCCTTACTTCAAAGTCTTGGGCTTTGCCTGATTCGACATAACAGTCTTTACATTCAATTAAGATGCCGTCTACACTATCACAACCAGCAGCTACTAAACCAAATGAATCATATAAAACATAATGGTCTTTCCCTTTGTCACAATATCCATAACCTGTATCATCAGCAAGAACATCATTCATACCATCACATGCATTAGAACCATCTGATACAGAACTAGGACTGACCCTGCCTGTATCTGGGTCTATTATGTGGTCAAAGATTATTGTTCCAGTAACAACTCTTAAATCAAAAGTGTCCTGTTCTCCGACGAGGTTTGTTAAGTAAACTTTATTATATTGATTATCATTTATAGTTGTGAATTCTGCAATTAATTCTGTTTGATTAACTTCATAAACTTCTATTTTTGGATTTCCAGAAATTGTTCTTGGATAAAGAGTAATATCTCTTAAAGAATCTAAAGGTATTTCAAATGTAACCCTCACATAATCATCTTCAGGAATTTCCTCGCTCCAAACATCATCTAATTCCTTGACTTCTTCATAAATATCAGAAATAAAATTTCTATCAGAATCTAAATGCACTGCTTTTATTATTACAATTATGTCAAAAGTTTGGTTGGATAAAGAAGGAGTAATCCATTCAACATAGTCATAGATTCCATCATTATCTAAATCAGCAATATTTTCTATAGGAATATAACTGTTATCTTCTACCCAATGAATTTTTACATTTGAAGGATTTTTTATGTTTAAAGATTCAGGCAAATCTGTAAAAGAAAGAACATTTTCATAATGAATTGTTTCAGGACCAATGATTTTTACTCTTTTTCCTCTTTCTATTTCTTCTTCAATTGCATAAGGTGCTGGTGTTTCATATTCAATTTCATACTCTGTTGCAGTGTCATTAATTTCTATTTCTTGGAGTTCAGCTCCAGTGCCTACAGCTCTTCCTGTGATTCTTCCAAGATTTCTGAAGAATTTTGATAAAAAGCCTTCCTGAGCTCCTGCACCAATCACAGCTCCTGTTATACTAAATCCTGTTTCAGAAGAAGAAGGCTCTTCTTGGGAAGGACTCGAATCTTCTTTTGGAAGAGCCTCTTCTTGTTCTTCTGAATATGATTCTGAAATCTTATTTATAAAAATATTTTCAGCTTCTATTGGTAATCTTATTTTTGTCGTTGCTGGCTTGTCCAAAGAAATAGTTTTAGTCCATTTTACAGGTTGACCTAAAATTGCTTGTTGTTGTGTTGTTGTTATTGTTGCATCTGCTTCTGTTACAACTTCAGGAATTTCTTGGATAAGGAATCCTGTTAATTCTGGTCTGATATAAAAACTTAATCCAAATAAAATAAAAATAAGAACAAATGAGAAAATAAAAGTTATGAGATGTCCTTTTATCCTGTCTTTTTGGTGTTTTTTAATAAGTTTTTCACACTCATTTATGTAATAATCATAATAATCAATCCATTGTTTCAAAGTCTTTCCTTGAAAATGCTTGTGAGCTGTTTCAACATAAAAATCACGAGAAATTAGACCTTTTTGAAAACTGTTCCAGAGTTCATGTAAATACTCTTCAAAATATTTTTTTCTTTCTTTAGCAAATTCTATATTTTTTCGTAATTCTTTGATAGAAGCCTTTGCTAGACGAGTCCTTCCCATTACCTATTATTTATGTATATATACTTATAAAATTATGTATTTTTAGAAAAATACTTATTATTTATGTATAGGGATTTTAAGAAAAAGCCAATTAATAATAATTTTCTAATTTTTATCCTCATTATAATCACAATTTTTATTCCTTTAAATAAATTATCGTCTTTTTTAGGTATAAAGAATTTTTATTTTTCGAGAAGCGGGATGATGTGTAGGCAATGACGTATACCTTGTAGTGCCTACCAAAAGATTTAAATAGTTTTTTGTAGTGGGTAATTTATGGCCTTTATTGTTAAAAAAAATATTCATGGAAAAGAATACTTTTACCTTAATGAGAATAAAAGAGTAGATGGGAAAGTAAAAACAAAGACCTTGGCTTATCTTGGGAAAACGAAAAAAGATGCTGAGAAAAGAGCAAGAGAGATAATAAGGGGATTAGGAAAGGAAGAGAAGAAGGAAAGAAAAAAAGAAGTGGTTAAATTAGAGCAAAAAGAGATTTCAATAGAGGAGTTGGCTAATTTTTGCAAGGAAAAAGGTTTTGTTTATCAGTCTGGAGAAATTTACGGTGGTCTTGCAGGTTTTTGGGATTTTGGACATATAGGTGTTGAATTAAATAATAATATAAAAAAAGAATGGTGGAATTTTTATGTCAGGCAAAGAGAAGATGTCGTTGGAATTGATGGGTGTATTATAACTAATCCAAAAGTGTGGGAAGCATCTGGACATGTTGATAGTTTTAGTGATGTTCTTGCTGTTTGTAAAAAATGTAAAAAGCCCAATAAATTTGATAAGTTTGAATTAGATAAAGCTGTTTGTCAGTTTTGTGGAGGGGAGGTAGATAAAAAAGATGCAAAAAGTTTAGGGATGATGATGAAAACACAAATCGGTCCTGATTCAAATACAAATGTTTTATCTTATCTTCGTCCTGAAACAGCACAATTAATTTTTACTAATTTTAAAGATGTTGTTGAAAATGCTAGGATGAAACTTCCTTTTGGTATTGCTCAAATCGGGAAGGCTTTTAGAAATGAAATTGCTCCGAGAGATTTTTTGTTTAGGGTGAGAGAATTTGAGCAGATGGAGTTGCAATATTTTGTTGATTTAGATAAGATTAATGATTGTCTTTATTATGATAAAATAAAAAATTATAAGATAAAAATCTTAACTGCTGTAGCACAAGAAAAAGGAGAAACAGATAGGGTATTAACCATTAATGACATGCTTAAGAAGAAAATTTTTAAAAATAAATGGCATGCTTATTGGCTTTATAATTCATACAAGTGGTTTTTAGAATTAGGCATTAATAAAAATAAAATGAGGTTAAGAGAGCATAAAAAAGATGAGCTTTCACATTATGCTGATTCTGCGATTGATATAGAATATGAATTTCCTTTTGGATGGCAAGAAATTATGGGAAGTCATGATAGAGGGGATTATGATTTAACCCAACATGAAAAGTTTTCTGGAAAAGATTTAAAACTTTTTGATGAAGAAACAAAAAAGAAAATTTTACCTCGAGTAATTGAATCTTCTTTTGGCGCAGAAAGAGCTTTTTTAGTTTTTATGTTTGATTCTTATTCAAAAAATCAAAAAGGAGAAACTGTTTTATGTTTACACCCAAAACTCGCTCCAATAAAAGCTGCTGTTTTCCCAATTGTTAAAAGAAAAGAATTTGAAAAAATCGCAATAGATATTGTTAAGGACTTAAGAAAAGAATGGAATGTTATCTATGATAAATCTGGAAGCATAGGAAGAAGGTATGCTAGAAATGATGAGATCGGAACTCCTTATTGTATAAC
>DAOWJD010000003.1 GCA_030640565.1 Nanobdellota archaeon
TTCATACAAAAGAAGGAATTTTTTTCTATGGGTTAGATTTAAAATTTGATAATTATCCTACCTTGGGAAAACCCCCAAATTACAAAAAATTAAAAGAACTCGGGAAAAAAGGTGTGAAAGTTTTAATTATAGATGCTCTTTATTCTAGCACTGAAACAAGACCTGGCGGAGAAAAAATAGCACAACACATGTTAGAAGATGCTATTTCAAAAATGAGGGGAAGAAATTCCGCATTTTTTGTAACAACTTTTTCTTCACATATTGAGAGATTAAATAATATTGTGAAGTTTGCACAGAAAACAGGGAGAGAAATAGTCTTTCTAGGAAGAAGTTTAAGTAAATATGTTGAAGCAGCATCAAAAGCTAATTCTTGTCCATTCAAAGACAAAGTGAAATTAATTAAATTCGCAAAACAGCGAGAATCTTTTTTGAGAAGATTAGAAAAAGATAGAGGAAAGTATTTTATTGTTTGCACTGGTCATCAAGCAGAGGAAAATTCAATTATGGATAGGATCGTTAAAGGGAATACCTCATTTCATTTTAAAGAAGGAGACCATGTTATTTTTTCTTCAAGCATAATCCCAGTCCCGCTAAATATTCTTGCTCGGGAAAAATTAGACAATAGATTAAGAAAAATAGGAGTTAAGATTCAGACAAATGTTCATGTTCACGGACACGGAAGTAGGGAAGACATGAGGGACTTAATCAGAATGCTGAAACCAAAACACGTGGTTCCTGCACATGGAACTCTTCAGCAAGAAACACCTTTAATTGAACTTGCATCTGAATTTGGATATAAACTTGGAAAAACCTCTCATCTTTCACCAAATGGAAATGTTCTGAAGTTTTAATAGAAATAATTTTTAAACTACTTCTTCTTTAATTTATCATGGTTAAACTAAAATCAGAGATTTTGTACAATCCATTTTAGGAGATAAAAATGGTTAAAGAGGAGATTCTTTCTGGATTAAAGTATGCTATTGCAAGAGGAGATTCTTTAGCAAAGGCAATGACGAGTTTCTATAATGCAGGTTATTTAAAAAAAGATGTTGATGAAGCTGCCCGTGTTTTACAAGCTCCTCAATTACCGCAGACACAACCAATAACACAACCAAGTACACAACCACAACAAGCACCGCAAACCACTCAACAACCAATTCAACAACCCCTTGCTCCTGTAGTTCAAAGAGTTTCTGCATATGAACAAAAACCAAAAAGAAAAGGACTTATGTTTGTTCTTGTTTTCTTCCTAATCTTATTATTAGGGATTTTAGTTGTTATTTTCTTATTTAAAGATGAGTTAGCAGGGTTGTTAGGTGGTGTTTCATAGTTTAAACCATTATTTGTTACCTTTTCAAAAAGACAACGGAATAGTAATATTTATAAAGTTCAGGTTTCTGGAAAATGCATGGCAAAGGATTCACCAAGAATTGAGAGAGTAACAAGAATAATTGTTCCTTATAAAAAGAGAGAACTAGCTTTTGATGGCCGTAGTGAAGGACCTGGTGAGTATCCACAGATTGGGGGAAGGCTTTTAAAGAGAAATCTTAAAGTTCCAATAGGAGAATATATATCTCCTTTACTTCATGCTGCTTACTTCAATCCGAAAACTTCAAACGAACTAGAATCAGAAGAAATTAGAAATATTATGAAAGATAAAGGACTCTGGATTTGCAATCTCAATATATGGACCCCTGAAGGAGTTTATGTTGTTCCTGATTTAAAAGCAATAGGAGGAGATCACACATTAACCCAAGATAACATTGAAGAAATAATCGGGCGCGGAAAAGAGTTAAGTTGGGGAGGAAGAAGTTTTGGCGAAAGGGGGAAAGCAATATTTGCTCCAAAAGGAACTTATAAATTTGGAACACACACACCAGACTCATTAGCAAGAGATGGTCTTGTAATTGCAAACCATGGTCTTAGGGGAGCTGAAGAACTTGGAGAAGTTTCTACTGAGTTTAAGAATCCGCCAAAAATTTATGGATATAATATTCGAGAAGGAGAAGATCCTAAACAAAGAGTAGCTTTTATTTGTGAGACTAAACATAACAGACTTGCCATGGATTATAATTCTGGTTCTTTCAGAGAAAACTATGCTTTCGGCGTGTTGGAGTGAACTACTAAAACCCTCAACTAGCATAAAAATAATTGATTTAAACCACAACTATTTTTATATACTTCTTCTATACTTTTAAACTTGTAAAATATAAAATGGTGAAATTTGCACATACAGCTGATGTCCATTTAGGTGGATGGAAACAACAACCCCTACAAGATTTAAATCTTCAATCATTTAAGAAAGCTGTAGAAATATGGATAAATGAGAAAGTAGATTTTGTTTTGATTGCAGGAGATTTATTTGATTCTGCATTCCCTCCAATAGATGTTCTTAAAGAAACCTTTGCTGAATTTAAAAAACTTAAAGATTCTGAAATTCCTTGCTTTATCATTGCAGGCTCCCATGATTATTCTGTTTCTGGGAAGACTTTTCTTGATGTTCTTGAAAAAGCAGGATTTTGTAAAAATGTGGTGGATTATGAAGAAAAAGAAGGAAAAATAATTTTAAATCCAACAATTTACAAGGGTGTTGCAATTTATGGATATCCTGGAAAAACCTCCAGCCTTGAAATAAATGATTTAAGAAGAGCAGAGTTTAACGAATCTCCAGGATTGTTTAAAATATTCATGATGCATACAATGATTGATAAGGCAAAAGGAGATTTGCCTGTAGATGCCTTGGAAATATCAAAAATACCGTTTGCAGATTATTATGCTTTAGGGCATCTCCACATAGATTTCCAATATGAAAATTTTGTTTATCCAGGACCAATATTTCCAAACAATTTCCAAGAGCTTGAAGATTTAAAATACGGGAGATTTTGCATTATTGATACAGAATTAAATGCAGAAAACCAATTTAAAAAAATTGAGTTAAAAATAAAAGAAGTTGTTTTATTCGATATAGAGATAAAAAATGCTCTGCTTGCGACAGAAAAAATAATTTCTGAACTTGAAAAAAAAGACCTGGAGGATAAAATAGTTCTTCTTAGGTTAAGGGGAATTCTTGAAACTGGAAAAAACTCAGATATAAAATTTTCACAAATAGAAGAAGCAGCAAAAAGAAAAAATGCATATTTTTTACTAAGAAACACCCATGAATTAAAAACAAAAGAAGCAGAGCTTGAATTTGAAATAGAAGAGACAGAAAATATAGAAGGTGAAACAATAAAGACCTACAAAGAACAAAATCCTTCTGATTTTAATAAGTATATTTTCCAATTAATGAATACTCTTTCAACAGAGAAACAAGAAGGAGAAACCGTAGAAAGTTTTACAGGAAGACTTTCAGATGAATTTAAAGAAATTCTGCCCTTAAAATGATATTGAATAAAATCATTCTGAATAACATAAGAAGTTACAAAAATGAAGAGATAACATTCCCAGAAGGTTCTATTTTATTATCAGGAAATATTGGCTGTGGTAAAACATCTGTGCTTCTTGGGATTGAGTTTGCTTTGTTTGGTTTGCAGCCAGGACAGAGAGGGAGTTCTTTATTAAGAAATGGAGAAAAAGAAGGAGGAGTAATTCTTGAATTTGAAGTTGATGAAAAAAAAATACTTGTTGAGAGAACTCTTAAAAGAGGAAAAACTATTTCACAAAATTATTGTGCAATAAGCATTGATGGAGAAAAACGCGAATTTTCTGTTACAGAATTAAAAGACAAGGTCCTTAAAATTCTTAATTACCCCAAAGAATTTTCTAAAAAACAAAATATTCTTTACAAATTTACTGTTTACACACCACAAGAAGAAATGAAACAAATAATTCTACAAGATCCTGATACAAGGATTAATACATTAAGGCATGTTTTTGGTATAGACAAATATAAAAAAATCCTCGAGAACATATCAATACTTGCTTCAAAATTAAGAGAAGAAAAAAGACTTAAAGAATGGATGATAGAAAATTTAGAACAAGATAAGGCAAATTTAGCTTCAAAAGAAGATGAACTTGAGGCAAAACATTACAATCTAACCTCAATCGAAAAAGAACTTTTTCTTAAAACAGAAACAGGAAAAAGAATTCAGGAAGAGAAAGAAGAAATTTCTAAAAAAATAGAAGAAAGAAAAGAGTTGCAACAAGAAATTGAAAAAACTAAAATAATAATTTCAAATAAAAAAGAAAATTTCGCAGGCAATTTAAAAATTATAACACAAATTGAAGACCAAATAAATGAACTATCGAAAATAGAATTTAATGAGGAAAAATTCAAAGAACTAGAGCAACAGATAATTTCAAATAAAAAAGAAAAAGAAACGTTAAATGAAGAAGATCTTAGAATAACATCACAGATAAATTCTCTTAACATACAAAACCAGGAAAACAATGCTTTAAAGAAAAGAATAATTCAGATTGAAATCTGCCCCACGTGCTTGCAAAACGTTGAACCTGTATATAAGAGCAATGTGGTTAATAAATTAGAATCAAATATTTCTGGAAATCTTAAAAAAATAGAAGAATTCACTTTTGAAAAGAAAAAAATCCTTAAAACCCGTATGAGTGTTGAAGAAAATATCTCTTTAAAAGAAGAACAGCTTCAGAAATTAAGCATATTGAAAGTAAGATTACAAGATGTGGAAGAGAAAAAGAAAAGACTTGAAGAGATTAAAAAATTAAACGAATTAATTCAAAAAGATACAGAAATCTTAAATCAACATATAGAAACTCTAAGCAAATTTGTTTTTGAGTTAACAAAATTTGAAAATATTTTTGAAAAGAAACAGGAAGAGCTTGATGAAGCTTTGAAACAAGAGAGAATAGCAGAAATAAAAGTTGCAGAACTTAAAAAGGAAATCGAAGTTTTTTCAGAACAAGTGGAGGAGTTTAAAGAAAGAATAAAAAAGACAGAAGAAATCAGGGAGCAACTTAATTATATTACAAAGCTTGAGACATGGCTTTCAAAAAATTTCTCTTCCCTTATTTCTTTTATTGAAAGAAATGTGATGATTAAACTTAAAACAGAATTTTCAAAACTTTTTGCAAGATGGTTTTCTATGCTTGTGTCAGATGTTTTCGAGGTAGAACTTGATGATAATTTTACTCCAATAATAGAATACCAGGATTATGAAATAGATTACCCTCATCTTTCAGGAGGAGAAAGAACAGCAATAGCTCTTGCTTATCGTTTATCGTT
The DNA here is from genome assembly GCA_030640565.1 of Nanobdellota archaeon. GTDB lineage: Archaea > Nanobdellota > Nanobdellia > Pacearchaeales > GW2011-AR1 > ASMP01. The sequence continues at coordinate 5,198 of DAOWJD010000003.1, forward strand.
AAATCAAGTTGTGAATTCTCTTTTAAGTAAAATAAAAACACGTGATATAGTAATTCTTGACGAGCCAACAGATGGATTTTCAGAGCAACAACTTGATAAAATGAGGGATGTTTTAAGGCAACTTAATGCAAGACAGCTTATAATTGTAAGCCATGAGCAGAAAATTGAAGGGTTTGTGGAAAATGTAATGAGATTCAAAAAAGAGCATGGGGTTTCAAAAGTGGCCTCTGAAAACTTTACCAACCCTTCTTAATTACAGAAATCCTCTATAAAATATTTAACATTTAAAGGTTCTCCAAGAGCTTTTTCAATAAGTTTATCCCACCGATATTTTTTTCCAGGCATAAAAATCTTTTCTTTCAAATAATCTCCTATTTTTGAGTTAGAATAATCCGGATTTTCAGAATCTTGTTTTAAGATATCTTTAGAAATATGATGATTTATCTGTGATGCAAGAATCTTTCCTAAAAGATAATTATGATAATAAACAGGAGAACAGGTAAGATGTATTTTAGAAGCCCAATCTGGTTTATCTCTGGAAAAATCAATCAATTGATATTTTTTCACTAAAGACCACCAAAGTGTATTCAAATCTTGCTCAGGATTTTTATACAATTCCCGCTCAAAATAAAATACCACTTGAGACCATTTCAAGAAAACCAATTCATCTAATTTTAATTGTTTTCTTATTTCCTTTTCAATCTTTTCAACATCTTCACTTTCAAGATTTCCATATCTTTTTATAAAAGTCTTATTCTTAGAATTTCTTCCAAATAAAAGGGCTATCGCCTCTGTTACAAAAATGTGTACGCATTCTCTTAACAAAAAAGGAAGAGCTTTATCACAATATTTATCATATACAGCATGACCCAATTCATGCAAGGTTGTTTCCATCCAGGATTCATTATTTTTTATATTTTCAATAATTCTCACATCCCCATCATGATCAATATCTATACAACATGCATGTTGATATTTGCCAGGTTTTTCATAGAGATCACTTCTTTCTAAAATATCTTTAATTTCTAAATTTAATTCCTGATAAAATTTTTTAGTAATTTCTAAAATATCTTTATTATAAATCTTATCTAAATCAATGTCAAAAATTTCAGGCCCTTCCTGAAAAAACAAGTTATGATAATGCCATGGTTTAAGTTCTTCTTTCTCTATACCATATCTTTTAGAGAAAACATCATCTAATTCATTTTTAAGGACTTTGAACGATTCTTGAGTAGATTTTTCAAGTTCTAAAAATATTTTTTCAATTTCTTCTTCTTTTTGTTCATTCAGTTCAAGAGCCATTACATAATAGTTTTCAAATCCCAAACTTTTCGCAAGCTTGTTTCTTAATCTCACTAATTCAATCACTTCTTTTTCAATAATTTCCCCTTGTTTTTTACTTGCTTCCCAGGTTTTCTTAAGTTTTTCAGAATTTTTCTCATTCTTTAAAATCTCTTTTATTTCATTATCTGTTAATTCTTTCCCATCTAGATTTGCTCTAAAAGTATTAAATTTTTGTTCTATCAAAGCAGACTTTTTTGTTATCTCTTCTATTAGCTTGAAATCTCCTTGACCTGATAAATATCCTAGATAAAGAAGTTCTAATTGTCTTTTCTCTAGAGGATCTTTAACAATTTCTAAAAACGATTTAATTTTTTTAAAATCCTCTTTATTTGTAAAATATTTCTCTAATTCTATAGCTTTTTTTTCATAATTTTGATAAGCTTCTTTTTTCCCAGAGATTAGAGCGTCCCAATAAGATAAAGCTGTTTCTATAGAAATCTTTTTTATCTCTTTATTCTGCTTATCTAGAAAGCTCTTTAATTGATTCATAAGTATTTTTAGAAAACACCCCTTAAAATACTTTCGCCGAAAACTTTATAAAATAAGATTATCTCTAAAATTTATCGGGTTGGTTCTAAAGAAATTAAATTGGGATATAATAAATTAGAGATAATAAAAAACAAATAAAAATGGACCAGGAATTAAAAGATTCAATTTTGAAAACAGGAACAACTATTTTAGGAATAGTTTGCAAAGACGGAATTGTGATGGCTAGTGATAGGCAAATTACATTAGGAGAAATGATGGTATCAAGGAAGGATTTTTCTAAAACTAATAAAATTAATGATTATCTTTTAGTTTCTTGGGCAGGACAAGTTTCAGATGCTCAAAGATTAAGCAAATTAATTGCAGCAGAATTAAAATTAAAAGAATTAAGATCAAAAACAAGACCAAGTGTTAAACAATCCGCAAATCTTACTGGTTCGATAACTTTTTCCCAAGTGAGACAACCTTCTATGATACCCAGTATAGTTTCTACTTTTGTGGGAGGTTTTAATGAAGATGGTTCTACTGAATTATTTAGAATTGGGGCAGATGGTGCTATAATAGAAATTAATGATTATGAATGTACTGGAAGTGGAATGCCTTATGTTCTTGGTCTTCTTGAAAGGCAATACAAAAAAGATATTGGTATTAAAGAAGGAATTGAACTTGCAAAAGAAGCTTTAAAATCTTCAACACAAAGAGATGTAGGTTCTGGATATGGAATTGATGTATTTACAATCACAAAAGATGGTATTAAAAAAGTAGTTGAGCAGGAAATAATTGCAGAATACAAAGAATCAAAAAAACAATAAAAAAGAAGTGTCAATCAAATAATTTAATCATTTTCAATAAATATTTTTGTTAAAATGAACATTCTTAAGCACATAACAGATAAGTTGCATAGCAACATTACAGAAGCAAATTTTGAAGGAGCAAATATAGTTCTTTATACAGATAATGAGAAGTTTTTCAGAGAAGGTGAAGGTAAAATTAAAGAAATAGTTAATGAGTTAAAAAAAAGAATAGAATTAAGAGCAGATCAAAAAATTTTGCCAGAGCAGGAAAAAACCCATGAAGAGATAAAAAAAAATTGTTCCTCAAGAAGCTGAAATAACAAATATAATTTTTGATTTTCATAGAAGCATTGTTATAATTGAAGCAAAAAAACCAGGAATGGTTATAGGAAAACAAGGCTCTATCCTTAATGAGATTAAAAGAACTACTTTATGGACACCCCAGGTTCAGAGAACCCCTGCAATAAAAAGCAAGATAACAGAAAGTATAAGAGAAGTTCTTTATGCAAACAACAATTACAGAAGAAAATTTTTTAATGAGATAGGAAAGAAAATTTACAAAGAGTGGAATCCTGAAAAAGTTGAAGAATGGGTTAGATTAACTTTCTTAGGAGGAGCAAGGCAAGTTGGAAGAAGCTGTTTACTTCTTCAGACACCAAATTCAAAAGTTTTAATCGATTGCGGAATTGATGTAGCAAGCCATGGAAAAGACAGATTCCCTTATTTTGACATTCCTGAATTTGATATAAGAGAACTTGATGCAGTTATAATAAGTCATGCACATCTTGACCACGCAGGACTTTTACCTTATCTTTATAAAATGGGATTTAAAGGACCAACTTATATGACCCCTCCAACAATGGACCTTACATCTCTTCTTGCCCTGGATTTTATAGGTGTTGCATACAAACAAGCAGTAGCACCTTTGTTTAGTTCAAAAGATATTAAAGAAATGGTCAAACATTCCATCTGCTTAAATTTCAATGAAGTTACAGATATAACTCCTGACATAAGAATAACTCTTTATACCGCAGGGCATGCTCTTGGCAGCGCAATGGTTCATTTTAATATTGGAAATGGTTTGCATAATTTTCTTTACACAGGTGATTATAAATATGCAAGAACAAGACTTCTTGATCCTGCGATAAACAGTTTTCCAAGAATAGAATCTGTTCTTACAGAAGCAACATATGGAGCAAAGTCAGATATTCTACCTCCAAGAATAGAATCAGAAGAAAAGATGATTGAAATAATAAATAAAACAATTGAAAGAGGTGGAAAAGTTTTGATTCCAGAACTTGGGCTTGGGAGAGCACAGGAAACCATGCTCATTATTCAAGATGCAATAGAATCAGGAAAACTAAAGAAAATTCCTGTTTACATAGACGGCATGATATGGGATATTAATGCAATTCATACAGCATACCCTGATTTTTTAAGTAACAAAGTTCGTGCTTCTATTTTTCAGGACCAGAATCCTTTTATTTTAGACACATTCTCAAGGGTTGGTTCTCACCAAGAAAGGAGAAAAGTTATAGAAGGAGAACCATGTGTTGTTCTTGCAACATCTGGTATGCTTGTTGGGGGGGCTTCTGTTGAATATTTAAAAGAGTTTGCAGAAAATAAGAAAAACTCCATAGTCTTTGTCTGTTATCAAGGAGTTGGCTCTTTAGGAAGGCAGGTTCAGGAAGGAATCAGTGAAACAAAAATGAATGTTGATGGAAGAGAGGAAATTGTTAAAATAAATCTCGAAGTTCATACAATTCCAGGACTAAGTGCCCATGCAGGAAGAAATGAGATAATGTCGTTCTTTAATAATATGAGGCCTAAACCGAAAAGAATAATAGTAAATCACGGAGAAGTTTCTAAATGCCTTGATCTTGCCTCTGCACTTTACAAACTTAATCGCGTTGAAACAAGTATGCCAAGAATATTGGAAACTATAAGACTTAGATAGGGGTGAAGATGAAAATTGGCTATAAACCAAAGAAAAAATTTATGAAGGAAGCAATTGATATTGCAAAAAAGGATTTCAAAAAATATGGAGAACAAAGGATTGGGGCTGTTATTGTTAGAAATGATAAGATCATAACAAAAAGTGGGAATAAAATTTTCAGAGATATAGATCCTAGTTCACATGCAGAGATAGTCGCAATGAGATTAGCTTGTAAAAAACTAAAATCTAGGGGTATGTCTGATTGTATTTTATATACGACTAATGAACCATGTTGTATGTGTACTGGAGCCGCAGTGTGGGCTAAAATGAAGGGGATTGTTTATGGTGCTAATGTAAAAGATTTGGAAAAGAAAATGAAAAAACAAGGAAAAAATTTTAAATTTTTCATAAGCTGTGAAGAGATATTAAAAAGACAAAAACCTAGAACCACTTTTTTAATTAAAAATTTTATGAGGAAGGAGTGCGTGGAGTTCACAAAATGAAACACAATCTAAAGATAACAGCTATTATTTTGATAATGTTTGTTATAACCCAATTTATTGGGATTTATGTAGTTGATCATTATTTTTCTGAGGAAAACGAATTACCTTTTGGATTAGAAACACCTGAAATTGAAAAACAGTCTGATTATTCGATTCTTTTCGGATTCATAATTATTGCTTTTGTAATTGCAATTTGTTTATTCTTCTTCATGGCAAAGTTTAAGATAGCAGTTATTTTAAAACTCTGGTTTTTTGTTGTAGTAACTATTGCACTTTCAATAACTATTTTTTCTATAACAAGAAATTTTGATAAGCTTATTTTTGGATTACCTTTAATAGCAATATTAATAGCTCTTCCACTTGCAATTATAAAAATCTTTAAAAGAAACTTTCTTGTCCACAATTTTACAGAACTTTTAATTTACCCTGGAATTGCAGCTGTTTTTGTCCCTCTCCTAAATGTTTACACAGTTATAGGTTTGCTTGTTATTATTTCAATTTATGATATGTGGGCTGTCTGGCACTCAGGTATTATGCAGAAAATGGCAAAATATCAAATTAACAAGTTAAAAGTTTTCTCAGGATTTTTTGTTCCTTATTTATCTAAACATACAAGAAAAAGAATAAAGAAATGGAAGAAAACTCTGAAGAAAACAGAGTTAAAAAAGAAAAAAATTAAGATGAATATTGCAATTCTCGGAGGAGGAGATATTATCTTCCCAATAATTACTGCAGGAGTTATGCTTAAAACTCTTGGCCTTGCTTCCGCAATTTTAGTAATATTAGGAGCAACTCTTGGTCTGGGATATCTTTTCTTTTTCTCAGAGAAAAAGAAGTTTTACCCTGCAATGCCTTTCATCACAGGAGGAATTCTTATTGGGATAGCTCTTAGTTATCTGCTTTTTTAGTTTTATAATCAGAATGAAGGTCTAACTCTTAACCAAGTGTAGCTATCAGGTAAATTACGTCTTGCAGCCGTACTAGCAGGATGAGGAATACTTTGAATTTTCAATACTTTTTCATCTCTTAATCTTTTTCTTTCACCAACAAATTCCCAAGCATATCCATATTCAGTTTTTCCCAAATAATATTGTTCAAGATAATTCGCAACATCTTTGGGTGATTGTAAAAAAGATTCATCTGATAACGAGGTGTCTTGTCTCCATCTTTTTAAGAATAAAGGACTAGAGTGCCCAAATCCTGATTGTTTAGAATCTATCCTAAAAGGCCCGTGAACCTTTGAGTCTCTAACTTTCTTTAGTAATGTTTCGTTTTCCATATCCTTTCAACAAACTACTTATTTATAAACCTTTCCATAATGTTCCCACTCCAAGAAAGTAACACATAGTAAGATTTATAAAGCCTAAACTATATGGATTTTTATGGATACAAAACTACAATTGATGTTAGATAAAGCACGAGCCGTAGATTTAGAAATCTTAGAACAATATCGTGAGAAAGAAGTTGTTATTAGAACACCCAGATCCAATGTTTATGGAGGAATAATTACTGAAGTAGGATCAGAATTTATTTATGTTACTGATTTTAAAGAATATAAGAAGTGGCCCCTAGAAAAATCCCGGGAAAATATTAAGATATTTTTTAATAAGATTCCAGATAGGACATTATCAAGATCTCAGATAGAAGAAATTTTTCTTTTGGAAGATGTTGGAAAACAAGGGAGGAAAATAAAATGTTAGTAAAACAAGAATTAATCAACAAAATAAAAGATTATTTTAATCTTAATGTTTATGAAACAAAAGTTTGGTTAGCTTTGCTTGGAAAAGGAATAGCTTCTGCAGGAGAAATTGCAGAGATTTCTAGAGTTCCAAGATCAAGAACCTATGATGTTCTTGAAGGCCTTGAGAAAAAAGGATTTGCAATCATAAAACTGGGAAAACCAGTTAAATATATTGGAATTAAACCTCATTTAATTATTGAAAAAATGAAAAACAATGTAAGAAGTGGTGCAGAAGAAAAAATAATAAGCCTTGTAAATTTAAAAGAAACAGAAGAATTTTCAAAACTTGAAAAACTTTACAAAGAAGGATTAAACCCAATTAAAAAAGAAGATTATTCTGCAGCCCTTAAGGGAAGATCTAATATATCAAATTACTTAAGAGAAATTCTCCAAAACGCTACTAAAGAAGTAATAATTTGTACAAATGCGGAAGATGTAAGTTCTAAATTAAAACTTTTCCAGCAAACTATTAAAAATCTTAACAAAGGAAATATAAAAGTAAAAATTGCATTGTCTGGAAACGAAAACATGATTAAAAAGATAAGTGGCATCCTTGAGATTAAAATAAAAAAGATAGATGTTGATGCAAAATTCTTTATAATTGACAGAAAAGAAATCCTCTTTTATATTTCAAAGGACAAAAATCAAGAAGATGTTGCTGTTTGGATTAATTCTGAGTTTTTTGCTCAGGCCTTTGCAGTTCTTTTTGATAAGGCAGTTGGAGAAAAAAGTAGATAAGCTAAAATGAAAAAAATATTAAGAAATATTTTATTTGCAGGAACAATAATATTAACTAGCTTATCTCCTATGAAAAATGTTTTAGCTCAACCTCAGGAAGATCCAAAAATAAAAACAAATATTAGTTTAGCAGGAAATCTTACAAACAAATTAAAATTTTGGGGAATGCCTTTTTTAGAAAGTCCTGCATATTCACAATCAGTAAATGTTAGTAGAGGAAAATTTGGCGCATCTTTAGTAGGAAATTATGACATTAAAAAAGGAAGATTGTTTGATATAGATATGGGGGTAAGTTTTTCTCAACCAATATTAGATAAATTAAATGCATATTTAGGTTATGTTTTTTTTAATTTTAATCTTGGAGAAGGATGGGATTATGCATCAATTTTATATGGGGGTTTGTCCGCAGATGTCCCATTAAACCCTTCTGTTACATATAATAGATTATTCAGGTTTGGGGGTGGAGAATACATAGAAGGCTCTGTTTCTCATGCTTTTCCAATTGGAGAGAAGATAGGGATTTCATTATCCCAAAAAGTAGGACATAATAACAAAGCTGGAAGAGATAAAACTGGTTTTAGTCATTTAGAAACAGGAATTAGTGTTCCAATACAATTATTAAATAAGGCAAATATTACTCCTTACTTAAACTATCTACATTCATTGTCAGATGAAGTAAAGAGCGGATTTTATGGTGGAATTAATGTGAGTTATGATTTAACTAAAAAACCTGCAACCCAGAAATAGCCATATCTTTAATCTTTTGCGCATGTTTCTTTTTCCAGTCATTCAAAAATTTCTTTAAAGTAAAGTTAAGTTTTTGTTTTGCGTAAATCTTGTGTTTTTTTGTGAAAACTTTTTTGTATTTCTTCTTAAATTTTTTCACATGCTCTTTTTGAGATGTTAAAGGACCTCTAATTAAGAGTTCAGGTTTCTTTTTAACAGTAAAGAAATATTTTGCAGATTTCTTTCCATTATATTCAAATCCCTTGGATTTTATTTCAAAATATTTTTCAATTTCTTTTCCAAGATGTCTATGGAATTTCAATAATTTGCTTCCAGCAATATCTCCTTCTTGTTTTTTAGTCCTTGCTTCCAGCAAGATAAACTCATAATTCTTTTTTTTAGCATTTCTCCTTGCTTTTTCAAAATCAATTTTTTCTATTTCAAATGCCTTTATCGTTGGATTTTTTAGAAACTTCTTACAAGCTTTCTGAAATGCGCGAAATGTTTCATCAGAAAGCGCTGCTAACGCATTTCTCTGTTTATATGTTGGATCAATAAGAACAATTGGAGATTGGATTTTTGCAGCATTAATATCCATTAAAATTCGTTTCCTGCTTTTGTGATGTTTTTCAATATCTATAACTTTTTGCTCTTTGATTTTTGTCATAGCTCTTAGAAATTTTAAAAAACCACCATAATAATAAATCAAAAGTTCTAAAGCATATCCAGAGAAACCATTTACATATGATTCAGCCCCATAACAATTGTTTCCATAACAAAAAGCTTTTGCAAGCCGAATGTCGTCGAGGATTTTTTCTGATTTGATTTTCCTTTTTATATATTTTACATGAGAATAAGATAAATCTGTGATATTTTCTGCTTTTCTAGGATTTTTTATTTTTCTTACAGGAATTACTTCAAAGAAAAAGTCTTTAGAAACCTTCATTTTAAAATAATCTCTAGAACCATGGATTATAGAGACATTTTTCACATTTTTCAAGATTTTTTTTGTCAGGTCTGAGATGTTCTTGTGTTTTTTGTCAAATCTAATAAAAACATCAACATCATAACAATCTTTTCTTATTACAGTGGATTTTGCAAAACTCCCCCCGACAAAAACCTCTGCATTTATCTTCCCAGATTTTATTCTTTTCCCAAGTTTTTCAAGAAAATCTTTTAAAAGATTTTTAACTTGTTTAGATTCTTCTTTAGTTGGCTCTACTCTTGCTAAAACTTCTTTTAATATAGAATTAATGTTCTTAACCATACCCAATATAACATAAGAATATTTATAAGCTTATTGCGGGGGTGCTTTTAAATCTTGAAAGCTCTGGATTTTAAAAATGATTTTGTTCTCTCAAATTCTTCATCGTAATCAAATTCAGGAGGCATTGATGCTTCAACAACACCTAAAGAACCACCACTAAGCCAATGTTCAAATACATAATGGCTAAATGTCCATTGAAAATCTTCTTCTTTTGATAATCTAACAATATTCTTTCCTATGACATATGGATTTCTTACATATTTATGAGCTTTGTCAATACCTTCTACTTCCATATTAATAGCTCTTAATTTAACACTTTGAGAATCACCTTCATATATCAATCTTCTTTTCTTATTGAAAGGGTGGATTAAATTATCATATGCAGTGATAACACATTTATGGGTCTCTGCTTGTTGCAACATTTTTTGAACAAAATCAGCTGAGAGTGGTTGGTGACCACATACTAGCATAAATCTGGTATCTAATAAATCCTGAAGATAATATGGAATTTTTCTGAAACCACCTTCGACAGGAACCACAAAAGCATCTATATTTTTCTTCTCAACAATTCTTCTTATTTCTTTATTATTGTGATAACCACTGGAAATAACATATCTTTCTATTCCTCCCTCTTTTAAGCTATCAATTAAATGACCAATCATAGATTGTCCAGCATATTCTATTAATGATTTATTTCTAGTTGTATTGTTGGCTGGAGACATTCTTGTACCATAACCCCCAGCAACAATCAATGTTTGTTTTATCATTTTATCTCCAATAAAAAATAGGTTACATTATATTTTATAAATATAATGATACTCGCTTTCCCTAAAAGTGATTTAACACCAATTACATCTAATCAATTAACTAATTTTTTTATTTTTATTAACTGATCCTTTAGATAATCATGTAGCTTTTCAGCTTTAATTATGCTAACTTTCTTTTTATCTCCTAAATCATTTTTTATAGCCAGATATCTTTCATAAGCATCTGTTCCTTTAGAGAGATTTCTGATTATTTTTATAAAATCCTTTTTTGAATAATTTTCATTTTTTATTAGTTTGGCAATTATATATAGTGTTCGTATTCTCAAGATAAGAGTGTAAATAATAATATCACTAACGTATTTTTTATTCTTTTTTTTCATTCTTTCTAGAACTTCTTTGATTATCTTTAGTTTATCTTCTGTAGTTTTAAGATACCAGTTTATGTTTTTCTTTGTTACCTTAACTTCTATTGAATTAAGATAATTAGAATTTAATAATGGTTTAGCTTCTTTTATCATCTGTCCGACAGGAAACAAATCTTGATTTAATTTTTGTTTTAATAACTCTAAGGAAATTATCAGCACATTATAAATACCCTCTTTAATCATCTTTTTATCAATGTCCTCTGTTATAACTAAGATGTCTATATCGCTTTTCTCATCTTCTTCTCCTCTTGCATGACTTCCGGTTAGATAAATCCCAATTACATTCTTTAAATCAGTGTATTTTTTTATTATAGGGATAACATCCAATAAAATAGTTTCAGAAGTTTTTTTTATTGGTTCAACTCTGACTTCTTTATTAAGCCATGATCTTGGAAGTATGACTGCTGAGGAATTACCTGCTTTAATTGCTTTTTTTATTTGAACTTCCATTATTTTTCCTCCAGATAATCTTCATCTTCTTCAATTTGCTTTAAAAATTTTTCAGCTATTTCTTTTTTCCAGTAACCTTTAAATACTTCTTTTTCTTTTTGAATTTTTTCTTCATGTTTATCTATTTGTTTCTGAAGAGATTTTATTCTTTTTTCACGTAATTTCTTCATGCGTTTTTTATCTTTCACGTTCTTACATGTACTTACATCTTTATAAATTTTTCTATAAGGGGGCTTAAGTTAATATTGATACTCACTTACCCAAAGGGATTTAACAGGAACTAGCTTTAAAGAAAACTATAAAATATATTTCTAATTGAATAAATCTTTAAATAAGACTTAAATCTAAAGACAACATGTCAGAGAAACCTTTATATGAAGATGAACAATTAATGGCTGATTATCATCCTACTTCTCCAGAAGATCATTTTTTGCGTATCGGAGGAGAAGGAAGAAAAAAAATAGGCTATCTTATCCAACATGGTATTTTAAGAGAACTAGCTAGAACTCCAAGAGGAGAAATAGAAAGCAAAATAGACGCTTTTAATCCTGAGATTTTAGCTAAAATAAAAGAAGAAGGGATTAAGATAGATGGATTGCATGTTGCATTATGCCAAGCCCATATAGAAGAAATGGAAAGGATGAAAATGGCCATTCGAGAATGATTTTCTTCAGATAATTTTCCTCACGTCTTCTCATCAGGCTCCCTGATTTCCTTCAGGTCTTTTATATTTGTTTTCAGTGTTGAAGCCAAATCAATTATATATTTTCCTTCTTCTAATTTGTATATTAAGGGCTGGTCTTTTCTGAAAAGCTTTACAATATCAAGCTCAAATTTCCCTTCACCAGTAACCCTTATTGATTCTATATCAAGAATAACAGGTGCTTGCTGATCAGTGATTCCAACCATCTCCCTTATATCTTTTTCAACCTGTTTTTTCTGATCTTCAGGAATATTAATAATCTTTTCCTTTACCTCTTTCATCTGGTTATCTCTGATATAAAAGAAAAAATGGCTTTTGCAATTTGCACATCCTTCAAGCAACTCTCTACTGCCTGGAGAAATAATTCTTGAGCATCTCACACATTGATGGGGCATTTTTTGATATTACTATTTTTATTTTTAATAATGAAAGAAAAAGTTCTAGATTAATAAATTTATCTGTATTTATATTATAACTTCAAACTCTTTTGAACTCTTCGCTTCATTTATAAATAATTATCTCTTGTGTCTGGCATGACAAAAGATAAAAAGTTCATTTTGATGAACCTTAACGACGAGAGATCAAAGAAAGTTGCAGAGGTTTTGAAAAGTGAAACTTGCAAAAAAATTCTAGATTACTTGGCAGAGAACAAAGAAAAATCAGAAGAAGACATTGCAAACGATTTGGAAATGCCAATTAATACAGTTGAATATAACTTGAAAAAACTTCTTGAATCAGGATTGATAGAAAAAGCAAAAAAATTCTATTGGAGCAAAAGAGGCAAAAAAATAATTTTATACAAACCAGCAAACAGACATATAGTAATCTCTCCAAAAAGAAAACCTAGTATGAATGAGCTTAGAACAGTTCTTCCAGTAATTATTGTAGCAGTAGCATTAATCGCATTAATTATTCTTTCAAATCAACCCATACAAACAGAATCAAACGATATTCAAACATTTTCCTCATTAGGAGAATTGAAAAGCTTTTTAGAGGAAAATCAAGGAGGTGGAATCTATAGTGCAGGTGTTGGAGGAGCTAATATGGAAGGATTTTCAGCTTCTGTTGGAGAAAGAACAAAAGAATCTGCTACAGCTCCAGCAAAAACAAGTGCAGATGATTTTTCAACAACAAACATCCAGGTAGAAGGTGTTGATGAAGCAGATATTGTAAAGAACGACGGAAAATACATTTATATAATTTCAGGAAAAAGACTATTTATTGTAGATGCTTTTCCTGCAGAAAACATGGAAATACTTTCAGAAACAGAACTTGAAGGTTATCCCACTGAAATGTTTGTTAATAAAGATAAATTAGTCTTGTTTGTAAGTTCATACAAAAATAGACCAGAAACAGCTGCATTAATTTATGACATAACAGACAGAGAAAACCCAGAACTTGAAAACGAATTTTCAATTGATGGAAACTACGTCACTTCAAGAATGATTGGAAGCCATGTGTATTTAATCGCAAACCAGTACACTTATTTTGATGATGTTGTATTGCCCGGAGTTTCTGTTGATGGATTGAGAAAGGAAATAGCACCATCTGAAATATCCTACTTCCCAACCTCAGATGCAAATTATGCTTTTACAAACATTTTAGCTTTTAATTTAGAAGATAATCAATATGAATCACAAACTTACTTGACAGGAACAAGCTCTATAGTTTATGTTTCAGAAGATAATATTTATTTGACTTACACAAAAAGAATAAGTGAACAAATCTATTTTGAAGAAGCTGTTGAAGAAATAATTTTGCCTTTGCTTCCATCTGACCTAAAAAGTGAGGTAAAAGAAATTATGTCTTCAAATAAACAATATCTCGAAAAATCAGAAGAGATTTCTGAAATAATCCAAGATTATTCAAACTCTTTAACAGGAAAGAAAAAATCAGATTTTGACAGAAAACTCCAAGAAAGAATAAATGATTTTGCTCTTACTTTACAAAAGAGATTAGAGAAAACAGTTGTCCACAAAATTGAAATCAAAGGATTAGAAATAGATTACATTACAAATAATGAAGTTCCTGGAAGGATTTTGAATCAATTTTCAATGGATGAACACAAAGGGAATTTTAGGATAACTACAACAACCGGGAATATGTGGAGCTCTGATTCAAGTTTGAATCATTTATATGTTTTAGATAAAGATTTAGAAATAATTGGAAGTGTTGAAGATTTGGCAAAAGGCGAGAGAATTTACTCTACAAGATTTATGGGTGATAGAGCATATGTGGTAACATTTAGACAAGTTGATCCTTTATTTGTAATTGATTTATCAAACCCAGAAAAACCAGAAGTTTTAGGTTATTTAAAAGTCACAGGGTTTTCTAGCTACTTGCATCCTTATGATGAAAACCACATTATAGGAATTGGAAAAGAAGCAACAGAAACAGGAAGAGTGCAAGGAGTAAAAATAGCATTATTTGATGTCTCAGATGTTTCAAATCCTATAGAAAAAGCAAAATATGAAGTTAAAAAGCAGTGGAGTGATTCAAATGCACTTTATGATCACAAAGCATTTTTGTTTGACAAGGAAAAAGAATTGTTAGTACTACCAATTTCCTATTCAGAGCAATCAACAGATCAAGAAGACTTGAAAAGATATGAATACTGGCAAGGAGCTTTTGTGTTTAAAATAAATACAGAAGAAATAACACTTAGAGGTAAGATAGATCATAAAGGAGACAAAGACGAAAGAGGATATTATTACAGTCCAACAGCTGTTAAAAGATCATTATATATGGATGATGTTTTATACACAATTTCAGAAGCAAAAGTAAAAGCAAGTTCTTTAATAGATTTAAATGAAATAAGCGTTATTGATCTATCTTCCGAACAACCTCCAATTTATTATTCAAAAGAGATTGAAAGAGATAGGGATGTTTTAGAAACAGATGATATTAGTTTACCTATCGAGGAACCAATTATAGAACCAACAATTAAAGTTAATTAATCATCAATAAACCAATATTTTTACAGTAAGAAAAATTTATTAATTATAATTTCTTCAATATATTATGTGGAAAAATTTAGCTCCAAAAATAATCAGGCAAAGACTTATAATAGAGGGAAAAGCACTGAATTTAATAGACGATAAACAACTCAAAGAATATCTTTCAAAATTATCTGATAAATTAGAAATGACTACTCTTACAGAACCAATAGCCCATCTATCTAAAAAATACGGGTGGGCAGGATGGATACACTGGGATTCTTCAGGATGTCATTTTTATGCATGGGATAAACCTTTTCCTTTCTTTAGCGTAGATATTTATACATGCAAACCTTTTTCAGTTGAAAAAGCAGTTGAATTTACAAAGAAGTTTTTCAATACAAGAGAAATTGTCTGGAAAGAAGTTAAAGTCTAAATTATCCCTTAAGAAGCAGCTCAATCTTCTTCGGATTTCTTTTTATTTCTTTTATTATTGTTGCAGGGCCGATAATTGTTACAGCACCCATGTCTTCTCCTGCAATGCTGTTTGCTAGGTTTCTCTTAAATCTGCCAAAAAATCCACCGCTTTTGCCTCCATTGCCAGAAATTACTGCAAGCTCTATACCTTTAAAATTCTTAACATGACCCATCATAGCCATAGTGTCTTCTATAAGCCTGGTTTCTTCTTCAGGCTCAAGTTTTCCCTGAATTATCAAAATATTATTTCCTAAAACTATATTCAATATCCTCTTAATCCTCTTAGTACTATCCAAACCCCTTATTTCAGAATAAGGAAGGAATTGAATTGAAAACCCTTTTATTTTCCCCAGCCTTTTTTTCACCATCTTTTCTATGATATATATTGGAAAATATACTTTTTAACTTTTACTTACGACGCGAATTTTAATTCGCGGATGTTTATGTTTAATTTTTAATATTTAGACTTTCTTTGCAAGTTTAAAGATTGATTCATAAAACTCCTCGATGTTTTTTCCGTATTTTGCACTTATCCCGACAACATCATACTCAGGGAATGCTGCCTCAACCTTTTTTAAATTAGCTCTTTTCAAATCAATTTTGTTTGCAACTATTAAAACAGGAATCTTTCTTGCAACAAGATTTCCTATAATAGTAATATTGACCTGATTGTAAGGATTCTGGATAGCATCTAAAACAATTACAACAACATCCATATCATCTAGCCATTTTATTGATTCAATAACTCCTTGTGTAGCTTCTTTAGCCCTGGTTTTAGCCTCTTTTTTCTTTAGTTTGAATTTTAAGAAATCTTCATAATCTATTTTTGTGGCAATTCCAGGAGTATCTATTATTTTAAAAGTCATTTTTCTCCCCTTATAACTTATTTCAACTTTTTCTTTAAATTGGATAGTTCTTGTTTCATGAGGTATCTTGCTCGTCTTTCCTATCTCTTTATCTGTAAAATCTTTACATATCCTATTAGCTAAACTTGTCTTCCCTGCGTTTGGTGGTCCATAAAATCCAAGCTTCAGCTCTTTTTTCTGCCCAAATATGTTAAAGAAAATCTTCTTGAAAAAATTTCCAAATGCTTTTCCTACCATAATAAATTTTATTAAACAGGCTTATTAAATTTTTGTGTGATTATTTGATAATTATTACTTTCTTGACACATTTTTCCATCCTTTATGGGGATTATCTTTTTTTATCTTTTTTGCTAAACGTATAGGAATTCTAGCCATCCCTGTTCTTTTTCCTTTATATTTTTTCATAACATATTTTCTCTGTTCAGAGCCCCATCCAGATTTTCTAAGACTTCGAATAATTTTTCTATTATCTAATCCCTTCTTTTTTGAGCTATCCACATATGTAACAATATTATAAAGATCATTTCTGTTTTTGAATAAATACTTTTCATATCTTCTTTTATACCAATGATAAATTATCACATAAACTATAATCCCTATAATTACTAAAGAAACCAAACTTAAGATAAGGACAATCATATTTCGTCTTTCTGGTTCTTCAGAAGGACTTGAAGTATCACTCACAACAAGCTTGTTAATTGGGGGCGCAATAAATGCAGGAAGGTTACTAAACTCAACATCTTCTGTTGTGTAAAAACTAACTCTTGAAACATCTTTTAAATTCACATAAATAAAATCACCTTTTTCTTCTACGTTTCTATCAAAAACAATACCTTGAAGTTTTGGAATAATTAAGTAATAATCATAGATTATATCTTTTTTTTCAGTCAGTCTTATTTCAAAAATATTAACTAAAGAATCCACCACTGAATCATACTCTCCAGAAAATTCATTAAAATCCATTATCAAATCAACATTTTCTTGCTGCCATGTAAAAACAGCATCTCTGTAATTTTCAATTTTTTTTGAATCATAATTTCCACCACCAATAGACTGAACAATATCCATATCAATAAAACTTTTTTCAGGAAAGAACGAAAACGAATTCGCTTGTTTTGTTTTAAATATATTCTCAGGAAGCCTTTTTTTAAGAGCAAGAAGATCTCCAACTATCGCAATATATTCAGTGTGATTTGTTGCTACACTAAATTGCTGCTCAAGTCTTTCCAATTCAGAACTTATATTTTCTATTCTTAAGACAGAATTAAGACTTGTTTGATAGAATGTGTCTTGGTTTTGAATATCTATTCTTAGATTTCGGAGATTTATATCCATTTTATTTAAGGTGGTATTTATTAAATCTTTAGGAGAGCTTACATTAATTTCAAATGTTTTTGAAGAACTAAATCCTCTTGTGTCTGTTACAGTTACCTGTAAATCATAGAGACCTATCACAGAATAAATATGAATGCCTTTATTTATAGAGGTTGTTTCAGTACTGCCATCTCCAAAATCCCAAGAATAATCAACCACTTCTATATCTATGGGAGAAACAACTTCAACTACGAATTCAGTAGGAAATGTGGTGGCTGTTTCCACAGGTGTTAAAGATTTTATTATAGGTACATCTTTAACTTCTATGTCTTCTGAAAAAATTTCTTCATCATCTAGTTTTAAAGAAAGACTATAATTATCAAGATTAGATGGCACTGAAAATCCTGCTTTATCAAGGAAAAGTCTTTGATAATCAGAACTTATCTTTGCAAAATCTTCTGTTAATTCATAAATAGTTGTTGTAGAGGAAGAAATTCCTGCCATATAAGATAAGCTTATGTCTGAGACCACTATTTCCTGATTATCTGCACCAGATGCAAATTTAATAGGAATAATACACTCATTAGAACAATCCCTCTCGTACTTTGCTATAATATAATTAAAAATTTCATCTTCTATCACTAAATCGCTTCCAGAATTATCCATTTCTGTATCATTTAAGATAAAACTCCCTACGTCATCATAGTATGATGCTTGAGCGAAAATTTCAAAATCATAAGTATATGCATTATAAAAAAAATCTGTAAAACCGCACACATTATTTTCTTCATGCCTTACCCCATATTTGTCAATGTCTGCTGAGCTTGTTGTTTTTATACACACAAAAAAATCCCGTGGCTGAGTTGTCTTTAAATTAGAAATAGTACAACTTATTTTTCCAGAACTAGATATATTCTGGATGCAAGATTTACGGTCTCCAGTGATTTTATCACG
Organism: Nanobdellota archaeon; assembly: GCA_030640565.1. Classification (GTDB taxonomy): domain Archaea; phylum Nanobdellota; class Nanobdellia; order Pacearchaeales; family GW2011-AR1; genus ASMP01. Next base: position 23,625 of record DAOWJD010000003.1, read on the forward strand.
AATAGATATTGTAAAATTAACATTTCCTCCAGTTATTTCTTGAACCTTAGCCCCTATTTTAACTTGGGGGAAAATAGGCATAGAAATTTCTTGGCAATATTCTGTTGTTGTAATTTGTGCTAATTCTTCTGAATCATCTTCTTCAAAACAACCATAATCTTCTGTCTGATATTGTTCATATGGTTTATATGCTCTCCAATCAGTTTCATTGTTATCTAATACATCTATAACAAGCTGAGGAACAGATGAAGAGGTAGAATTACTATTTATTCCCATAGAAAAAGAAGAGATTGATCCTATTGGCTGAGAACTGGAAATTTTCAAACCAAGAATTTCTGAATCTCCCGAATCTAAAATAAAAGTCTTTGAGGTTTCCCCATTGGTTGCAGAATAGTCTTTTCCACAATCTAACGGGATGCAGGTGCATGAATCTTTATAAGCAGGATTTTTATCAAGTAACTCTTGAAGACTTGTTGAATTTCCAGGAGAATTGTCAAAAAAAGAAGAGAAAACAGAGTTTGCAGATTTTTCATCAAAGCTAATATTTATCCAACCATTAATATCAGCTAAAGGCCCATATATTTTTTCTATAGAATGGCTAGGTTCCCCAACCATATAACTCCCAGCAAGCGATGATACAAAAATACCTATAGAAAATACAATTAAACCTAACATTACAAGCATTTTAACATACTTTTTCAAATAAAACCCCATAATTTCCACCACATCTTTCTTTATTAAAAAAGACAAAACCAGTTTATAAATTTGTTTGTGAATTTGGTTTTATTTTACTTCCTTCCTTTAAAATAAAAAAAACTTGCCATAATCCCTAAAACAAACAAAACCACTCCAACAATATTAGAATTTTTTTGACTTAAATTACTAACAACATTTCCTGTAATATTAAATGATAAAAAAGCTAATCCAGCCACCAGACCTCCTACAGCTAAAATTCCTGGGACCAAATTTTCAAGTCGATTACTTTTTTTACAAATAATCTTTTTATGTGTCTTTGCTAAAGCTGCACTAATTGCTTGTGAAACATATACTCCAAGCTTTGGTATGCTTTTCTCTGTACCTTGCGTAGAAATTCTCATTGCTGGTCCTAATTCAATATGATAAGCAATTATACCTTTAGATCTAGCATTTTTAATTGATTTTGAATCCTGACCAGTCAGTGTAATCCTATCATAATTGCCAGAAACCCGCAACTTTTTTAATTTAGAGGCAATTTCAGGTTCTTGATTCTTGATTTTACTACTAATATTTTTCAATTGATTTTTTATCTTTTTAGCTAAATGTTCAGAATATGATGAAAGATTTTTAGAACCACAACTAACTTCTACACCAAAAGGTCTTTTCTTTCCTCCTTTATGACCATGAATCTCTACAAATATTTCAGGAGATGTATCAATTGTATGTTTGAGATAAGTTCCTTCTAATTTATTTGGATCTCTATTTGCTCTTGTAGCTACAATAAGTTGGCCTCTGCAATGATCTGCAATATTTCTTGCTACATAAGCAGTATTATTATCAGCAGGTCTTTTCCCTTTAGCAATTGTATTTTCCCCCTTTGGAGCATTATGAGGAGCAGCCACAATTATTTCATTCGCTCCAAACTTAGTTTCAATTAAATTATTTCTTTTTTTTAATGCATCATGAAATTCATTAGAATAAGCAGAATCTTGGCGATTTACTTTCATCTTAAAATATTTATTTTTTGGCATAATTTTCACCATCTATTTCTTCTTTTTTGAAAGGATTATTATTGTGTATACCATTGCTATGATAATAAGTGTTGCAACAAGGCTATAAAGATTAAAGAAGGGAAGTGGAATCTGCGCAGGACATGGAGTGTCCCTATGTCCCTCTTTACATTGATCTGCTAAGGCTTGATTCTCTTCTCGACATGTAGGATTACACCCGTCATCCCATGTCCATAAAGCTGTCCAGTCAAATGTTAAAAATCCATCATCACAATTATCTTCTGTGAATTGCGTGTAAACACATGTTCCTACTTCAGAACCACCACTCTCAACTGTCCAACTAAAAGCACATTCACTTGTTGTAATATTCCATGTACAACCACAATTCATTGTTGGGTCTTCACAATCTACAGTAGTTGGAGTACTATCTTGAAGATTAATGTTACAAAAATTAGAATTACAATCATCTTCATCAGTATAACCTTTACAGAGAATAGGTTCTGGATCATAAGGACATTCAGCAAGAACAAGAAGATCTGGCGTACTACTTGTCACAGTTTCATCTGGGTTAGCAACAACTGTTGCAACAAAAGAATATTTATCATCATGAGAAGGATTTGCAGTCCATATTCCAGACACACTAGTGCTTCCTGACTCGAAAACAACATTCTCAGGATTTGTGCATCCACTAATTTCACCATCACAAGCATCAGAACCTCTAAAAACTTCAAAAGAAATAGTTTCTCCATCGCAACTTGTTCCATTAACTATTACATCTACATTTGTTTCTTCAACAACTGTTTCAGATTCCCATGTTGCAGATGTTAACTCGCATATTTCAGGATATTCAATTACACAACAAATTTTTGACTCATAATTTTGGCTGTCTACAGCTTCAATATGGGCATTTATCAAATTAGATATGTAAACCACTTCGATTTCACCAATTCCACAACTAAATCCTGAATCAACACTACTACAATCTTTTAAACTATCATAACAAACATCAGTAGCATAATTTGGAGAGATTAAATCAGGTGCTTCTGCATGAGCATTTGTAGAAGAAGATAAAGCAATAATTTTATTATTATCTGTACAAGTTGTATCTCCTGTTCCAAAATTACAACATAAAACAGGAACAAAAGTTCCTTGATCTGCCAATGCTCCATGAGCATTTGTAGAATCAGAAATGCTCATTACAACTTTATATTCATTATTCTCACAATCAGCAGAGCCCCCCATTTCAACCCAGCACATATCAACAGCAGAAACAGTGTTAAGTAATATTATTGTTAAAAATAAAAACCCCAGCAGTATCAATATCTTTTTTGACATTTTTAATTGAATTTTATTATTTATTTTTATCTGCAACAAACTTGTCCTTGTATTGGAGGATTATCAGATGAAACCAATTTTCTTATTATTTTAATTCCACTTTGAACACATTCCCCATTTGCATCAGCAGTTTTCCATGTTCCTCCTAACCCTGTTACACATGTTTGGTCTGATTCTTGTTGAACAAAACAAGATATTGCAGGACATGTTTCAACATTATATTCTGTGTATAAAGAATTTTTTGAAAGCTCATCACATGTAGTTATTAATTCATTAGTTACCTTTCTTTCAACAACACAAAAAGCTGTTTTTTGGTTACTTTCACAAGCAAAACTGCACTGAACATCAATGGGATTTGGTTCTTCTCCTTCTTTATCTAAAATTAAAACAATTCCTACTATAATAACTATTAAAACAAGAATAGCTATAATAACCCAAATAAGTTTTTTATTACCCATCTCTTTTTTTACCTAGATATATTAATAAGTTCTATTTTATAAATATTCTTCTTTTATCCTATATCTTTTGTAAAAAAATTCTAAGAAGCAAAAACAGACTTAATTTTTCCACCTATAAATGAAATTACCTCTCTTATGATATTTGATATGGATTTCATAATATTGTTCTTGTCAGCGTTTGATTGAAGATATATTGTTCCGTCATAAGGTAAGTCTACATTAACACCATTAAAAGAGCCAGTATTATCAAAATCAATCACATTATCGTCATTTGAATTCTGTTGTTCTCCTGTAAAATCATTCTCTTCGTCATCTTCTTCAGGTCCAAAATAATATTCATTAGGAGTTCCAGTTATCTGGCTTTCTCCATAAAACCCAAGTCCAAGAATATTTTCTAGATAATCTACACTAGGATATTTTGCAAGAGGAAATGTCATGAATGTTTCTTCATAAATAAGTTTTCCTGTTTTTTTGTCTGCAGGACCTGTTATAGATAAAGGTGTTCCTGCTATCATAATACTTTGATTAGAAGGCATAGATACAGATACAGGAAGATCCCCTCCAATAAATATGTGCCCAAATTCATGAGAGATAGTTCTATTATTAATATAGGTTCCTCCAAACTTAGGACGTAAGTATACTGTTCCACCATAACCAATTATACCTCCTGCTTTCCTAGGTTCTGCAAGTCCGTTATAGTACATATTCAAATAAGGAACAACAATTATCCATCCAGGGTCTGCAACTACTCTTACTTTTGGATCAACATGATATTCATAGAAATCAAAATGTCCATCACTCCCATTTACAATAAATACTTGCTCTTCATTTATACTATAATTTCCAATAATTCCACTAATATCATTTAAGTCAAGTATTTTGTTTTTTATAGTATTCTGATGCTCTTCTGTGAATGTTCCATTTTCTGCTCCAAAAGGATTTTCACTAAGAATCTCAATTCCTATAAGACCGGTATAATTTTCAAAATCAGGAAATTCTGAAAGATATTCTCCGTCAAAATCAAATCTTGTGTTTGGTCTGTCCCCTGTTAGTTCTGTCATAAACTGTCTGAATAATACAGGATCATCTTCATAAGGAGCATAAGGCACAGCTCGAACCAAGACACCTGAATGATCATCACCAGCGAGTTCAATTGTTCTTACATAACCTTCATAGTTTTCATCTGTTCCAATTCTCGCCTGCAGAATAATTTCCTCTAAGTCTGATGCTCTTTCATTTATTTGAAAACTAAATATTCCATTAGAAGTTGTCTCAATTTTTCCTGAACCGATATTGATAGAGGTACCTTCATATATTTGGTTGATTTCTAAAGGAAGATAATCACTTGAATAAACCCTTATTACTCCTTGTATTTCAGTATCATCTTCATTGTTTTCTAAAACACCCGACATATCAACAAGATTATAAATAAATCCTTCAAGCATGGCGGTTCCTTGTTCTCCTTCAAAATCTCCAAATTCAAGTTCTACTTCATAATCTCCTGTTTCATCTCTGTTTCCTTCAAGTGTCAAAAGACCGCCAGAATTAACAGAGGCATTTATTTTGCTAGAACTTGCAGAAAGATAAGCCACAGGATTGTCTTCAGGATTTATATCTGTAGGAACAGGAAGTGTTATTACCTTTAAACTTTCTTCATTAAAGTTCTCATTAGGAATAGAACCAACCACAGGAGCATAATCTGGAATATCAATATAATCTGTCTCATTTAAATCATATCCAACAGCTTCAAGTATAAAGCGATAATCTCCTTTTGTCGCTCCATGAATCTCATAGCTAAAAGTTTCAGTATATGAAGGAATAGTGATATCTCTTGTTATAATTAGCTCATAGTTGTCTGAACCAAACTCTTTATAATAAACTTCTAATACTGCGCTGTCTAATTCTGAGAGAGTTGCATAATACTCAACATTAACATAATCACTAAGATTAACTGTTTGCAAAAGAGAAGGATTTGGAATCCATATTACTGTAAGAGTATATGGTTGGGTGTCTGTATCTATTTCATCTGAAACAACAACTTCAACATCAAAATCAGTATCTTCATCAACTTCAGGGGCTGTTCCTGTGATTAAACCAGAACCAGAATTTATTGAAAGCCATCCAGGAGCATCTGAAAGAGAGTAGGTTAGCGCGTGATTATCCTGGTCTGTAGCTTCAACCTGATAATTATAAGATTCACCTTCATCAACTTCTGTAACTGGATCAGAATTTATTACAGGAGGATAATTAATAACATCCAGATAAAGGATAGTACTCATATCTCCAAAGCCATCAGATCCAAGAATTCTTACCTGAAAATCATCTGGCATAGAATAAATACCCTGATTAACAGTATATATCTGGGCAAAACTATTTTGATTAACTACTCTGTCTTCAAAAGTATGAATTAAATCATTACCAGAATCATACAACTTTATGCTTATTGTCATTGGAGGAGATATTGTTCCGAAAAAAGCACTGAAATCCACTGAATCTCCGTCCTCTATTTCAATTGATTGTGCATGATTGTCATTCCATTCTCCGTAAACAACAACAGCGCTTACAGTATTAACTAGAAAAATTAAAAATACAGCCAAAAACAAAATTTTTATTGCTTTCATTATCTGTTCCCCCTTCTAGAAAAAGATAAAATTGCTCTTAGATTGACATACATCCCTCTTTTTAATCCATTTTTTTTAGAACTTATTTCATAACCAAGATTTGGATTTAATTCTAACCCTTTAATTATTTCGAAACTAGGACCGGCATAGACATTCCAGACAAATTTTTTTTCTAAAACAGAGCTAGTATTTGAGGCAAGTAAAGACTCTTCACTACCTGTTCTCCTTACTAAATTTTCTTCTATCTTTCTGGTGTGGCCCTCTAGATATCCGCCAATTCCAGTAACCCAAGATATTCCTTTTGCAAGAGGCTGATGATATTCAAAAGATGCTCCAATAGATGGTGAGAAATCCTTAAGGTCTTCTCTACCTTGGAAATAAACATTTCCAAACATTTCTTCTTCAGTATTCTGTAAATTTATGTTAGGGTATGAACTTATAGGAATGTTTCCTACCAAAGCAAATCTATTGTATTTTACACCAAATTCTATTCCAAATGATTTATTGATCTCAATTCCTCTTCTTGCTCCTAATATAATTGATAATGGAGCTTTTTCTTTTTTAGAAGAATCAGACGCATAAACTGCTTGTGAAGGTGATAAGCATGTAGCTAATGCAGCACCTGCCACTATTTTTTTAAAATTAACTTTTTTACTATGCCTTTTCGCCATAAAAGTGTTACTACTTTGCGGTTTATATAGTTTACTATTAGAACACCATCTTTAGTTCTAAATTAATTAATACAATATAAGTGAATCTAGGGGGTGTCACGATTGCCATAACTAATATTCTTATTTGACACAGTATCGATTAGGTCTCTCACATCATTTCTTTTGTCAAGCGTATGGTCATATATTACTTGCAATCTTTCTTGTTCTTCCTTTGAGCTCTTATAATAATACATAAAATCTTTAAGGTTATTCATGCGATGATCACAGTTTTCTACAGTTATACTTCCTACTGTTCTCAATTTTTGTACCATTTTTTGTCTCATTTCTTGATTTCCGTTTTTATAGCCTGTTTCATACAAGGTTTTACCACCAAAATAACTTCCAGTAGTAATTAGACTAATTCCTACAAGTCCGAGTGCAATTTTTTGTTTCAATTTCATTTTAATACCTCCATCATAATTTAATTGTTACTATTTAGTAGTATATTGTAATATTTAAATCTTCCGATTCAAATTTTTATTAAAAACAAAAGATTTATATATAATGGTTGCAATAGATAAAATTATGAGACTAGACATCCTTGACAAGAAAATATTATATGAACTTGAATTAGATTCATCACAATCTTGTGTTTCAATAGCTAAAAAACTAAAACGATCAAAAGAGTTAATCAATTTTAGAATACATCGTTTAGAGAAAGATAAGATTCTTCTTGGATGCAGTGCAATAGTGGATATGTCAAAACTAGGCTATTCCACATTCCGAATTTATCTTCGTTGGCAGAATATGACTAACGAACAAAAGAAACAATCTTATGATGAAATAAAAGTAAAAGAAAATATTTGGGCTACAACAGTTCTTCATGGTAAATGGGATTTTGCATTTTTTATAGGTGTAAAATCAGATTATTATATCGAATCTTTTCAGAAGATATGGAATGAAATATTATCTAAATATAAAAATAAAATTGCAGAGAGTAAAATTGCGATATATTCACCAGTGCATAATTTCAATAAACGATTTTTTATTGATTTTAGCATGCCAGTAAAAATTATCGAACGTATTTACGGAAATAGTTCACCAATAGATTTTGATGAAATGGATGAAAAAATTATAAATGTTTATGCAAGTAATGTAAGAACTCCATTAACAAAAATCTCAGAAAAACTTAAAATCACCTCTGAAGCAGTTAGAAAAAGAATAAAAAAGCTTGAGAATAAAAAAATTATTGTTGGCTACAAAATCAATTTAAATCTTCCAAAAATAGGTTATCAAGGATATAGGGTTGATTTTTTGTTAAATTCTATATCAAGAAATAAAGAGATTTTTCAATATATTCAAAAACACAAATATTTTTATCAAATAAACCGTTCAATTGGTGGAGCTGATTTCGAAACAGAAATAGTTGTTAAAAATTTAAACCATCTATTAGAAATTCTTGAAGAAGTAGTAAAAAAATTTAGCGATGTTATTAAAGCGTATGAATACTTTGGTTATTCAGAATTCCCAACTCTTTCAATCGTACCCGATTAATTTAAAAAAGTAAACATAAAAATTATTTATGATTTTTAAAAACTTACCCAATCATAACTGCAATAGGTTTTAATTTAGCTACTTTTTTGCTTAAATTGGCTTTTTCAGTAACTTTTATTACTTCTTCTACATCTTTGTATGACAATTCAGATTCTTCCATTGTCCCTTTAAAACTTCCTTCAAGAATTATATTCTTTTTTGCAAGAATATCTTTTACCTGTTTTTGGTTTAAGGTTTTGTGGGTCCAACTTCTGCTGTGAGCTCTGCCAGCCCCATGAGCACTTGATGAAAATGAAATCGTTTCAGCTTCTTTTTTCCCTACTAAAACAAAAGAATTAGTACTCATACTTCCAGGGATTAGAACAGGCTGCCCAACTTTTCTATACACTTCAGATAGTTCTTTTCTGCCAGGTCCAAAACTCCGTGTTGCTCCTTTCCGCACCACTAACACATTCTTTTTTTTATTGTCTATCATATGCTCTTCAATTTTTGCAATATTATGACAAACATCATACACTAAACTAGATTTTTTATCTGGAAAATCTTCTTTTAATATTTTTCTTATCTCATGCATAATCATTTGTCTATTACAAAATGCGAAATTCGCAGAACACCTCATCGCTGAAAGATATTTTTGACCAATATTGCTATTTATTGGTGCATAAACAAGTTCTCTATCAGGCAAGTCTTTAGTGCCATATTTATCTTCTGTTAATTTAAGATAATCAGAAGCTACTTGATGCCCTAATCCACGAGAACCACAATGAATCATTATTCCTATTTTTCCCTTTTCTAAGCCAAAAACTTTTGCAGTATCTTTATCATAAATTTCATCAATAACCATAATATCAATAAAATGATTTCCAGCTCCCAAGGTTCCTAGTTGAGGTAAGCCTCTAGCTATAGCTCTTTCTGAAACATCCTCTGGGTTTGCTCCACTCATTCTTCCATTTTCCTCTATCCTTTCCAAATCTTCTTTAGTACCATAACCATTATCAATAGCCCATTTTGCACCGTCAACTAAAACTTTTTTTATTGTTTCTTTAGAATATCTTTTTCCTCCTCTACCAACCCCTGATGGAATGGTTCTTTTTAGATTATGAAGTATTTTTTCTCTTTTTGGCATAAATTCTTCTTTAGAAATATTTGTTGTTAATAATCCAACCCCACAATTAATATCATAGCCAATTTCTCCTGGTGAAATTACGCCTTTTTCTAAGTCATATGCAGCTACCCCACCAATACATGCTCCATAGCCTTGGTGAGCGTCAGGAAGCACCACAATGTTCTTTAAAACTCCTGGTAAATATGCCATGTTTATTGCCTGTTTAATAGTGTCATCCCGTTTTATTCCTTCAAGTATTTTTTTAGATGCAATTATCAAAATAGGTACTTGCATTTTTTTCTGTTTTTCTATTTTCCAAAGATTTTCTTCTATTTTTTTGATTTCAACCATTTTTCTACCTGAGTATTATCCAATAATTTATTCTTTATAGTTTTTTTTATTTCTTCATATTTATTTATACAAAGTTCAAAATAAATAGTTCCAACACCATTTTTTCTTTTACCTGTCCTAGATTCAATATTATAAATTTTTTTTAAATATGATTTAAGTTGTAAAATATTTTTTTCTTTATTTGAGCACAATCTAATCGTTTTATTCCCCCCACTTATTCTTGCTTTCTTTAACATAATCTCTTTAATGAATTCTTTAAGTTCACTTTTCTTATTTGAAAACTTCCAATAATAATTTACATAATCATTAACTGCTTCTTTTAATTTTTCTTTTTTACTTGGGTGCAAAAATCCAATCTTTTCTCCAAATTTTATTAAATTCTTTTTTCCATAAATCCTTAATGAAAAAATATCCCTATCAGTCCTTTTTTTAATTTTTGAAGATATTCCAAGATTTTTTAATATTTTCCCAATTTTTTCTAAACCTTTTTTATTAACACTCTCTAATCCAATATGCCTATTTTGATGACTTTTACACGTAACCCATCCTTCACAATCAAAAAATGTTCTTAACCATTTTTTATAAAATTCCCTCTTTAATAAAGGCACCATCCATTCCCGAGAATAAAATGAACCAAACTTAGAAATAAATTTTTCATATAATTCTTTTTTTTGAACAACACATCTTTCCCCTTCATATAATCTTGGTTGGATACCAAAATATTTTTTAAATCTTTCCTGAAAATCTTTTAATAAAATAATATTTGTATTTCTAAGTCCAATACAATAATATTTGTGTTTTTGAGTTTCTGGATTTTTTATTACATAACCATCAGCACACAAATAAGCATGAATAACAGCTAAGTTTTCATCAAATTTCATACATAAGTAAAGAATCTAAAGTTTAAATACCTTATGTTTATCTGGAACTTTTCTTTTTAATCAAACATCCACCACCACTTGACTAACCCACCTGCCTTTATCTTTTTTTACAAACATATTATGATAAGTTATTGCTTTTATATGAACATCTGCATTATAATTTTTTATATCATCTCCTACAACTTCTGCTTCTATCTCAAATTCTTTCTCATTTAATTTTAAGTTCTTTATTCTGCCTGGCAAAAAATTCTTGCTATCAAACAAAACTAAAAACTCTTCTAAAAAATTATATAATAAACTTTCAAAATCTTTTCCGTTTACCTTAACTTTATAATTTTTTTTCTCTTTAATCTTTTTATTATATAGTATATTAAACAAAGCAAGAGCAGAATTTTCAAAAACCTCGTCGGTGTTTTTACCAAAAGCTCTGAACTTTATATCTGCAGTGTGTTCTAAAAATTCAAATTTCTTTTCCATTATTTCTGAAATCCCTTTGCTTTTTTCAATAAAACAATCCATTGATTAGTCTCATCAATTATTTCTAATCCTAATTTTTGCATAATTTCTTTGAAATCTTGTTTATTTATAATGACCTTTATATATTTGTTTCGTATAATAAATTTTTTATCTTGATAAACATATATGTTTGTTAACTTATGATTTTCTATTACTTTTTTGTTAAATAATTTAAATTCTTTATTTTTTCCTTTATCCTGTTTCTTATTTATAAACAAGAAACCTTTTTCTAGAAGATTATTAGATATAGATTTTAATATTTTAAGAGAATCTTCAAAATCTGTCGCCCAAATTTCTATCATACCATTCTTGAAACCAATAAAATTATGGGAATACATGGCCTTAGTTGATTTTATATTTAATTCCTTTATATTTTGTAGAACATATTTCACTTTAGAAACATTCTTTGTTTTTCTTTTAGCTATATCTAGCATTTCTTTTGAAATATCTATACCTAAGACCCTATATCTTTTTCTTAATAAATATTTTGAAAAATTAGCAGTACCTACTCCTAGTTCTACAAGTTGTTCATGCTCTAAATTATATTTTTTAAGTAATTTAATTAAGTTTCTTGCGCTTTTTGGATAATTATAAAGTTTTTCTCCGATTCCACTATATACCCTTGCTATAATTTTATTAAAATAAACACCTTTGATTTTATTCTCTGCACATTTTCTCACTACTTCATCTAAAAAAGGACAAGAAAATGTTAATTTCAATCTAGAGTGTTGGAATAACTGTAGTGGTTTTTTCTCTGCTCTTTTAAATTTTCTTATCAGTTCATTATTTATTTTAGAAGAGGCTAAGATTAAAAATCCTATATCAGTTTTATTTTTTATTTTCTTAGTTTTTAATTTAATCAATTCTTCTACATTAATACCAAGAGATTTATGCACCTTACTTAAAAGATAAATTAAATAACCTTCTGATAAATAATATTTTGAGATACTTTCAACATTCTTTTTAAAGTATTTTTTTCTTTTTTTTAAAAATTTAATTATTCTTTCTTTTTCTGTTTTTTTAATTTTATTTCTTATTAAATAATCAAGAATAACCAAATTTATCAACATATCTACAGAATTATTGGATTTTGATTTCAATCCACCAAGATATGTATAAACACCACCTTCTTTACTAAAATCAAGTTTTAATTCTTTTTTAATTGGTTTTTCGATTAAATCAAAAATATTCCTTTCTATGATTGTAGTATCGTAATCAAAAGGATAGCCTTTGTTCCATCTTATATAATTATTTTTCTCAAAACTTTTTTGTAGTTTTGTTTTAATTTTTCCAAAATTCTCTCTTTTTAACGGTAATCCTTCCTCTAAAGCTATCTCTAATGCTAAAGAGGGTATAAAATGATGAAATATCTCTTTTTTACCTTTTGGAGATTGAATTATTGTATTTAGTTTTCCCCCCATCTTATTTCTCCCAGCAAAACAATTTCAATTGTCTTGGATTAAACTTAGTAAGTGTTGAAGTTATAAGAATTGATTGCACATAAACATTTATTTCAGATTCTCCCTCTAACAAACATGAGCTTTCTGGAGGACAGATTTTTGCAACACATTCAAATAATTCTGGTGTTTTAGCAATTATCTTATTCTTTGTTTCAGTAGGAAATGGAGGAAACTCATCCCATTCAATTGTTTCACTTGTTTCAAGAATCTCATTCCTTAAAGTATTGTTTAACTGTATTTCTTTTAAAATAAACATTTCAATATCATAGACTTGTTCAAAAATATCATCTCTTTGAACCCCTCCTCCGACAACAATAATAGCAGCACCAATCACTATCAAAATCGCAGCAAAAGCCTCTGCAATTCTTATCCATCCTTTATTGTTTTTTTTACTTATCATTTTAAATTTATTAACATCATCACCAAATTCCTACATTTAGAGAACCGAATTCTCTGACAGCATCTTTACTTATGTATTGTATTGGAAATTCATCAACAAAAACATTTACTAAAACCTCTTTTTCTTCTGTTGAAATAAGGGTTCCATTGGCATAAATAAAATCAAGTCTAAATTCATTTCCTTGAGCAAGATTTAATTCCAATTTTAAGCTTTCATAATTATTATTATAACTTTCAATAATTTGAATTATTCTTTTTTCAAAAATATTTTTTTCAGATTTTATAAGTCCAAAGGTATACTCTGATCCTTCACTTAATGGTTGACAATCAGACATTGTTCCTGTTTCTGTAGTGTTAAATTCTTCTGACCCATAAATTTTCAAAAATATTTCATTTCCAGGTGTTGCTACAAACAAACCCTGTCCTGAAATTTTAGCGTCGAGAACATTTCCATCCTTATTGCTTACAATAGTTCTATTCACAATGTCTACTTTATCAAAAAAACCAAGCAATTGCACACATGTTTGGGGGTTTACTGTATCAATTAATATAGAAACACTTGTTAGCTCTGCCGAAGCCCTTTCTATTAATACCTCTTTAAAATAATCAAGTAGACCCTGATTATTTCCTGTTCCCAATGCTGGTCTAACTATTATATAAATAAAAATGATGAAAGTAACAAATATTACAAATGAAAGCACAACTCCCACATGAGATACAACTCCAAGACGAGACATTTTTCTTTTCATATCATCCTCCAAAGAGCACATTTGCTCCTGTTGCAATTAAAAATGAGAGTAATATTAAAACAAAAGAATGCCTAATTCCTGCCTTAATGTTTCCTTCTGATAATTTTCCAATAGCCAGGCCACTAAAAAATCCTTGTGCTAACAAAAGATAAAGAAAAGATGAAGATATTTCCTCTTGAGTTATTGGAGCACCACCACCTGCACTTATTCCGGCAACTCCTCCTAAATCAGGAGCCATATCAATAAGCAAAGGAAGTATTTGAAACTGAAGTACGAGAATTATAACTATGAAAACAAAGAATATAATGTATCCTTGAACCACAAGAGTTGATATGGCAGCTTTCCTTTCTTTTTTTAATTTTTCCACAGTGCTTATTGCTTCTGTGACAGATTCAAGTATCCCTCCTATTTCTCCTCCGCTTTTTTCTGCTTGACCTATTAATGTCAAGGCTCTTGATATTGCTCTATTTTTAATATCACGCGAAAAAGTCTGAAGAGCCTTTGCTAAAGGAATTCCTAAAGAAATTTGATTAGCTAATTTTTTAATATTTTCACTTAAAACTCCATAGGGTTTATCTTTTACATTAATTATGCTTTTGTTTATTGGTGTTCCTGTTTTAACACTTTCAACAAGATTTCTTGAGAACTCTAAAAACATTTCTTCTTTTTCAGTAGAAATTCTTGTTTCATTAATTATTGAGAATACAAAAGGAGCAACACCAATCAAAATACCAGTTCCAAAGACAAAAAAGAAAAATCTTGTTCCAAATAAGAAAAAAGAGAATATAATAATAGCTATAGAGAGACCAATCATGATCCAGTGTATTTTTTGAAATTTCATATTAGGTTTTAGGTTGTTTTATATGTAAGAATGTCAGGAAAAAAAGATTGACAAGTGAAACTGCAAGTATCATCACAAGACTAATCATAGAAGGACTTAACGAAATCCCTAAACCGCTTATTCTCATCATCATCAGCACTAACATTAAAACCATAGGAGCAGCAATAACAATGCTGATATATATGTCCATGAGTGTTTCAGCAGTCTTTAATTGTTTTTCCATCTCTAATTTATGCTCAAAAAGAAGAGTTTTAGATCTTTCTCCAAAGAATTCCGGAAGATTTCCTCCTGATGTTATTGTTGTTGCCAGTCCATTAAACACATCAGCAAGTTTTCTGCTCGGGCTGTTAAACGACCTATTTCTAAGAGCAGTAACAAGGTCATAACCATAAATATTTATTTCATTTTGAAGTTTTATAAA
>DAOWJD010000024.1 GCA_030640565.1 Nanobdellota archaeon
TTTAAGCTTTTGAAAAAACATCCCTGGCTTAGAAACTATTTTAGAAAAGGAAACTTCTGGAGTCCTGGAAAGTTCTTCCGTAGCGTCGGGAATACAACCACTGAAGCTGTTGCTCACTACATCACTTCTTCTCAACCTTGGGTCTGTTAGTTTTAACATTTTATTTATTGATACCTCGCCCTTTAGGGCGGGGTGTTTCATTTAAATCTGTTAATTCAGATGAAGATTTTATTTTCTTCCCTAAACCATCCACTATTTTTATTCCAAATTTCTTACAGACTTCTGCTTCTGGAATTTCATAAGAATATCTATCCCCCCCTTTAGCAAAGATTATTTCTTCCCCTGGAAATTTCTCTGCAAGAGCCTTTATTGAATTAATAACTGGTTGTTCCCTATCTATTGAATCAAAAACCTCATCAACAAACTTTAATGATTCTAAAATTATTTTTCTTTCTGATTGGGGCATAAATGATTTTCCTTTTTTTAGTTTACATTGATAATCGTTATTTAATATAATTATTAATTTATCTCCTAGTTCTTTTGCTAATTTGAGATATTCTATGTGTCCAACGTGAATTGGATCAAAATATCCAGATGCTAGTATTATTTTCATTTGCATTTACATTTCTTTATTTTTTCTCCAAGGAAAAAGAAGGGAAATAATATATCACTTATACAGCATGGAATTATTACTGCTATGAGCACAATGAAAAATGATGCGACAAAATAAAAAACATTGAAAATTTGACTAAATGCTAATAGATAGAATAGACTTGCGAAAACAGATAAGAACACATGTATAAAATGGGGCATCTTTGTTATTTTTGTAGATATTCCGATTGAACTTCCGAGTAATGCTGAGAATAAGATAAGAATAGGTTTTTCAATCAATAACAAATGGAAAGAAGTCCCAAAACCTAATAAACTTCCTCCAAGCCAGGGTAGGATTATATCACTCAAGCTTCCGAGAATTACTGAACCAGTGATTCCGATTAATAATGCAGAGATTAATTTTGGTTTATACTTATAAAAAATTCCTGTAGTTACTATGGATGAAGCAACAACATGGAGTGGATGAAAAATTTCAAATAAATTCTTTGAAAATTGTTTTTGAAATAAATACTGGAAAAGAATGACTAATATTATTGCACTTATTATTGCGAATGCAGTAAAAGGAAGATGATGTTTTAGTTCGTGAAGTATTTCTTTTGTTTTCATTTAAAAATCTCCTAATGTCATTTGTTTTTTTCCAGATATGATCTCTTTTGTATCTATCTTAAAGATATTAAATATGTTCTCAACAGCTGGAAGTAATTGTCTTTCCAAATAATATTTTATATTATATTCTCCTTTTTCATCAGGAAGTTTTACTTTTTCACGAACCAACTTTTTCCTTTCACGCGTTTCCGCAATATAATATGTTATAAGATTTCCTCCACTAATTGGGATATTTTTTTCTTGCATTTTTCTTGCTGCAATTACATGAGGGGAGATTGCACGATATTCTGAAAGCGGTTTTTTAAGCATGGTTTTTATGATTAAATCATTTTTATCTATTTCTCTATTTTTTAATTTTTTAGCAACTCCTTTAAGATATTTTAGAGCTTTTTTCTCATTTCCTTCCTTAAGAATAAGTCGTATTACTTTATTTTGAACTTCTCTTGCCAATTTGCACCAGTCTCTTCTCACTGTTTCAAATCCCCTGATTTTTATCTTATTGTCTTTTCCAATCATAGCATATTTCTTTTTCGCACCAATTATTCCTCCTCGTGTTGTTACCCAAATCCCTCTTTTAAAAAATCCTTCAAGTTCAAGTTCCATAATCCCTGGAAGTTCTGAATTAAGCTCTTCTAAGAGCTGATTTATCTGTGCTTTTGTTTTTCCATCTACAAGAAATGCTATAGAATCTGTATCTCCATATAATACCTTATATCTTTTCTCTTCTATGTTTTTGATAGTATCTTGATTGAATTTCCTTACATAGGCAAGAATAGATGCAGAAGATTCTTTGGAATAATATCTTGCTCCGAAAAATCCAATGTATCCGTGAACAGAAGCAGACAAAAGTTTGAATGCATTGCTTCTTGCAAGAGTTATTCTATCTGGTTTTTTCTTATATTCTGCTTTTGCTTTTTTTCTTTGTTCAAATATGTCTTTTAAAAGTAAAGGAATAAAACCTGGTTTTTTTGTGAAGTAGAATTTTCCCATTTTAGTTTCAATAGAATTAGAATTTTTCTCAGGTTTTTCAAGAAGAGTCGGGCCTGAAATATTCATTGAAATTATAATGCTTGTGTGCATTGAAGTGAAATCGAATAAAGCAATGTTTTTGTAAAGTCCTGGTGTTGGTTCTAATACAAATGCTCCTTCTACAGGTCCTCTTTGCCTTCTAACTCCTATTTCATCATAGGTTGGTCTTTTTTCAGGGATTTCATTGTATTTTTCCAAGTTGTGAAGAATATATGATCCAACTTGTTTTGAAAGCCCGTTTCTTGAAATATCAAAAATAGGTTCTTGGATTACTTTTGCAAATTCAAGTAAATCTGGCCAGAATTTTTCAAAAAGCTGATATGTAAGAACAGAATCGTGAAGATTATATTCAAAATAATCTCTCATTTGTTTTTCATCTAGTGTTGAAGAATGCTTTATCTGGAAATCTTTTTTAGTATCTCCTAAAAATTCTTTTGAAACTTCATTTAAAGAAAGTGTTTCAGATTGCATATATTGTGCATAAGCTGTTTGAATGAATCTTAAAAGATCTACATGAACAATTCCTTTTATCTTCCCAGTCATAATTGCTCCTCTAGAAAATTTTGGTTGAGTTCCATCTAACCCAAGACTAAGAGGAACTTTTAATTTTTCAGCTCTTGCTCTGAGATATGGTAAATCAAAACCATCTGAAAAATATCCTACTAAAAAATCAGGGGAAACATCCCGAACACATGCAATAAATTTCTCTAAAAGCTCTTCTTCATCTTTTACATATTCAACATAAGAAGGTTTTTTTGCTATTTTTTTCCATGTAATAACTTTTTTGAAATTTTCTCCGACAAGAGAGACCATTAGAATTTCTCCGTGCCCAATTTTAAATTCATCTACTTCTATATCATATGCAAGAACTTTTGGTTTGAATTTTTTCTCTTTAATTTTTTTAAATTCTTTGAGATTTATACACAAATCTACATCCATAGCAGCATCAATTCCGCCAAATTCTTGAGAATTAGTTAAAACTTCTCCTTCAATTTCATACCAGCAAAGGGGTGCTATCTTTTTTTCAATAATATAATGTGTTATAAATCCTAAATCATAACCCCTTCTCTTTATTATCTCTGGAACCCCGAGTTTGTCTGCAATATCGTGCAAATCTTTGTAATTTGTAGCAAATATTTTTAGAGCTTTCACTTTTTTCCCTAAAAAGTGCTTGTCATGCAGTTCAACTTTTTCAACCCTTGTTTGCCTCCCTTTTAAATCTAATTTAATTTTCTCTATTTTTTCAATGAGTTTTTTTATCTTGGCTTGTTTTAATCTATTTTTAAGAATTGCCCAGAAATAAATAGGACAATCATCAATTATACAAATTCTCCTGCCTTCGCTGTTTCTTCCGATTATTCTTGCATAATTACGACCCTCAAAATCAAAATAGTCATAGTCTATTGGAGTAAAGTACATCTGAATCATATATAATTCCAGACAAAAGATTATTTAAAGTTTAGGAACCGAAGTTCTCTTCACAAGTTATTTATATTTAGGTAACATTTGATAATCATGGGATTAAACATAAAAGACATTATTCCAAGAAAAGAAATAGAAATTGAAGAACTTAAAGACAAGATTGTTTGTGTAGATGCTTATAACATGCTTTATCAGTTTCTTTCTACAATCAGGCAGCCAGATGCAACTCCTTTGATGGATAATAAAAAAAGAGTTACTAGTCATTTATCTGGGATTTTCTATAGAAATGTAAATTTACTTGCAGAAGGAATAAAACTTGTTTATGTTTTTGATGGAGAAGCCCCTGATTTGAAAGCAGCCACCCATAAAAAAAGAGGTGAAGGCAGAGAAATTGCAAAAGAAAGATATGAAGAAGCTAAATCAGGAGAAGATTTTGAAGGAATGAGAAGATACGGCAGTCAATTAATACGTTTGAATGAAGAGATGATTAAAGAGAGCAAAGAACTTTTGCAAGCAATGGGAGTTGTTGTTGTGCAAGCTCCTGGAGAAGGTGAAGCAGAAGCAGCTTATTTGAATAAGATAAAAGGAGATGTTTTTGGAACAGTTAGCCAAGATTATGATTGTTTGCTTTTTGGAGCACCAATGCTTATAAGAAATCTTGCTCTTGCTAGAAGAAGAAAAACTTATTCTGGTTGGATAGAAGTAAAACCAGAGGTAATAGAATTGCAAAGAGTTTTAAATCTCCTTGAAATAAATCTTGACCAATTAATTTGTCTTGGGATTTTAGTTGGAACAGATTATAATCCAAGAGGAATTCCTGGAATTGGACAGAAAAAAGCTTTGGATATTGTAAAGAGATATAAACAACCTGTTTTGATTTTCAAAAGCATTGAAGAACAAATGATGGGTCTTTATGAAGAAGATAAATTTGACTGGAAAGAAATCTTTGAACTTTTTCACAAGCCAAACGTGGTTGATGCTGATTTTGATTTTGAAAAAGTAGATGAAGAAAAAATAAAAGAAATTCTTGTTAAAGAGCATGATTTTTCAAACGATAGAGTTGAAAAACAGCTTGAAAAACTTCACGAACTTAAAGAAAAGAAAAAGCAAAAAGGTTTAGGAGAGTGGGTTTAGATATTTTAACCAGATTATCTTCAAAGTCTTCTTATTTCTCTTTCAAAATTTCTTTTTTGTTGTCTAAGACGCATCCTTTCTTGTTCTAATACCATTACTTGTTGTTGATTTCCTTGTCTATTTGCTGTATTAATGCTCGCAGAAATACGCTTTAATTCTCTATCTATGTTTCCTATTTCATGGAGTATATCTTGTCTTTGGTCTCTAACACCTCTTCTTGTGCTGGTTCTTTGTCGTCGTGCCTCTCTTCCTCTTTTATGTGCACTCCAAACACCCTTACTAACATTACCCATTACTCTTCTACTTTTTCCCTTGAATAAAAGCCCAACAATTAACAAAACAAATCCAATTATAGTGGTTATAGTCTTTTCATAGAAGATATTTGTGAAAAATGTTAATAGAATAAGGAAAAGACCAAATGTTATTAAGAACCCAGAGAATTTTAATTTCCAGATAAGTAAGCCAGCTATAACTAAAAATAATAAAGCAAGAATTGGATATAAAAGATCAGAAGAAAATCCCAGATCATAAAAAATATTCCCAAGACCAAAACTTAAATTTGTTACATATAAGCCATAGATTATTAATGAAGAAACTGCAAAAGATATAGCTCCTGCTATCCCTTTGTTTGGTTGTCCGTACGGACCTTTAAAAATTCTTGATGTTGCATAAAAAATCAAGGCAAAAAAAATCAAGAATAATAATGTAAGAATTATAGTTGAAGGATCTACACTATTAAAAAAATCTGTAATTGAAAATCTACCATAACCTGAAAAAAATTGCGCACTTATGACTTGTGTTAAAAAAACCAATAAAGATAATCCTAGTAATCCTCTTTTCATGTTATTAATAGAAATTGAATATTTATAAATATTAATATTATTTTATATGCATGAAAAATCCTCGTGCTTTTGATGTTTTTGGGAATATTATCATAATTAAATTTCCAAAAGATTTTGCAGCAAAGAATAAAAAAAAGTTTGCTGAAAAATTGCTTAAGAAAAATAAAGCTGTTAAAACAGTTCTTGAGAAAACACAGAAGTTTAAAGGCAGACTAAGGAAACAGCAAACAAAACATCTTGCAGGAGAGAAAACAAAAGAAGCCTTGTACAGGGAAAATGATTGTATTTTTAGATTTCATGTTGATAAAACATATTTTTCTCCAAGACTAAGCAATGAAAGAAAGGAAATTTCGCAACAAGTTAAAAA
>DAOWJD010000048.1 GCA_030640565.1 Nanobdellota archaeon
ATCTTTGGAAAAAGTAGACAAGGTGCCAAAAAGAAAAAAGAAAGCAACAAAACCCAAAACAAAGAAAGAATTTAAAATCCCAAAAATAAAGCTCAAGCCAGAAGGATATGAACTTATTATTACAGAAAAGCCCCAAGCTGCATTAAAAATTGCTTCTTCTCTTGGAAAACCCACCGAAAAACGTGATAAGAACATTTCTTATTATAAGTTAGAAAAAGAAGGTAAAAAAATAATTGTTGCTTGTGCAGTCGGGCATTTATTTACACTAAAGCAAAACATATCTGGTTCAGAAGTTCCTATATTTGATATTAGATGGGTTCCAAACTCTTTTGTCAGGGAAAAAGATTTTAGCAAAAAATATCATGATGTTCTTTCTAAACTTATAAAAAATGCAGGCAGTTTAACAGTGGCAACAGATTATGATATTGAAGGAGAAGTTATTGGTTTAAATATTGTAAGATTTATAGGTGGACAAAAAGATGCAAACAGAATGAAATTCTCTACTCTGACTGAAAAAGAACTAAACAAAGCTTATGGAGAAAAATCTAAACATATTGATTGGGGACAAGCTATTGCAGGAGAGACCAGGCATTATCTAGATTGGTTCTATGGAATAAATCTATCAAGAGCTTTAATGAATGCAATAAAAACAACTGGAAAATTTAGAATAATGTCTATAGGAAGAGTTCAAGGACCTACTTTAAAACTTATTGTTGAAAAAGAAAAAAAGATTTCTGAATTTAAAGCCGTGCCTTACTGGCAAATTTTTATCAAATTAAAAGATAGTAAAATAGAATTTCTTCATAACAAAGATATATTTGACAAATCAGAACTTAAAAAATTTAAAAATCTTATAGGAAAAACAGGAAAAGCAGAAACAAAAAACACCTCAAGAACATTGAGTCCAAATCCTCCTTTTAATCTTACAAATCTTCAAACAGAAGCTTATAGGATCTACCATATAACTCCATCAAAAACTCTACAAGCAGCCCAAAGCCTTTATCTTTCTGGTCTTATATCTTATCCAAGAACTTCTAGTCAAAAACTTCCATCTTCAATAGGTTATGAAGAAATTTTGAAAAAGCTTTCAAAAAAATACAATGCAGAAAAATTAATAACCAGAAAACAACCAATAGAAGGGAAAAAATCAGATCCTGCACATCCATCTATTTACCCAACAGGTAATTTCAAAAGTTTAATGGGAAATGAAAGGAAAATTTATGATTTAATTGTTAGGCGGTTCCTCTCTCTTTTCATAGAAGATGCTGTTATTGAGAATAAAACTATAAAAGTTAACATTGAGAAATTGATTTTTACTAAAAAAGGGATTGAAATAAAAAAAAGCTCGTGGCTTGAAATCTATCCTATAAAAATAAAAGAAACCACTCTTCCTGACATAAATGGAGATGTAAAAATTGCTGATTTGAGAACAGAAGAAAAAGAAACAAAACCTCCAAAAAGATATAGTCCTGCTTCTATAATTTCTGAACTGGAAAAAAGAAATCTTGGGACAAAAGCTACAAGAGCAAGTATACTTGAAACTCTTTATTACAGGAATTATATAAAAGACCAAAGTATAAAAGCAACTCCTTTAGGAATTTCTTTGATAGAAACTCTAGAAAAACATTCTCCTATAATAATTGATGAAGCTTTAACAAGAGAATTTGAAAAAGGCATGGAGTCTATACAAGACTCAAAGAAATTTTACAAAGAAAAAGAAGAAAAAATTCTTGATAAGGCAAAAGAAACCATAATTAAAATTTCAAAGCAGTTCAAGAAAAAGGAAAAAGAGGTAGGAAAAGAACTTTTAACTGCAAACATCAAATTAAGAGAAGAACAGAAAAAAGAAAACACATTAAATATCTGCCCTGTTTGTAAAAAAGGACATCTCGGAATTACATATTCTAGAAAGACCAAAAGAATGTTTGTTGCTTGTGACGCTTATCCTGATTGTAAAACAACTTTTTCTCTACCTCCAAACACAGGAATAAAAAAAGAAGGGAAAAATTGCGAGGCATGTGGTTTTCCAAAATTAATTTCACTCAAGAAAGGAAGAAAGCCATGGAGATTTTGCTTTAACCCAGAATGTGAAACAAACAAAGAGAGAATTGAAGCTTACAGAAGGAAAAAAGAAAGTGAAGAACAATAATTCTTAAAAAGGGATTGTTTTTTTATCTAATAATGGCTAAAATAAAATTTAATGAAAAAGAAAGTAGAGATGAAAAAGTTAATTTTCATTACAGAGAATTTGAATCAGAGAATAAAATATATTGTTTGAGTTATTGTAGTGGCCCCTCATTTTTAGATATAGGGAGAACAGATCCATTATTTATGCAAATTCATATAATACCAAGAGATAAAAAAGAAAATATTGAATTTTATGTTTTAAAAAGGTATCCTATAGAACAGGAAAATGCTGTTATACAACATATCTTAGTTAATCCAAAAACTAAGGAAATAAGTATTGTAAAGGATAATAAATCTTTAGAAGAATTCTTATCTTCAATAGATGAATAAAGATGGGCTTACTAACTTTTTAAAAAAATTACAAAACATATTTGGTAACTTTGATTACCCTAAAAAAGAATTTAATAATGGCAGATTAAATATTCCCAAGATTATTACAGAATTTTACAAATATTATTTTAAATTACCTAATACAAATACTTTTGAATCTTATGTGCCTGAAAATATTAAATCTTTTAAAAAGGAATTCTTATTTGCAGGATTAATATCTTTTATAGTTGATGATGGTCATGTTGGGGAAGTTATAACAATCTATGGGAAGAATAAAAGATTATTAGAAGATATTAGAGAAATCGCTATCAAATGTAGTTATTTATGCCATCCTATAAGAAAAAAATATGCTTACGGAAAATTTGATGTTTACAGATTTACTATATCATCAAAAAGTTACAATAAATTCTACGAAGATATGGTAAAATTATCTTCTTTATTTTCCACATGTCATTTAGCTCAAAAAACTGAAAAACTTATTCAAAGAATTCGGTAAGGTATTTTTGATTTAATGCGGTAATTAATTTACTTTTCTTAAAAATCTTCGAAGGATCAAGTCCAAATTTAATCATACCAACCTTTTTTGTACTTTCTATTAGTTCTCTCCTATCCTGAAATTTAAGTGGTTTTGTGGCAAGAGCTTTTCTAGTAGACTCACGACATACCCATACACCAAGAGCTGCCCAGTAACTTGGAAATTCTATTCTTATCGCCAAGACAGAAGCTTGTCTTTTTATTTTTTCAAGATATTCTAAAACAGGAAGTCTTGAAGCATAGTAACCCCCAACTGTATTTGAAGCATAATTTTTTCTTCCGCCATATCCTTCAAAATCTGTTGAAGCTTTTATTTTGTTTGAGGGATTCCATGAACTTCCAGGTAAATAAAGCTCAAAAAGCTCATAGCTCCAAACATTTGGGAAAAACATTATCAGATAAGCATTTCCTAAAAATTCACCAAAAAACATCTCGTAATTTTCAATCCATTTGTAATCTTTAACTTTTTCAAAAAGCTTTTTTCCTATGATATCATCTGTCGCAGTAATGCTCCATTTGGTGGGAACAAACCTTTTATCTTTTTTCAAGCCAAGAACACCCACGCTCAGAATTTTGCTTAAAGTGTATTCATTAAATTTATTTTTATAAAGATATTCAATTCCCTCTGATGATTTTATCTCATCATTGATTACTTTGTCAAGTTTTCTGTCTATTTTCACATTGTTTGTGATTTTTGCTTTTTTTAATGGTGCTGTCATTCCTTG
>DAOWJD010000016.1 GCA_030640565.1 Nanobdellota archaeon
ACTTAATTGTGCTTGAAAATACTGTTTCTTCTTCTGCCATTATCTTTAAAGAAAAATATTATTTAAATACTTAACTAAACAAGAATTTTAAACAGAATCCCTGCACGATTCACAGATTAGCATTCCGTGAACTCTGTAAAGAAAATCTCTTTCACCACACTCTTCACAGATTCCTTCGTGCATGAAAGTCCTTTCTTTTGCTTTCTTGATTCTTTTTAACTTTTTCTGTTCTTCTCTGATTCTTGCAAATTCTTCAAGCTCTGGATAAAATTCTGGGTGAAAATTCAAAATATCTTTAGCAGTTATTATTCCAACAAGTTGGTTGTCATTAATAACAGGCAGCCTCTCAAATTTAAGTTTCTTCATTTTTTTTATTGCTTCCTTAACTGTTGCAGAAGGTCTGATTGATATTATTTTTTTAGCAGAAATATCTATAGCTTTAATATTGGAAAGATCTTTTTTTGATTTTTTCACAAGTGCCCATAAAATATCTCTTTCATTAATAAATCCAACAAGCTTTTTTTTATCTACAATAAGAAGAGTCCCCACCTTTTTTCTAACTATTCTTTTAGCACAGTAAAGAAGATGATCATCAGGTTTAACTATTACAGGTTCGCGGGTCATTACATCTGCTACCAATATGTTCTCCATGCCCATCCCAATATATTTTTATTTATAAACTTTATGAGATAATTTTCCATTACAATAATCTTTAAATAATTGCCAGGAGAGATAATAAAATGACAGACAAACCAATAGTTCTCATGCCTGAAGATGTGCAAAGAATTCTCGGAAAAGACGCACAAAGAAACAATATCATGGCAGCGAAAATGGTCGCTGAAATCGTTAAAACCACTCTAGGGCCAAAAGGCATGGATAAAATGCTTGTTTCTCCTACAAATGATATAATAATAACAAACGACGGTGTCACAATTCTTGAAGAAATGCAGATAGAACATCCTGCTGCTAAAATGATGGTTGAGATTGCAAAAACGCAGGAAGACGAAGTAGGTGACGGAACAACTACTGCAGTAATGATTGCAGGAAAACTCTTGGAAAATGCAGAAAAACTTCTTGACAAAAAAATACATCCAACTGTTATTACAAAAGGATATCGAATTGCAGCAGATAAAGCCCAGGAAATCCTTATGGATCTTGCCCTTAGAATAACCACAGAAGATGAAGAAGTCCTTAAACAGATTGCAATGACCGCAATGACTGGAAAAGGAGCAGAACATTCAAGGGAAAAATTTGCAGAAATTATTGTTAAAGCTATTAAACAGGTGGAAGACAATGGAAAAGTTGATTTAAATGATATAAAAATAGAAAAATCAAAAAGAGACGGGATAAAAGATACAGAGTTAATACAAGGAATTGTCCTTGATAAAGAAAAAGTATCTTATGACATGCCTAAAGATGTAAGAGATGCTAAAATCGGGCTTATTGATTTTTCTCTTGAAATTAAAAACCCTGAAGTTGACACAAAAATTTCAATCACATCTCCTGAACAGCTTCAGACTTTTGTCATGCAGGAAGAAAGAGAAATCAAAGCCATGGTAGAAAAAGTAAAATTATCAGGTGCAAATGTTGTTTTTTGTCAAAAAGGGATTGATGATTTTGCCCAGTATCTTCTTACTAAAGAAAAAATATATGCATGCCGAAGAGTTGCAAGAAGTGATATGGAAAAGATTGCCAAGGCTACAGGAGGAAAAATTGTCAGCAATCTTAATGAATTAAATCCTTTTGAACTTGGAAATGCAAACATTGTGGAAGAAGTAAAATATGGGGAAGATGCACTTACTTATATTAGGGGATGCCAGAATCCAAAAGCATTAACAATTCTTATTCATGGTGGGTCAGGTTATGTTATTGAGGAGGTAAAAAGAGCAATAAAAGATGGTTTAGGTGATGTTTTATGTGCTCTTCAATCAGGATTAGTTGTACCTGGTGGAGGAGCTATAGAAATAGAACTTGCAAAAAGGATTCGTGAATTTTCACAAGGATTGAGCGGAAGAGAACAATTAGCTGTGGAAGAATTTGCTTCTGCTCTTGAGTTTATTCCAGTAACTCTTGCTGAAAATGCAGGAATAGATCCTATTGATATATTAACAGAGCTTAAATCAAGGCATGATTCTGGGGAAAAGAATGCAGGTCTTAACTTATTTACAAACAAAATTGAAAATGCTCTTGAAGCAAGAATTATTGAGCCATTGAAAATCAAAAGCCAGGCAATAAACTCTGCAAGTGATGTCTCAATTATGATTTTAAGAATAGATGATATTATTTCTTCTACAGATAAGACTTCTGGAATAGGACCAATGGGAAACATTCCGCAAGATTATTAGCAAGACCAACAAAACTTTATAAATCTCTTTCTTGTTTTTGAAAAATGACACTAGACTTTGAAAAAGAAAAACTTATCGAAGAATTGAAGAAAGCCAAGCCGAAAAAAGTTTTAGTTCAGCTTACAGAAGGTATAAAGAAAAATGCTCTTGAAATTAAGGAATGGATTAAAGCTCTTGGAATTGAAGTTATTTTTTCAGGAGAAACTTGCTGGGGTGGTTGTGATATTGCTATAGATGAAGCAAGAGCTGTTGGAGCTGATTTAATTGTGCATTTTGGGCATGCAGAATTTATGCAGATAGATTTTCCTGTGATTTACATAGAAGTTAAAGACATTCTCAACTTAAATCCTCTCCTTGAAAAATCCTTAGAATCCATCAAGGATTACAAAACAATAGGATTGTCTTATTCTATCCAGCATCGCCACGATATGGAAAATATAAGTAAATTTTACGAGGAAAAAGACAAGAAAGTTATCTTATCAGAAAAAAGAGGAACAAATGCTTATGAAGGTCATATAACTGGTTGTGATTATCAAGGACTAAAAGAAATTCAAGATAAAGTGGATTGCTTTGTAATAATTGGAAACCAATTTCATTCAATGGGTGCAACTCTTGCAGTAAAAAAACCAGTAATTCTTGTTGATGTTTATAACAACGATGTTAGAACAATGCAAGGTTTAAGAGATAAAATCCTAAAGCAGAGGGTAATCTCAATTGAAAAACTTAGAGAAGCTAAAAATATCGGGATTATCATTGGCACAAAGCATGGACAAAAATTCGGCTCTCCAAAAATACTAATAGAAAAATTAAAAGACCAAGGGAAGAATGTTATAATCATCACAATGTCTGAATTAACCCCTGACAAAATAATGAATTTTTACAGCGTCGATGCTTTCATAGAACTTGCTTGTCCAAGAATTGCCATCGACGATTTTGCAAAATATCCCAAACCAATTTTGACAATGAGAGAGGGAATGGTTGCTCTCGGGGAACTTTCTTGGGATGATATTTTGGAGAAAGGGCTTGTTTAAGAGCACAATAATTCTTAAAAAGTTAAAATAAGAATAAAAAATATGGGTAAACAATTTAATGATCTAAAAGAAGAGGTTATTAACGATTTGAGAGAATTCTATTGGCCTACATGGGACCCCTCACCACAAGGAGAAAAACTAGCTCAAGATACTGAAAAATTATTTAATTTGCCTGTTGGTTCTTCAGAATATTACAAATTAAAATCACATCTTATTAAAATAATTGGAAGAAATGGTATAGAAGAATATAGTAGAGGAAAAGAGGGACAAGGGATGATTACACGAAAGATTTTTGATGATCTAACTTATTTATTAAGCAGTTTAGAAGAAGAAATAAATCCTATTTAATAATATTACAAACAAAAGATTAATAAATCCCTTTTTTAATTTTATAATAAGATGGAAGAAAAAACTCTGACTATAAAAAAAAATACTTTATGGAAATATTCAACATTTGTTTTAGCAATACTTCTTGTGATTATGGTTGCATCAGGTTTTTTAGGACTAAATATTACAGGAAAAACTATTTCTGAAACAGAAGCTACAAATTCTGTTCGTGCATTTATAAATTCGCAAACAGATGGAGAATTTGAAGTAGTTAAAATTAATTTTAATGATGGTTTATATGAAGTAGTTTTCTTAATTAATGGAGAAAAGTCAAATCTTTATTTAACTGCTGACGGGAAAAATATAATCTCTCCAAATGGATTTTTTCCTTTGTCTCTTCTTGAACCTGAAGAAAAAGAAGAACCACAAAATACAAATTCAGAAACTTCAAAATCAGATAAGCCTGTTGTGGAACTTTTTGTCATGACTCACTGTCCTTATGGAACTCAAGCTGAAAAGGGTTTGATACCTGCAATAAAGGCTTTGGGTAATACTATTGATGCTCAAATAAGATTTGTTCATTATTTTATGCAT
>DAOWJD010000028.1 GCA_030640565.1 Nanobdellota archaeon
AAAAACAACCTGAATTGTTAATTCCATATCTTTATTATACAGGTAAACAACTTGGTCTTTTTCAGAAGATGCTTAAAGAAGGAGTAGAACCAAGAGATGCATTGCATATAGTTCCAAAAAATATAAGATTACGTACTTTGGAACATTATGATTTGATTAATTTGATTGATTTGGAATTTCCTTTAAGATTATGTAATACATGTGAACCAGAAAGAAAAGCCACTTCATGGCAGAAAAGAGAGATTATAGCAAAAGAAATTCCTATATTAAATGATTTCTTACGTCCAAAATGTAGTGTTGGATTTTGCACAGAAAGAACCTATTGTGAACATTTGACTTCTCAAAGAAAATATAATAAAGAACTTCATGAAGCAGTTAAAGAAGAGATGTTGGGCAGGGATTAATTAGAAGTTAATAATTATTTATTTATTTTTGCGAAGTGCCTTCGCCACTCACAACAACCACTCGACCATTGATATACGAATAAGCGAGACCCCCGTAATCAGAATTCACGTTCGAGCCCCCACTAATGGAGAACCTCGACAAACCATCTTGTCTTGTGTAAAAATTTCTATTGCCTTTGTTATCCATAAGAGGAATCCCTGTCTTTTCCTTCATTGTTTTGAATTTCATATCATTCATTAGTTCTGGAGCATCAATTATGTTTACTCCAAATGTAGCTTTTTCATTCAGATTATAAGCCAACCCATAAACTAAATTTAAATCTTGTCTCAAATCCAAAGCATCAAAATAAATTACTTTAGGGCTATCTAATGTTATCTTTCTTTTCTTAAGTTGCCTTGCAAGATCTTTAGCTAAAAAATCATTCTCTTTATAAGAATCTCCTGCTGTTCTCAAAACTAATCCAGTATCAGAATAAAATTCTCTAAGAAAACCAGGGTTTATTTCAGTTGCTCTTCCTAAATCAGCCATTGTCGCAAGTCTTGTGCCTTGAGGAAAGAGTTCTCTGAGTTTTAAAGGCGCGAAACAATTGCTTTCAGCCAAGTCTCTTTTTCTGTCTTGAAAAATATTTAAGGAATTAAAAGCTCTTCCTTTATAAGAATTAATTCCTTCTTTGTAAGCATTAAGAATCTGTGAATCTAATGTATGTACCTCTTGTAAAATCATTTCTCTTGGTGTTAAGATTACTCTTTCCATACATTTTCCAGAAACCTGAATTTTATAAATATTTGTATTTTGTTGTATCTTAATAATGATTACCCTATTTGGATAATAACTCTCTCTTATATTATAATTCGATTAAGAAAACTTTTATAAATATCTCTAATTCTTTACTAAAATGGCAGAAAATGTTACTGAGTTAAGTAATAAGGAATTTGATGATTTTACAAAAGAAAAATTCGTGGTGATAGATTTTTATGCAGACTGGTGTATGCCGTGCGTGATGATGGTTCCTGTTATGGAAGACCTTGCGAGAAAATTTAAAGGAAAGATAAAATTCGGGAGAGTTAATATAGAAGATAATCAAGAACTTGCGCAAAAATTCAAAGTTATGTCTCTTCCAACCTTTATTTTATTCAAAGACGGCAAACAAGCTGAGCAATTTGTAGGTTCTAGATCTATAGAAGATTTTGAAGATAAGTTGAAGAAACATCTTTAAGAATAATTTTATAAACTAATTCTCATATTTTAAATTGCATAATGGCTCCGTAGCTCAGTCTGGCAGAGCACTGGACTTTTAATCCAGGTGTCGGGGGTTCAAATCCCTCCGGGGCCATTTAAAATGAGGATAAAATGAGGGGTATAATTAGAAAATTTCCATTTGCATCTCTGCTTGCATTATTTGGATTTTTAGTTGGATTGTTATTTCTTTCAACCTTAGATTTTTCTCTTAATTATACTTTTTCAGAATTTCTTAAAGATCCTGTGGGTTTGTTTTTTAATTATTTTAAGGAATCTTTTGCTGTAGTAATTAAAGGATTGCTTTTGGGAATTGCAGTAGGGGTTGTTTTAGGATTTGCAGGATTTATTATAGATTTATTAAGAAGAAGATCTGATTCAGGGATTTCTGGGTCGGTTTCTGTGAATCATATAAGATAATCACTATTTTTAAATCTCTTCACTCCAAGAATTATTAACTTTATCATAAGTTTCTTTATCTCCAATATCATACCATAATCCTTTTAATTCAAACCCGTAAATCTTGTGAAAAGACATTATATTTGGAATCCATAAAAAAGCTGCTTTATTTGGAGGATACTCTTTTGCTGTTTTTTTAATATTTTCTAAAACTGATTTGGAAAGAACATATGTCCCAACAACAGCAAAAGTAGAAGAAGGATTTTTTGGTTTTTCTTCAAAAAAAATTATTTCTTCGTCTTTGATTTTAACATTACCAAATTTTTTACTTTCTTCTAAACTTTTTACATCACGCACTCCTAAAACACTTGACTTGTGTTTATTAAAGAAATTCATTAGTTCTTTTAAATCAAAGTTGAACAAATTATCTCCTAAAATAAGAAGAACATCTTCATTTATTCTTTCTTTTTCTAAAACAAAGGCTAAATCTCCAACCATACCTAGTCTTTCTTCTTCTTTATTTGTATTGTTGTTGATTATTTTTATTTTTTTAGAGGAAGTTAAGGTATTTTTCCATTTTAAAAAATCATTGTAAAATTTTTCATTTGTAATAATCAAAACTTCTTCTATCTCTTCAAGAGAATCTATTTTTTTTAGTGTATAACTCAAAAGGGGCTTTCCTTTGATGGACAAAAGAGCTTTTGGTTTATTTAATGTGAGGGGATAAAGGCGCGTTGCATATCCTGCGCATAAAATAATTGCTTTCATATCCTTAAAAAATCAAATTACTTTATAAATTGTGATATTAACCAAATTAATACCCCTCATACAAAACCCCCCAAACCGGTTTTGTTTAATAAGTAAGAAAAATTAACGACTTTTTAAACAGAAACAATAAATCTCTAAGAATCTTAATCCAACCAGGATTCAACTAATACAGCTTTGTGTTTGAGCTTCTTTTTTAATTTTTTACTGGCATTCAACTCATCTCCCCATATATCTGTTATAAATTGGCTCATTCCAGAAGCAAAATAGGTTGGATACAGGCATAGGTTGTAATGTGTATTCTCTATTTTTATTCCTTCTAAGAGGGTTGGAAGTTCTCCAAACATGTATTCTGCAAGTTTATCTAATTTCTTCTTATCTTCAAGTATTTTTAATTTTCCTTTCTTTCTGATATATTTTTTAACAAAAAATGATATGGCAAATCTAAATTCAATGTCCTTCTCATATTGCTCTCTTAAAAATTTTTGAATATCTAAATAATGCTGATTTTCTACTATTTTATCCCACCTGTAAATGTTAATTTTTTTCCTATCTTTTTTTGAGAATTTACTTATAACTTCCTTAAATAAAGATTCAAATTTGTCTCCCTCCTTTAAAGTTCTCTTTCTTGCTTTTCCTTTACTATATTTATCAAAAACTTCACGATTTACCATGTCCAGTTCATCCGCAATCACTATTGCAACTCTGTCTTTTGTATTATAAAGAGCCCATCTTAAGTAGGTACGAGCCATGTCTTTTGTTAGTTTTTTATTATTTACACTGACTCCTATGAAAATATTAAACTTCTTTTTAGATATTTCATCTAATGAAGAACCAAAAATTCTTGTTGTCCTCTCTAATTCATAGATATTTTTTGGAATAGTTATTTCATTTTTTTTCATTATACTTTAATAGATTCTTCCAATTTAAACTTTGCTTTAATACCTAATTCACAAACTTCTTGAATTACACAGCAAATATTATGACATAAAACTTTAATTAATAACTCATTAAATTGCGCTGCCTGTTTCTTGCTTTTAATAGTACTTCCAAATTTAGTTTTAATCATATGGAAGATTGTTTCAGAATTACTCCTTTTATGATAATGTTCTAAAAATTCCATTTGTTTATACATGAAGAAATGATACATCTTTTTCCAAATACCAGAACCACTATCTCTTCTTCCTGTTACATTGCTTTTGAAAGGGATATAAGGAACCCCTCCCGCTTTCTCAATAATCTCAAGATTTTTTCTACTACTATATGCCTTATCCCCACTTACTTCTGAAATTTTAAAGTTTTCTGCTGTTTTCTTAACAAGTTCTTTTAATTGTGGACTATCGTTTTTATTTCCTTCTGTAATTTTAACACCTGTTATAATATTTGTTTTTACTCCGCTTATCAAATGGGCTTTTAACCAAATTTTCTGTTTCTTTTCCTTTCTCCATTTATAATCAAACCAACGAGCAAATCGTGAAGTAGAAAAACCACTTGAATCAACGGCAAAATCTTTCTCAACTTCCTTAAGAGGTAATGAACTTATTGTTATTAATTGCTCTAAAATTTCTTTTATTCCTTCTTTATTCATAAAATTAGAAAGAGAAGAATAACATGGTACTTTTTCAATTAAACCAAACTCTTTTGCTATCTTCATATCAGACATAAATCTCCTTAAAGAAAACCCTGTATAAGTTTTCATAATAGAACCAAAGAGCATATCACTAAAAGGTAAGGTTGGACGCCCAAATTTATATTTTGGTTGCTCAATATTACTACATAAATCCTTAAGCAATCTCATAAAGATTAGCTTCTCGTTTGTTTGTGCTGTATTGTAAGCAGTCCACTCTTGAGTGTGTTTTCTATCTTTAGTAAGTTTTTTATATAACCATTCCTTTTCTTTTACGGATTCAATTTGTGCTTCGCGGTGCATTTTGTGTCCTTGGAGCCTTCGGGCTCCTCTTATTTAGTATGATAGTGAAACACTCAGCGTCCCATAATCGCTGAGTGTCCTGTCTCTTTATGCATAAAGATCATTATTTCTTAGGGTGTTTTTTTTGAAGTGCTTGTTTCTGAGCCGAGAGCATTATCTCTGCATGTTCTATTGATTCCAAATCTTCTGGAATTCTTAGATATAATGCTCCTTTCTTAATTTCTATGATGTCTGAAACACCTTCTTTAATTTCCGTTCCCATTTCTGTACCTCCGCCGTCAAAAGACAAATCTTCTGACTTGGGAATGTATTTTAATGCATCATTAAATAATTTTTGTATCTTAAAAACTTCCTTATCTAATAAGGCCCTATCTATTCCTGTAAGGTCTATCAATGCTAAGAGCATTCCCTCTTTATTGGGAGATTTACTATTTAATTTTTTATTTAAATCTGTAATTAAATGTACATGTGATAACATTTCTTTGTATGCTTGTTTCTCTTCATTTCCTAAAGGTTTAGCAATTTTGTTGCCTAAATCTGTTAGCGTAATTCCCTTAATACCACTTTTAATTAATCCCAATTGACGCAAGGTGACAAGTTTCTTGATAAATCCTCCACTATTTGTGGTTGTATGTCCAAGCTTTGTAGCTAAACCCTCGTCTGAACTAATGTTATTTTGATAAATTGTTTTTACGATTTCTATACTTTGACTAAATGTCAAACCTGGTATGTAATATTTTCCTATTTTTGCCATGTTATTATCCTTCCCATATTTTGGGAACCTTCTCTATTATAAGGAAGTATCCCTTTATATATCTTTCGGTGGGAAGGAAACTTTATATATTATAGAGGGTACCCTTATATGTGTAAGTGGACTGGCTCCATAAAAAGATTACTTATGTAATCTGCCCAAGGCTTTATGCTGATGATTGGTTGGGAAGGTCGCTAATCACTTACACTTTATATTATTCTTAAGAATTCCCATTTATTTTTTATCATTTCATAAGTTATTTCTACAACCTCAAGTTTTATTCCAATATGCCATTTGTGTCTTCTTAACCCCCTTTTCCTATAAGCTTTTGAATAATTATCTGCAAATGATTTAACTTTTCTACCTAGTTTTTTTTGGAATTCCGTTATATTAATAATTTTAGGAAGAAAAAGATTATCATTTAATAAAATATGTAAATACTCTCTAACATAAACAAAATTTTCATCATTGCATATTATTAAAGTATCTATATTTTCCAGCTTATTTCGTATTAAAAAATAGATACATATGGCATATAATTTAGCGTCTTCTTCACAAATTGAACCAACACAAAGATTTTTCTCTATATGCCTCCTCATTTTTCCTCTCAATGCACAACCATTATGATTTTTTGTTTTAGAACCAACACAAGCTATTCCAATAGGTCCTTTTTCGTAAATACGACCACTCATATCAATATGAAAATCCTCCTTCATGAAAAGATTAGGAGAAGATAATTTATAAACAATTTGTAAAAAAATTATTTACAAGATATTGAAAAGTTTAAGTAATTAAAAATCTACATTAATAAATGAACAAAAAAGGACTTGATGGTTGGACTTGGTTTTGGATAATTTAAATGGCTTATAATAGAACATATAGAAAGAAGGTAAAACCAGAAAAATACATGTATTCTCGAGCCATGAGAAAAAACCCCATAATATCTGAAAAAATACTTTGGGAAGAACTTAGAAAGAAGAAATTAGGGGTGGGATTTAGAAGACAACACATAATTCTTGGGTGGATTGTAGATTTTTATTGTCCAGAAATTAGGTTAGTTATAGAAGTGGATGGGGAATACCATAATAATAAAAAATCCTATGATTCACACAGAGATTATACAATAGAATCTTTAGGTATAGAGATTATAAGGATAAAGAACGAAGAAGTTCTAAATAATCTACAAGGGGTGTTAAATACCTTAAAAGAAGTTATTGAATCAAAAATCGAAGAAAAAAGAAACATGTGGTGACTTTTTAAACAGGCGCTACTTTTTAAACAAACCCCCCCAAACCAAAAGATTTTTAAACAAAAATCGACAATCTTTTATTATTGAGAAGTTATTAAAAGTTATTCGTAACTATGCAACTTTTCCTTCCTAAAGATGCACATTCTACAACCAAAACACATAAAGCTTAAAGAAAAAGAAGCTCAAGAGTTATTGGACAAATATAATATTTCTAAAGCCCAATTGCCAAAGATCCTATCTAATGATCCTGCTCTGCCTGAAGGATGTGTTATTGGAGATATTATAAAAATAGACAGAAAAGAATCTAAAGATTCTGTACTTGATAAAGATCAATTGAAAGAAAAAGATAGTATGTATACATATTATAGAGTTGTGGTGTAGAATATTTAAATTAAGATGGCAAAAATTAAATTAAAAGATATAAGTTATTGCGAAGGTTGTCCTTTTTTGTATTTTGATAAAGAAAAATCTAATCCAAGTGAATTTCTTGGTGAAGGATATTACGTACATACGTGCAATCTATATGATACTTCTCTAGCTCATTATTTACATAACCCTCTTCGTCTTGACGAATGTAAAGAAACACTAATTAAAGGGGCAGAAGAGAGAGAATAAAAATGAAAAAAGATCAACATTTAATTGTAAAAAAATATCTAAAAGAACATTCCTTGGTGGAATCTAACATCACGTCTTTTAATAATTTTATTGAGAAGAGAATGCAGGAAATTGTTAATGAAATTTCAGAATCAATAAATAATGAAGATTTTGAGATTACTCTTGGAAAAATAGAGATGGGAAAACCAAGAGTTATAGAAGCTGATGGAAGTTCCTCATTAATCACTCCTGCAGAAGCAAAAATAAGAAGTCTGACTTATGCTGCTCCTATTACTCTTGAAATTACTGTAAAAAAAGATGATCAAATTGATTCAGAAGTTGTTGAAATAGGAAAAATGCCTGTAATGGTAAAAAGCAAGGTATGTAACACAGATGGTATGTTAAAGGACGAATTAATAAAAAGTGGTCATGACCCTATTGATCCTGGAGGATATTTCATGATTAAAGGAAATGAAAGAGTTATGGTGATGGCAGAAGACCTTGCAGAAAACCAGCCCTTTATAGAAACAGATTCAAAGGGAAATTTGAATCTAAAATTGTTCTCATTAAGAGGGACTTATAGAATTCCAATATTAATCTCAGAAGGTAAAGATGGACTTTTTAATATTTCATTCAGTAAATTTAAAGATATTCCTGTAATTGTTGTTCTTAAAGCTCTTGGAATGATTAAAGAATCTGATATACAAAAATATATTGGAAAAGAAACAGACTCTGTAATTGT
Source organism: Nanobdellota archaeon (assembly GCA_030640565.1). Lineage (GTDB taxonomy): Archaea > Nanobdellota > Nanobdellia > Pacearchaeales > GW2011-AR1 > ASMP01. The sequence continues at coordinate 8,072 of DAOWJD010000028.1, forward strand.
AAATTTTTATGAATTTGTAGATATTGCTACAAGAGAAGATGCTATGATGTATATTTCTGAAAAGATAAATCTTCAAGGAACAAAAAAAGAGATCCTTGACAGAGTAAAACAGAGAATTGATTCTTATCTTTTTCCCCACATCGGCCAAAAAAAAGAAGATAGGATAAAAAAAGCTGTTACTCTTTGTAAACTTATAAAACAATTTTTAATTGCAAAAGAAAATCCAAATATAAGAACAAACAAAGACCATTATGCAAACAAAAGAGTAAGGCTTTCAGGAGATCTTTTATCTACATTATTTAGAGTTAACCTTGGTATCCTTATCAGAGATATTCAATATTCTCTGCAAAAAGCAACAAAAAAGAAGAAATTCTTTTCCATAAAAATAATTGCAAAATCTACTTTATTTTCTCATCGGGTTGAATCTGCGATTGCAACTGGAAGCTGGACAGGTGAAAGATCTGGAATTACACAAAATATGGATAAAACTAATTATCTTTCAATTATATCTCAGCTACAGAAAGTTTCAAGCATGCTTCCTAGTGAGCAAGAAAACTTTATGGCAAGAACTCTTGACCCAACACATTATGGAAGGTTCTGTCCTATTGAAACTCCTGAAGGAACAGAAATCGGGTTAAGAAAAAACCTTGCGATTTTGGCCAGAGTATCAACAAGAACAGATTTTGATAAAGATATGTTTTTTAAAGATATGGATTCTGAAGGACTTGACAAAGAAGGGATCGAAGGAACAGAGATTTTCTTTAATGGGGTATTTATTGGGACTGTAAAATCTCCAGGGGAATTTGTAAAAAAAATAAGAGAAAAAAGAAGAAATTCAGAACTTCCAATACAAATGAATATTAGGTATGATTCTAATCTCAAATATATTTCTATCTCAACAGAACCAGGGAGAGTTTTAAGACCTTTGATAATTGTTGAAAATGGTATTCCAAAATTGAAAGATGAGCATCTTTTAAAAATACAGCAAGAAGAAATAGCATGGGAAGATTTGGTTAAAATAGGAGTAATAGAATATTTAGATGCATCTGAGGAAGAAAGTGCTTTAGTTGCTCTTTATGAAGATGATTTAACCCCAGAACACACACACCTCGAGATAGATTCAATAGACATCTTTGGTGTTGTAACAGGTCTTGTTCCTCATGGAAACCATGATGAAGCTTCAAGATTAAATAGAGGAAGTAAAACACAAAAACAAGCTCTTGGATTATATTCTGCAAATTATCTCATCAGACTTGATACAGATGTTTCTATTCTTCAATATCCACAAAAGCCAATTGTAAGAAGTTTTATTTATGATACCTTAAACATATATCCTGCAGGGCAAAACCTTATTGTTGCAATTATGACTTATGAAGGTTATAACATGGAAGATGCTCTTGTTTTGAACAAAGGGAGTATTGATAGGGGCTTTGGAAGAAGTTTTTACTTTAAACCTTATTCTGTAGTTGAAATGAATTATGCTGGAGGTTTAAAAGATGAAATAGCAATTCCTGAAAAAGACGCTTCTGGATATAAGACAGAGGCAAGTTATAAATTCTTAGAAAGTGACGGTATAGTTTCTCCTGAAGCAGAGGTAAATGGAGGAGAGGTTTTGATTGGTAAAATGTCTCCGCCGAAATTCTTGTCAGAGGCAAGAGAGATTTCAATAAGAACAAAGAAAGAATCAAGTGTATCTATGAAGCAGGAAGAAAGAGGGACTGTTGAATCTGTATTTATTACAGATGATGACGGCGGAAATAAAATTGTTCAGGTAAAAACCCGTGACTTGAGAATTCCAGAGCTTGGTGATAAATTTGCAACATCTCACGGACAAAAAGGGGTTATTGGATTGCTTGCAGACGAAGAAGATATTCCTTTTACTTCTAAAGGAATAAGACCTGATGTTATATTTAATCCTCACGGACTTCCCAGCAGAATGACTGTTGGTTATCTTC
>DAOWJD010000002.1 GCA_030640565.1 Nanobdellota archaeon
ACAAAAGCAGCTTCTCCGGCAAAAGAAGCTTCTGTTGAAATTATATTTGACAATTCAGATAAAACTTTCTCAATAGACAAAGATGAGATAGTTATTAAGAGAATAGTAAGAAGAAACGGACAAAGTATTTACAAAATAAATAATGAGAAAAAAACAAGACAGGAAATTATCAGTCTTCTCGCACAGGCAGGAGTAGACCCAAAAGGATTTAATATTATTCTTCAGGGCAATATACAAAATTTTGTAAGTATGCAATCAGAAGAAAGAAGAGGAATAATTGAAGAAGTTTCAGGGATTTCAATTTATGAATCAAGAAAAGAAAAATCCTTAAAAGAACTTGAAAGGACAGAAGAAAAACTCAAGGAAATTCATTCAATCCTTAGAGAAAGAATGGCTTATTTGAATAATCTTGAAAAAGAAAGACAGCAAGCGCTTAGATTCAAAAAACTTGAAAATAATATAAAAAAATTCAAAGCAAGCATGATTTATCATGACCTTTACAAAAAAAAGAAAGAAGAAGATAGTGTAAATTCAAATATAGAAAAAAAGAACAACGAAGTAGAGAAAATAAGAACAATAATAAAAGGAATTGAAGAAGAAATAAAGAAATTTAAATCAAAAATCGATGAAATTAATTCAAAAATACAAAAATCTACAGGGGTTGAACAGGAAAAACTTAACCAAGAAATAGCAAATCTAAGGGCAGAACTTGCAGGAATAAATGTAAAACTTGAGACTCATGAATCTAAAATCATGAATTTATCAAAACAAAAGGAAGAAGTCCACGATTCAATAAAAGAAACAGAAATTTCTGTAAGGGAACTTCAAAAAGAATCTCCAACATCTGAAAAGAAAGCAAAAGAACTTGAGAAAAGAAAGAAAGAACTTGAAAACATTGAAGAGCAAAGAAAAAGATTTTACATGATTAAATCTGAAATGAATTCTGTAAAGGAAAGAATTCAGGATAAAAATACTCTTCTTCAAAATTATACTGGTGAATCGGAATCTCTTATTAAACAAATAGAATCTCTTTCAATAGGAATTTTTGACCACAGAGCTAATCAACAAAAACTAAATACACTTAAGATTTCTCTTGCAGAAAAAAGAAATATTCTTAGCAGTTTATTAAAAAAAGAAATTGAACTAGAAAAAATTAATTCTATTAATGAGTCAGAAATAGAGAACCAAAATAAAATTATAAAAAAAATATCTAAACTTGATATATGCCCTATTTGTAAAAGTAAAATTACTCCAAAACATATGGAGGAAATAAAAGAAGAGATTCTCCCAAATATCGAGAAACTTGAGAAAGAGATTAACAACGCTGATCATGAACTAAAAATAGTTTATCAGAAAAAAGAGATACTAACAGGAGATATTGAAGAAATAACACAACAGATTTCAAAAACAGAATCAGATCTTAATAAATTCTTAAATATAAATGATAAAAAATCACAAATTAAGATAATCCAAGAAAAAAGTGAAAAACTCAATGAAGAAATATTTACACTGAAAAAAAGAAAAAAAACACTTGAAAAAACACTTGAAAATAATTCTAACATAGAGCAAAAATACGAAACAATGAAAATTGAAATTCAAGAAGTTTCATTAAGAAGCAAGGAGACATTAAAATCAGATGTTGCATTTAAAGAAAAAGAACTTGATAGATTAAAAATTTCCTTTAAACAGATAATAAGGGAAGAAGAACTTGTTAAAGAGAAATTTGTAGAGCTAAAAAAAGTTCTGGAAGAAAAGAAGAAAATTCTTACAAACAAAAACCAACAGGAAGAAGAGTTAAGCAAGAAATTCAGAGAAATGATTTCAAGGCGTGATTCTTTCCAGGAAAAAATAAGAGAAAAAGAATCAGAAACTCTTTCAAAACAAAACACACTTCACAACACAGAACAAGAAATGAATGACTTTAAGATTGAAAAAGCAAGAGTTGACGCTGAAATAGAAAACCTTGAAACAGAAATGCTTGAGTTTAAAAATGTAGAGATAATCAAGGCGAGCAAAGAGTCTCTGGCTCAGAAACTTGCAACAGCTAGCGAAACTCTTTCAAGAATAGGGGCTGTTAACTTAAGATCTTTAGAAGTTTATGATTCAATAAAGAAAGAGTATGATGTGGTAAAAGAAAAAGCAGAAATAATTTCTAATGAAAAAGAAGGAGTTTTAAAAATAATCCATGAAATAGATGTGAAAAAGAAAAAAACTTTCACGCAAACTCTTAAAAAATTAAACGAACTTTTCTCCAGGAATTTTTCTCAGTTAAGCACAAAAGGCCATGTTTTTCTTGAACTTGAGAACAGAAAAGATCCTTTTGAAGGTGGAGTAAATGTAATTGTTAAAACAGGACATGGAAAATATTTTGATGTAAAATCTCTTTCAGGTGGAGAGCAAACAATTGTAGCCTTATCACTTATTTTCGCAATCCAGGAATATAGTCCATATTGCTTTTATCTTTTTGATGAGGTTGATGCAACTCTTGACAAGAGAAATTCAGAAAGACTTGCAGGTCTTCTTAACAAATATATGCAGAAAGGGCAATATATAGTAATAACACATAACGATGAAGTTATCTCAAAAGCAACAAATCTTTACGGAATAAGCATGCATGATGGTATTAGCAAAATAATAAGTTTGAGGGTTTAGAAAACCTTATATATTCTTATGGTCTCTTTTTATTATGGATTTTAATATAATAATTGAAAAAGATGAGGATGGCTATTTTGTATCTGATGTAGTCGGATTACCAGGGTGCCACACACAAGCGAAAAGTATAGATGAACTTATTGAAAGAACAAAAGAAGCAATTACGCTCTATTTAGAATGTGAAAAACCAGAACTCAAAGTACAAAGTGAATTCATTGGTATACAAAAAGTAGAGGTTTAAGATGGCAAAACTGCCACGACTTAATGCAATACAATTATCAAAAATTCTTAAGAGATTAGGTTTTAAATTTATTAGACAACGAGGGAGTCATATGTTCTTCAAACATCCTGATGGCAGGTCAACTGTTGTCCCTTACCATCCTGGAGACAGAATAGGACCAGGTTTATTACTAAAGATAATTAAAGAAGACATTCAATTATCAAGAAAAGATTTTGAGGAGTTATTGTAAGATAATAAGTTTGAAGGTTTAGAAGTTTGAAAAACAGTTATTTTGGAAGTTCTATTTGATACTTTTCACACATCCCATATATATAATCAGAAACATTTATTTCCATCCCTGGTTTTTGCTTAAGCTTTAAATCTCCTTTATGCATTACTAATTCAATAGCTTGTTTCAAATATCTTTGAATTTCTTCCCTTGTTTCTTTTAGTTTCATTCTTGGTCCAATAGAAACAATCTTTGCATCATCTTCATCCTCAACCATACTTATAGCCCCTTCACTCATAAATCCACCATGTTTGATTGAGCCATAAATTGACTCAATTTCAGTATTTAATCTTGATTCTTTATCTGCCAATTCTTCCAATTTATTGATAATTCCCACTCTTTTTTGATGAACATTTTCATCATATTTCTTTTTAAATCTTTCAGGAATTTCCAAATTCAATAAATTTAATGCATCTACATAAGAAGTATCTAAAATACATTTATCGTCGAGAGGACTCTTTCTACTAAAATATTGTTCTACTTCTTCTCCTAAATGAAGCATTAGTCCATGTTCAAAAAAACTAGAGAAATCATTTAGCATTGGCGTCCTTCTTCTTTTTACTTCCTTACCTAGATTCATAAACTCATACAATCCTAAAGAAATTGGACCCTCTTTTAATTCCCATTTACTTCTTAAAGATCTATCATATTTTCTCGCATGTCTTTCTGTTGGAAAAATTATTTCTCCTCCCTCAATATCTAATTTTAATCCTGAAGTTAAAACACCTAATCTTAATTCTGTATCAATTCCAATAAACATTGGATTGATATATTGTGGTGGAATAATTCCTGGACAACCATGTGTTGATTCTTTTTGTTTCACAACCAAAATTTGACCACCAATACCATCTTTTAATCTTGCCTTTGTTTCCCTATATGGCTTTTCATTATTAGGAGAAAGGGTTCCTAAATTAACAATTACAAAATCCTTTATTTTATCTCCTGTAGAATCACCACTTTTTATTTTTTCTCGTAATTTTTCTAACTTTTCAAATGCTATTGATTGAGCAGAAGAACTTCTTTTATTTAGCTCTAAAATTTCCTTAATATCTGGATTTAAACCCATTTTCGTTTACCCACTAAAGTAAGATAGTCATTATCTATTTAAGTATTATTGTTCTTTTATATTCTAATCTCCTCCTTAATTAAAACATATTTAAATCACAACATCTTTATTATCTTATGAAAAAAATTATCATAAAAAAAGGGAGAACTCTCTCTTCTGATTTTATTAGACAGTGGAATGAGGTGATGTTAAAGGCTTTTTCAGAAAAGGAATCTATGAATCTAAAAAAGAAAAAGGAATTTATTAATGATATATTTTTTATTGTTAATGACAAGAAAAGAAAAATTCTTTCTCTGGGAAGATTGCGTCCTGTTAAATTAAAATTTCTTAAAAAATCTTATGATGTATTGGGTGTTGCAGATATTGTTTCTATAATCAAAAGAAAAGGCCATGGTAAAATCTTAATGAAAGAACTGTTAAAATATATCAAAAGTAAAGATAAGATAGCTATAGGATTTTGTGGAAGAAAAAATAGTCTTTTTTATAAAAAATCTGGATTTAAAATAGAAAAAAATCTTGTTAAAAAGTTTATTTATAAAAATCCTCAAGGAAAAATAATAAAAAATACGATAGACGAAGATGTTCTTTATTTTGAAGAAAAAAATAAATTTATGAAAAAGATATTATCACATCCTAAAGAAAAAATTTTAATATCAATTCCTCCCTGGTAAAAATGAACAAACAAAAACTTCTCCAACGCCTGAAATCTCTTGGATTCTCTAAGAAGATTCTGGACGCTTTTTCTAAAGTTAAAAGAGAGAATTTTGTTCCTGAAGAACTTGAAAATCAGACTTATGAAGACGCCCCTCTTCCTATAGGCCAGGGACAGACAATTTCCCAACCATATACTATTGCTGTAATGCTTTCTGAAATTGAGTTAAAACAAGGACAAAAGATTCTTGAGATTGGTTCTGGTTCAGGTTATGTTCTGGCTTTGATATCAGAGATTGTTGGTAAGAAAGGCAAAGTCTGTGGTGTAGAGATAGTTAATGAATTAGCAGAGAAATCAAAAGAAGCTTTGGACTTAGGAAACTACAAAAATGTTGAAGTATATAACAGAAACGGCTCTGATGGACTTCCTGAAAAAGCACCTTTTGACAGGATTCTTATAAGTGCTGCTTGCCGTGAAATTCCTAAAAAGCTTTTGAATCAGTTAAAAGATGGTGGAATTCTTCTCACGCCAAAAGGACCTAGATTTGAGCAAAGCCTTGTTGTAGTTCAAAGAAAAAAAGACAAATTTGAAACTATAAGAGAAATCCCAGGGTTTATTTTTGTTCCGTTTGTTGATGGTTAGAATTATTTTCCAGATTCATTTTTCAGACTGCCCCAACATCTTTCCCATAAATCACAATCCACCATGCAACTTTCTCCTGATCCAGAGTAAAGACACTCTACTATTCTATCCTTCTTAATAAAATCTCTTTGTTGTAGGGTGTATTCTTCTATTGGTTTCATATGATATGCTTCGCTCATTTTCTACATATTCTCCATAATAATCGTTCAATTTTTGTTTATATAAATATTTGTATTTTATAATGTATACTATATAAATAAAAAAATAAAAAAGAAAAATAAAAAATTAAATTAAAAATTAATAGTAACTTTCGCTGAATTCTTCAGTTTTTTTGGATTTCTTTCCGAGTAAAACAATCAATACAATTAGCAATACAATAAAGATTATCGCTAATACGATTGTCAAAACAACGATTGAGCTTGTAATGTCTCTGCCTTCGAAAATCTTACTGAAGCTTACTGTATCAACAAGTGTCCCATCTGCAGAAAATACATTCACAGCATAAGTTTGTGTTCCTAATGCATCTGATGTAGCATCTACTGTTACTGTTCTACTTGATCCAGCTGGAATAGCAACAATGCTTTCACTTAAACTTACAGATACAACAGCTGTGGATTGTGGAACAAGTCTGTAAACAACCAACTGATTTGTTGGGTTTACAATAAGTAGTTGATCTCCAGACATAATGAAATGTCCTTCAGAGAAAGGGTTATCTATAACAACCTGAACAGTCTCGCTTGAAACCAAATCTTCGCCCTCAATCTTCAATTCAAGAGCATATACACCAGGATTAGCATCAAAAGGAAGCTGAACGAAAACCCTTCCGCTTGCAGTGTCTTCATCATCTTCATTGCATTTTCTGTCAATATCAACACCATAGTTATCTACAGGTGAATCTACATCTTCATCACACTGAACAGCAACAAGATCTCCGAAGAAAACTGATCTTTCAATGTCTAAAGCAGAAATTCTTGCAGTTACAAACAAATCATCCAAGTTATTGTAACCGATATTTCTCAAAACAAAATCAACAGGGAAACTTTCTCCAGACTTAACTTCTTTAGGAACGCTAATAGACAAAACATTTAGACTGTAAGATTCTCTCTGAACTCTTAGAGTGTAGCTGTCTGTAGTTTTGTAACCATCTCCACTTATCTCAATGTTAAGGTCAACAAAACCGCTAAGTTCGTCTTTAAGGTCAAAAGGAATCTCAAGCTTCAAAGTTTTAGCATATGTGTGTCCTTCTTCAACATCGAAAAGTGCTGTCTGTGCTTCAACGTCTTTCCTATCTCCTTCAATTTCTACCTCTACTGTAACATCTGATGCATTAACATCTGATTCAAACTCAATTCTTACAGTTACTGTCTCTCCAGTAATAAGTGCAGAGTTATCTAGAACATCGATTCCGTTAACTTCAACATCAACAGCTCCAAGTACAACATCTGCAGCGCTTACAAAAGAAGCTAAGAACAAAACGCTTACAAGCATTATGAAAGAAACCAAAAGTTTCTTTGTCTCCATATTTTTCATATATTTTTTATATTTAATTTTTTACTAGAAGACTATGTCTTCCATCCAATTTGACAAACCTATAAATCCCTTATAAACTTTATTGTGATAACATAGAAGAGTGATTTTATAGGACTAACTGTGAGTAACATACGGTGAAAAGCGTTTTATCGTCGATAAAATCAGGTTTTTGAATAAATTGTTAAAAAATAAAAAATAAAAAAAGATTTATTTTGTTCAACCGTCTAATGTGTTTGAAATATCTGCAGAATGTTTTCTTCCCACTCTTTGTTTAGCATTTCTTCTCAATTCATACAACTCAGATAAAATATTTGTTACTATAGGAATAGCTAACATTTCTGGACAACCATTTTTAACAAAATAAATATAACCTGCACCTTGCGCCCCTAATGCTGCAATTCCACCAAAGAATCCAGTAAATCCACCAATATTTTGAGCCAAAGAAATTTTTCTTACCTCACCACGAGATTCTTCTTCTTTTTTAATATCAAATGCTACTTTTATACTTCTTATCGTTGTTGGAAGAATATATGGAAATGTCGCAATCATTCTACCAAACCCGCCAGCATATGAACCAAATTCTTTTAAATTTTTCTTACTAAACGAATTCTTAAATCCATTCCAGATTTCTGGATATACTTCTTTATTTGATGGTATGTATTCTTCTGTCATAATGAAGGTATAAATGTTGTTTTTATAAATATTTATATACTCTTTCTAAAATCCCTAAAAACTCAAGAAGAATTATCTTAAAAGTTCTTTATATCCTTTTATACTTGCTCTTCTAGAAATAGCCCCCATGATATTTCTAGGTCTTAACCCAATTTCTCTTGCTATTTCTTCCCCATAACTTTTTCCAGAAGAACCAGGTACAACCTTATAGGTATATTGAATTTTTTTACCATCATCAATACACTTGACCTGTAGGTTTCTTCCAGCAGGATATCTCCCATTGTCTACCTCTTTAGTTAAAGGATGCATATGGGTTGTAAAATATGTAGCAGATCCTAATTTGTGAAATCCATCTAACAATACTAATGATTGCCTTTGTCCTTCTTCGTAACTTGTTCCACCGCATGGTTCATCTAAGATTATTAGGCTGTATGGAGTTGCGTTTCCAAATATTTCTTTCATTCTTCTTAATTCATTTCTATATCTTCCTTCTCCATTTGTAATATCATCTGGTGCAACAAAATGAGTATATATTCCATCTGTAAAACTTATTTCTGCAGATTTTGCTGGAACAAATAGTCCATTTTGTGCCATTAGTTGGATTAAACCAACTGTTTTAACATAGGTTGTTTTCCCACCATTATTTGGTCCTGTAATAACAGAGATATTATCTTTTTCATCATACTTAATATCATTTGCCACAATTTTATGGCCATTGTTTTCCTTTCCCATTAAAAGAGGATTTCTTGCATTTTTAACAACCATTTTTCTCTTTTCTTGAGGTAACAAAGTTGGTTTTGAAATTTCAAATCCCTCTTCACATAATCGTACAAAATAATCAGCAAATCCCCCATAAAAGTCTAATGGTTCAATAAGTTTAGTAACATTCTTTATTTGGGGAACATATTCGTCGATAACAGAAATAAATTTTTTATCTAAATAGTTTTGTATGATTTTACCTAATTCATTTAACCCATAAGAGTTGCCCAAAGTTCTTTCTTGAGTTTCATCTGATTTTTTATTTCCAGACAATTTCTCAAAAAATGATTTTTTAGGTTTATCTTCTTTTTCTATTAACTCCAAAGCCGACATATTAATTGGACTTCCATTTTCATTAATTGATACTCTAAAATCAACACCCACTAAATTATCAATTCTATCTACAAATCCACATAATTCAGAATATTCTTTAGAATCTCTAATATTTTTCAAATAATTATTAACACTTGAAATAGCTTTTGATTGTGTGCTTTCTAAATTTGTAAAATTGCATATAAACTCCCTATATGTTCTCAACAAACGCAATCCATGTTCTAAACTAGACCCATAAGTATTTCTGTTAACAAAGTTGTTCAACTTGTATCCGACGTCTCCTAGACTTTTTACAACTTCTTCAACATTTTTTCTCAATTTTGGAGTTTTAATTAACTCTTCTAATGTATTTTGTCTATATTTTGCAGTCTTAACATCTGAATCTAAATAAACCATCACGCTGCTTGCTAAAGACCTTGTTTCAGGAGAAAATCGAACAGAACCTAAAAGAATATTTAAATTTAAATCTCCAACAAAAGCACGCTCATTAGAACTTTTGTTACTTAAATTATATGGGTTTATTATTTCAGGATGTTTTAATAAGTTTTCTTTCATTTTCTTACTATTTTTAAGTATAAATACCTTATTTAAATCTTCCGTTTGATACTACTTTAGAATTAAGATAGCTTCTCCAATAACGTTGTCTTACAAACCCCTTTACAACCAAAACCCAGCCTAAAAACTTAACAACTCAATCTTTGTGTCTGTGGTAGTAAAGTTTTTTGCCACAAGAGCCTTGATTCCTGATTCTTCTGCAGCTTTTATTGCTGAAGCAGTAGCAGTTCCATCAATAACTATCACAAAAGGTTTTTTGCCCATTTTCTTTAATGTAGTCATGATAGCTCTTACAGAAACACTTTTGATTTCTCTTAGAGCGCCATCCAAGAAGATTGCTTTTCCTGTTCCTTTGTTTTTTTCTGAAATCTCTTTAAGCTTTTCTTTTGATATCTTTTCAGATTCTTCTTTTCTTTCTTCTTTTTCAAAGCTTCTTTTTGGATAACCACCCCTAGCAAAAAATTCCTTTACAGGAACTTTTTTCCTTAAATACATAAGAATTTCTTTTCCAGTTAATTCTTCTACTTCTTTTCCATCAGGCGCAACAGTAATATCCTTGATTCTTGCATTTTCGACCACATTCTGGATAATCAGCTTTCCGCCTCTGTCTCCATCAACAAAAAGAGTTATTTCTTTTTCTTCACTTAACTTTTTTATGCTGTCTGGTAATTTGGTTCCGTTCATTGCAATAACATTTTTCACTCCTGCTCTTAACAGGTTCAATACATCTGCACGACCTTCAACAACAACTATTTCTCGCTCTGAAAGGTCTCCACATGGAAGTTTTTCATCTCCATATTCTTTAACCCCTGAGATTTTTGCAGAATCTTTGATTGTTCTTGAAATCTCCTTGGAATCTGTTTTTCCACCAATTTCTAACATAAGTTTCTTAGCTCTTTCAATAATATAGTCTCTTTTACTGCCACGAACATCTTCAATCCTTTCTACATCTACTTGTGCATCACAAGGACCTATTTTTTCTATAGTTTCTATTGCAGCAGCAATTAAGGTTGTTTCTGATTGGTCAAGAGCTGTAGGAACTTGTATTTTTCCCATAGTTATCTTGTCCCTTCTTTCAATTTCTACTTCAATTCTTCCTATTTTTCCTTCTTTCTGGAGCTCTCTCATTTCAAGATCAGCACCAAGAAGTCCTTCTGTCTGACCAAAAATAGCACCGATTATATCTGGTTTTTCCAAAGCACCTTCTACTCTAAAGCTTGCATGTACCATATATTTTATGGATGTTGGACTTATTTTTGCCATATTTTTATTCCTCCTATCATTAATTTAATTTACACAGAAAAATCCTTACTAACACCTGTTTTCAACATCTTTGCTCAAAACACGAAAATAAAAGTGAACGTGAGTGTGATTATTTTGTAATCAATATTTTTCTGTATGATTTTGAGGATTAGTGGGTTTTTAAGGGTTTTGATTTCTTTTAGAAACTCTCTTTAATCTCTCTTCATATTTTATTCTTTTTATTCCTAAAACCGTATTGTTCCCTAAACCTAAAACAAATAGTGAGAAACCTCCAAATGCGCCCGCAAAAAAATTCTTAGCAATATTTTTTTTATTTGTGAAATATTGTTTTAATCCTGGGTTTTCTTCCATTTTATAGATATCTTCCTTTACACTAGCAATTGCTTTATTAATGACAGGGGTTTGTTCTTCCCAACCTTTTTGAATTATATCTTTAACAGGAGTTATTTCTTTAGTTTTATAAGGAAGGCTTGACATTTCAAATAAATCTTTTCCTCTGTTTTCTAATCTATTTTCTAATCTATTTAATGTGATACAAGCATTTGTATAATCTTTAAATATTGGTGGAGCTATTCTGGAATGGAAAGTAGTTCCTGCATATATCAATGAAGATAATATAAAAACACTCCCAACTACAGTTGTTCTTAAGGAAAATTTAAGTCTTTTATCATATTTTTTAAGTTTTGCTTCAAGCTCTTCTCTTGATTGGGGTTGATTTTTCATCTTAATTATTTGAATTATAGGATTTAAAAACTTTTATATTCTGTATCACAACCCCTTCAAAACAAAAACTAGATTCTTTTTCCGAGTTTTTCATATATATCCAAAAGTTTTTCCTTGATTTCTTTTCTTTCCAAGTCGCTTATTCTCATTTCCAAAAGTTTTTCATAAACTTTTGCAGCACTGGCTCTCTTTAGGTTTTTTTCATAAGCTTCTGCTTGTTGTTTATAGAAGTCTTTAATAGTAATATAAATCTCATTTTTCTCTATAGAATTTGCTTGACTCATCGCCTTCTTCATAGCTGCATCAGCTTTTTCAAAATCATCAGCTTTGATATATAACTCTGCACCTTTTAGATAATGATTAATTTTTTCAGAAAAAGCTATGGAAACCATGGCTGCACTATCATAGTTTTTTGCAGCTTCTTTCAACATGCCAATTTTTTCATAAAGTACTGCCAGCTTAAGAAAAACAAATTTTTTCATATCCATAGTCAAGGGCTCTTTTAGAAACCTTGTAAGATAATCAATCTGAACAAAATCCCCTTTATCAGAAAGTTCCTCTTCAATCTCGCTTTTTATCATGCCTGTTTTTAACATGCTTTAAAAAATCATAAGAGGGTATTTAAGAATTATTGTGAAAAACAACTTATAATGTGTCTATTATTCCTTCTTTATTCGTTCTAAAACCAGTATCTGCAAATCCAAGAACCCTAAAGCCAATATCTTTTGCTTTTCTAGAGCTTGCCTTAACTCGGGTATCACTTCTAACATGTTCTTCTACAAGATCAGATATTCTTTCTTCAGAATCTGTGGCAACTTTAGCTTCTTGGTTCATACTCCAACCTGTATCATACAACACATGATATATGGTGTAATCCATAAAAATTATATAATTAAACCATTTAAATAATTAATTATTCTGAACAATATAGAATTATCTCTTCTGAGTTTTTATTTTTATAATTAGTTCATCAAGCGAATACTTTCCTATTACCCCTTCTTTATCTGCTTTAAAACCAGTATCTTCAGATCCTAAAACTTCAAAGACCCCTTCAATATCTTTTTTAGAACTTTCACTAATTCTGCTTCTAATGTATTTTTCTAAAATAATAGGTATTCTTTTTTTAGAATTTGTAGCAATCCTAGCTTCTTGGTCTATCCAAAATTTATACAATACTTGATGTATATGATATTCCTTCATCAAAAATCAATAGGTTGTTAATTTAAATAATTAATTATTCCAGAACAACTATTTCTTCTTCACAATTTCCACACAAATTCCTGCAGCAACAGTTGCACCTGCATCTCTGATAGCAAACCTACTCATAAATGCATTTTCTTTTTGTGTTTCAAGGCAAAGATTTCCTTGAGGCTTTATTCTTACTTTTGCAGAATCTCCGTTTTTCAAGAAATCAGGATTCTTTTTTATCACTTCTCCTGTTCTTGGATCAATCTGTTCAATAAGTTCAACAAACTGGCAAGGAACCTGTGCTGTGTGAACGTGGAATACAGGAGTATATCCTTTAGCTAAAACAGAAGCGTGATTTATAACAGTGACTGTAGCTATGAATTCTTCAACAACATATGAAGGTTTAGCTGCGTCACAGATAACATCTCCTCTTGCAATATCTTTTTTACCAACTCCCCGAATATTTATTCCAACATTATCTCCTGCAAGTGCTTCATTAAGATTTTCAT
>DAOWJD010000046.1 GCA_030640565.1 Nanobdellota archaeon
AAGCATTTCAAACATAAAAATTGATGTTAAGAAACTGGACTGTGATTTTTTAGCATTTTCATCTCATAAGATGCTTGGACCAACAGGAGTAGGGATTCTCTATGGAAAGAAAGAGATCCTTGAAAAAATGCCTCCTTTTAATTTTGGGGGAGGAATGATAAAAAGAGTTGAATGGGGAAATGCAGAATGGGCAGATATTCCTGAAAAGTTTGAGGCAGGGACACAAAATATAGCAGGGGCTCTTGGGCTTGGAGAAGCAATTAAATATTTAGAAAAAATTGGTTTGGAAAATATTGCTGACTGGGAAAAACAGTTGACACGATATGCTTTAAAAAAACTTAAAGAAGTTCCGCAGATTGAGATTTATAATTCTGGTCTAGAAAAAAGCGCAGGAATAATCTCTTTTAACCTTGAAAAAATACATCCACATGATGTTTCTGCTTTACTGAATGAAGAAGGAATCATGATAAGAGCAGGACATTGCTGTGCAATGCCTTTGATGAAAAAACTTGGAATTCCGCAAGGTGTTTCAAGAATAAGTTTCTCTGTGTTTAATACTTTTGAAGAAATAGATAAATTAATAGGTGTTTTAAAAGAAATAGAGGTTAAATTAGGATAAGATGGAGAAAGTGAATTTTAAAAATTCTGAAGGATTGAATTTAAATGGGATATTATATCCTGCTAATTCAAATAAAGCTATAATTATTTCACATGGTTTTGCAGCAAATAAAGATAGGGAGCGCCTTGTTAAGTTATCAGAAATACTTTCAAAAGGAGAATTTGCTGTTTTAAGATTTGATTTTTCTGGATGTGGTGAAAGTGAGAACGATGTAATCAGTGTAAAAGGGGAAATTGATGACTTAAAGTCTGCCATTAAATTTATGAAAAATAAAGGATATAGTGAAATTGGTTTATTAGGAGAAAGTTTAGGTGGTTTAATCTCTATTCTTTGTTATTCTCAAGATATTAAGACTATTGTTTTATTTGCCCCAGTAACAGCCTCTAAAAAACTATTTCTCCTTGAAGAAGGAATGGAAAAGGAACTTGATGAAGAAGGATTTGTCATTAAACATAAAGATGGGAGAATATTCAAAATACCAAGAGAATATTTTGAAGCAAGAGATAAGATTAATCAAGAGGAAATTTTATCAAAGATTAAATGTTCTGTCTTAATAATTCATGGAACAGAAGACGATTCTGTTTCTTTAAAAGATTCAAAAGAAGCAATGCAATACCTTCCAGAAGGTTCTAAACTTGAGATTATTGGAGGAGCTGGGCATAAATTAGAAGAAGATATTGATAAGGTCATTATCCTCTCTTTAAATTGGTTTAAAAAATATTTAAAATAAAATGCATAAAGAGATACCAAATAGCATGTATCGTGAGCATATTTTAGAGCTATATAAAAGTCCTTCAAATTTTGGAATTTTGGAAAATGTGACTAATGAAGTAACAGAATATAATTCTATTTGCGGTGATGAAATAACTATTCAGATTCTTGTTAAAGATGGAAAAATAAGCAATGTTAAATTCAATGGAAGCGGGTGTGTTATAAGTCTTGTTTCTTCTTCTTTGCTCACTGAAAAAATAAAAGGCATGAAAATTATAGATTCAATGAAGTTAGAAAAAAAAGATGTTCTTAAGTTATTAAGAGTTCCTATAAATCGCTCAAGAATTAAATGTGCGCTTCTTCCCATCCAGGCAATGAAAAAAGCATTGAAATGAAAAAGAAAAGTTTATACAATGAAAAGCTCTTGGAATTGTGGAAAAATCCAAAAGACTTTGGAAAATTAGAGAATCCTACCCATGAATATTCTGAAGCAAACACTATTTGTGGAGATGAAATGTTTGTTTATCTACGAGTTGAAAATGAAATTGTTAAAGATGCGAAATTTTTTAGCACAGGATGCTTGATTTGCATTGTTTTTGCCTCAAAACTTATAGAAATGATTAAAGGAATGGGCATGGAGGAAGTATATGAATTAAAAGATGAAGATCTTTTGAAGCTTTTAGATATTAACCTAACTCCTTTAAAGATGAAGTGCGCATGCCTTTCTCTCGACGCTGTTCAGAATTGTTTGAAGAAAGGGAAAATAAAAAGTTAGCTTTGTCGCTTGAACGTGTAAGTTCTTCATAAATTTTATCAACATGAAATTCTTTATCTCCTTTATCATAAAATCCATAATCAAATTCCTTTTCTCTACTTGAGAGATTATATAAGGTAAAAAATGAACCAACATATCTGTCTCTTATATTTGGCCTTAAAAGCCCATGTCTTTTTACTTGTTCCCAAGGACGATTACTAAAATATTTTTTGAACTCGTGTGCAAAACTAGCAAATCCATTTTCATAAGAATACGAATTGAGATACTTTACTAACTTAAAAAAATCATTTGGAATATTGAAATTATTGAAATGTTGATTTCCTTTCTTTAAAATACCTGTAGCAAAATACTCTGATAAAATTTCTGCAGGATTTTCTATAATCATTTTTTCCAAAGGAATTTTTAAATTATGCATCCCATAAAACATACATTTTAAAATCCAAGGGGGCATTTTTTTTAAACCGGTTTTTGTTACACCAAAAGCAACAGCAAGATTCACTAACTTATTTACAGCAAACAGATTGCTATCGCTAAGAGGTTTTGTTTCATATAAAGACTTTTGCATTTCTCCTATCATAAAATTCCAAAAAACACTTATCTTTTAAATCTTTTGATTATGTTTTTTTGGTTAAACAAGCCAACTAAAAATAAACAAACCTATGGCTAAAATCAGAGTGATATAGTAAACTTTTTTGTTCCAGGCAATAACTTTTGAGCCATCAAAAGGCACAGCAGGAATCATATTAAATGCAGCAAGCAGGGAATTTATTGTTAATCCAAAACCAAGAAATGCTTTAAAAATTCCTTCTGCTCTTAAGGCAAAGAGCAGGATTAAAAATAAAACACCAAGGACAATATTAGTTACAGGACCTGCAAGAGAAATTTTCCCATTTTTTTCCTTGGTTATATTCCCCCTAATGTAAACAGCTCCTGGCGCAGCTATAATAAAACCGAAAAAGGAGAGTAATATTGCCAGCCATAACATTTTATAATATGCTTTAAATTCTGCAAACAGACCATAACTCTGTGCAACATATTTATGCATTAATTCATGAAAAAGGAATCCAATTCCAGCGGTGAAGAAAGCAATTACAAATACAATATAAAAACTAAAACTTAACATCCCACCCAATCCCCCAGATAAAAGAATAGCAAAAGCTAAAGATATCATAAGACCCGCAAAAAATAAATCCTTTTTTTCTTTACCTGAAAATTTCATAGTATTTTAGAACATAAAGAGAGTTTAAAAGAATTTTGTAAAATCTCATTTTATCTCGTGAGTAATTGATTTATATATTTAGAATCTCCAGTATATTGGTTTAACATAATTCTCTTTGTCTCAGCTTTATCTTTTGAAGGTTTGTAAACTCTTTTGCTTCTTAATGCATCATATGAATCTGATGCTGCTAAAATTTCAGTCAGACTTTCAATTAGCGGGTTGTCTTTTCTCCTGCCCTTTTCTTTTCTTTCAATAGCTCTTCTTTCTGTTTTTTTTCTTGGATATGAATTTTCTTGATATTCATGATGTCCTACAATAATCCTTTTTAAATCATCTCCAAATCCATGCACTGCTTGTGATCCTGATCTAGTGTGTTCGTTAACTAATTCTCTTTCAAAAGAAGTTAAGATAGAATCTTTATCTAATACTTCTAAAGGAATTTGAACTTTTCCAATATCATGAAGTAGTCCTGCGTATCCTAATAATTGCATCTCTCTTTCTCCAAATTTATTTTCAAAACCAAGATCAACACATAATAGTGCTACTCGGAAACTATGATCAAGAATATGAGAGCTATGATTTTGTAATGCTTTTAAGTATTTTTTTATTCTCTTTTCGCCAAAGAATCTTTTAATTAATTCTTCTGTTTGTTGAAATCTTAGTTGATATTGGTGTTGTTGAACTTTCATTTTAAAAATTTTATGAGAAAAATCTAACAAGTAGCGCTAGTCGGTGACCCAGCTGTACCCCAGCCAAAACCAGGACTTGGAGTTGTTGAAGATAATTGTTCTCCGCATTCTTTAGGAGCTTTATTAAATGCTTGA
This sequence comes from Nanobdellota archaeon, assembly GCA_030640565.1. Classification (GTDB taxonomy): domain Archaea; phylum Nanobdellota; class Nanobdellia; order Pacearchaeales; family GW2011-AR1; genus ASMP01. The sequence continues at coordinate 4,149 of DAOWJD010000046.1, forward strand.
CAAATTACACCAAGATAAGACATAGGATCTCTCCCACTGCTTATTATTTTACCATTAATAACTAATGCAGGGCTTCCTTTAACTTCATAATTTTGACTTAATTCAGAATCCATAGCATAATAACCTTCAGCATTATTTTGTATGCAGGTGTTTAATTTTGTCTCATCAATTCCCACTTCAACCAAACACTTTACAAAATCTCCCTCTTCTAAAAAACATGCTAAATAATCTAAGAACTTATCTGGCTGTTCTTCTCTAATACAAACTTGCCTTTGAGTTTCAGATTCTTCAGGAGCATGCATAAAATAATGAACAAATCTTATTTGAGCATCAATAGTATTACCCAAAGCCTTTATTGCAGGTATCAAACCCTTTTCAGCTTGAGTTCCATAAGGACAGTGAGTCATGACA
>DAOWJD010000006.1 GCA_030640565.1 Nanobdellota archaeon
CAAAAAATCAAAAAGGAGAAACTGTTTTACGTCTGCATCCAAAATTCGCACCAATAAAAGCAGCTATTTTTCCAATTGTTAAGAAACCTGAATTTGAAAAAATTGCGAAAGAAGTTTTTGATGAACTGAAAAAAGAATACAATGTTATTTACGATAAATCAGGAAGCATTGGTAGAAGATATGCGAGAAATGATGAAATAGGAACGCCTTTTTGCATAACTATTGATGGAGAAAGCATAAAAAGAAAAGATATAACTATTAGAAATCGAGATACGACAAAACAAATAAGAGTAAAAATTTCAGAGCTTAAAAATGTTTTAAGCAAAATCATTAAAGGAGAGATTGAATTTGAAAAAGCGGGAACTTTAATTAAATAGTTTTTACCGTCGATAAAATTTTAATTTGATATGGAGATAATCTTTCTCTTTTTGTTAAGATAGAGAATAAGTATTGTAGATAAAAATATGCCGATTGTATCTATTAGTATATCTTGTATTGAGGGATATCTAAAAGGTACAAAGATTTGATGGAATTCATCTGATAAAGCATAAAGTATGGATGCTCCCAGAGAAATTAAGATATAACTTATCTTGATTTTTTTATTTCCTTTTATAGAAATTAAAAGAAAAAAATTAAACAGGAAGAAGACCGCTAGATGATAAGTTGTTGGAATAAAAGTTAATCCCGTACCTATTCGATAAGAAGTCCCGGAAATTGAGGAAAAATGAAATATCTCCAGAGCTATTAATAATGTAAAAATTATTGCTGCATATCTCTTTTTTTCTAACCAGTTAATCATTCATCTTTAATCTGCTTTTTCATTAAAAAAGATTGTTATGATAGAGTTCAGGAATAGAATGGCTGCACTGGGAGTCGAACCCAGGACCTCTTGCTCATGAGACAAGCGTTCTGCCACTGAACTATGCAGCCAAAATTAACAAATATATTTAATTTAAAAGTTTTGAGGTTTGCTTGATAAAATGATAAGGCGAAAGCCTGGAGAAAGAAGCAACTATTTTTCTTCTATTTTTTTCTTTTCTTCTCTTGCTAAGAAACCTGCCATCTGATTTCTTATTTTTTTGCTTGGCATGGTTTTTCCTAAAATTTTCTTATTATCTTCAAAACTTTCGTTGAACTCAATTCCCTTCTTTATTAATTCATTAGCAGTTCTTTTTACTAGCTTTGATTTTATCTTTCCCATAATATTCTTCGTATTCAGGTATTTTTAAAAGTTATTATTTTAGTTTTTCTATAGAATGAAGATTTTTTACAGCTGATATTAATTCCCGAACTTTTTTTAAAGGATCTCCCAAGCTTAAAATCATATAAGGCAAATTAAATTCAGCAGATTTTTTTGCTGCCTTTATTATGTCGTTGTCACTTAATCTCTTTTTATTATAAGCAACCACGATTTTTTCTCCTTCAGAATCTTTTACTCGCAATAAACTTTCATTTCTGCTAAAACTAATTATATCAATTAATTCTGTTGATTTCTCTGATAAAAATTCCTTTACATTATTGAAAAAATTTCTCTCTTTTTGAGATGTTTTTGATATTTTCTTTTTTTGCGTTCTTTTTGTTCCTTCTTTTTTAGATGAATCAAAAATATCAAGAGTTTTTTCTATCTTTTCCTTCTCAATTTTCTTTGGTTTTTCTACCACTTTAAATTCTGTTATTGGAATTGTGAAATATCGCCAAAAGATTTCATCATTTTTTTTAAAAGGTATGGCAAAATCCTTTATTTCTCTTAAAGCTATTCTAATTGCAGGTTCTTGTTCAGAATCTTTGATAATTTTTCCCTCTTTTAAAAGTGCAAAAGCTTCTTTTTCCCTGCTTTTCAAGTAATGTGAGAATTTTTCAAGTAATTGTTCTTGTCCGGATAAATAATATAGTGGAGAATTACCAACTTTCATATAACTTATCTTGATTCTTTTCTCAGAAGAAAGTTCAGAAAGAAAAGCTGAAGTGAAAAGCGAGCTTGATTCTATCCCTCTTCCAATATGAACTGGAAGACCAGGTCCATTCCTTCTTAAAATAGAGATTATTTTTTCTTTTATTTCAGAAGTATCTTGTTGAGGCATGATTTAAGGAAATGCTCGGAGGTTATAAATATTTTTATGGTCAAGGTCTAATCCACGAGCATTCATAATAACTTACATCCCCTTCTTCGTCGACAATTGCTAAAAGCAGGTTTTTCTTTGTGCTATGAGCTACACGATTTTTTGCAGAAAACTCATGCCATGTTAGTCTTTTAGATTCATGGTCAGCAAAAACTATCCATTTAGCGTGTTTTTTCCCAGGTTTGGCACCTTTTTCATAAACTCTAAAATCAGCCCCAAATTTAAGAGCTGTTTTTACAATATAACCTCTTTCTCTCAAATCTCTAAATACAGGATATTTAATATGAATTCTTTTATCAGCTCTTTGGATTTTTTTCATTAATTCTTTTAAGGGAATCTTTTTTTTCCCAGAGAAAACATCCATTTTTTTCCTTTCAACAAGAAAAAGAGTTTCTGATAAGGAATATTGAATTTGTTCTCCTAATGGTTCACCAAAATGACTTTTTTTATGAAGAGAAAATGCCTCTATAGAATTACTAGATATGTTTTCACCAATAATATGAGCTAAGATTTTATCCATATTTTTTAGAGTTAAGGAGAATATTTAAAAGTTGCTAACAACTTTTAAAAAGAATGAAAAAGGAAGATTTTGATCCAAAATATGACTTTAAAAAGATTGAAAAGAAGTGGCAGAAAAAGTGGGAGAATGCCAAGATTTTTGAGGTGAAGGAAGAGGGAAAGAAAAAGAAATTTTATGTTCTTGAAATGTTTCCTTATGCATCTGGAGAAGGACTCCACATAGGGCATACACTTAATTATACTATCGGAGATATTTATGCAAGATTTAAGAGAATGCAAGGATTTAGTGTTCTTCATCCTATAGGTTATGATAGTTTTGGATTGCCTGCTGAAAATGCTGCTATTAAAATTGGAGAGCATCCTAAAAAATATACTGAAAAAGCAATTTTGAATTATGAAAAACAATTAAAATCACTTGGTTTTAGTTATGATTGGAGAAGAAAATTATCAACCCATAATAAAGAATACTATAAATGGAACCAATTTTTCTTTTTGAAATTCTTAGAAAAAGATCTTGTTTATAAGAAACATTCAAGTGTGAATTGGTGTCCAAAATGTAAAACTGTTCTAGCTAATGAACAAGTTCATAATGGTAAATGCGAATATCATGAAGGTACAGAAGTTGAGATGAAACTTCTTGAACAGTGGTTTATTAAAACAACAGCTTATGCAGATGAACTTTTAGATTTTGTTGATGATTTAAACTGGCCTTCAAAGATAAAAGCAATGCAGAAAAATTGGATTGGAAAAAGTCATGGAATTGATATTGACTTTGAGATTAAAGGTGAGAAATGGCCTGTTTTCACAACAAGACCGGATACGATTTACGGAGTTACTTTTATGGTTATTTCTGCCCAGCATTCAAAACTTAAAGAAATTGTTACAAAAGAACAGAAAAAAGAAGTTGACAAATTCCTAAAAAAATTAAAATCAGTTAGTGAAAAAGAATTGGGAGATTTAGAGAAAGAAGGGGTTTTTACAGGAAGTTATTCAGTAAATCCTATCAATGGCGAGAAGATTCCTGTTTATGCTGGAAATTTTGTCCTCGCTGATTATGGTTCTGGAATGGTTATGGCTGTTCCTGCGCATGACCAAAGAGATTTTGAGTTTGCAGAAAAATATAATGTTCCTATAAAAGTTGTTATTGAACCAAAAGATTTTGAAATTTATGAAAGAAATGGAAAACTTCCAAGAGCTTATACAGGAGAAGGATTTTTGGTTAATTCTGGAGAATTTGATGGGTTAGAAAGTAAAAAAGCAATTGAAAAAATAACAAAATATTTTGAAAAGAAAAAACAAGGAAGAAAAACTATCCAGTATAAGCTAAGAGACTGGCTTGTTTCTAGACAAAGATATTGGGGTGCGCCGATTCCTATTGTTTATTGTGATAAATGTGGGATTGTTCCTGTTCCTGAAAAAGATTTACCTATAACATTACCAATGAATATTAAATTTGGAAAAGGAAACCCTTTAGCTACTAATAAAAAGTTTTTAGAAACTAAATGTCCAATATGTAAAGGGAAAGCAAAAAGAGAAACAGATACTATGGATACTTTTTTTGACAGCTCGTGGTATTTCTTAAGATATTTTGATTCTAAAAATAATAAAAAAGCTTTTGATAAGAAAAAAGTGAAATATTGGATGCCTGTTGATCAATACATAGGTGGTGCAGAACATGCAACAATGCATTTAATCTATGCAAGATTTTTCATAAAAGCTCTTCGTGATTTAGGTTATGTTGAATTTGATGAACCTTTTCCAAATCTTTTTAATCAAGGGATGCTTCATGCAAAAGATGGAAGGAAAATGAGTAAATCTTTAGGAAATGTGATAAATCCTTTAGAGTTTATTGAAAAATATAGTGCAGATTCTTTACGTCTCTCTCTAATGAGTTTTGCTTCACCTGATTCAGATACTTGTTGGGATGAGAAAGTTATTGTAGGTAGCTTTAAATTTCTAGAAAAAGTTTATAGGCATTTTATGAATTTTAAATCTGAAAAAGGAGATGGGATAATTGAGCACAAATTAAATAAAACTATTAAAGAAGTGAAAGAAGATATTGAAAAATTCAAATATAATCTTGCTATTATTAAGATAAGAGAGCTTTTTAGTTATCTTGAAGAAGGGGTAAGTAAAAAAGATGCTGAGACATTTTTAATTATGTTGCATCCTTTTTGTCCGCATGTAACAGAAGAGCTTTGGCAGAAACTTGGAAACAAGTCGTTTATTAGTCTGCAGAAATGGCCAATTGCCGACGAGAAAAAGATAAATGAGAGATTTGAGAAACAAGAACAGGAACTTAGAAAATTAATTGAAGATATTAATAAGATTGCAAAACTTCTTAAGAAAAAATCAAAGAAAGATTTTGTTTACACACTTCCTAATGAAAAACAAATTTATCAAAAAAACAGTGGTGAGATTAAAAAAAGAACAGGTATTGATGTAGAAGTTTATGCTGTGAATGATAAAGATAAGTATGACCCTGAAAATAAATCAAAGAAAGTCAAGCCAGGCAGACCAGGAATTTATATAGAGTAAAATGAAAATAATTATGATTCATGGATGTCCTTCTAATATTGAAGAAGCAATGAGTCCAGAAACAAGGACTTATGATAAACATTGGATACCCTGGACTAAAAGACAATTAGAAAAAAGAAATATACAAACTTTTACCCCTTTAATGCCTGAACCATGGGGGCCAGATTATAACAAATTTAAGAAAGAATTTGAGAAACATGATGTTGATGAAGATAGTATATTGATTGGCCATAGCTGTGGTTGTGCTTTTTTGGTTAGATGGTTAGGAGAAACAAAACAAACAATTGATAAGTTAATTCTTGTGGCTCCTTGGAAAATACCAGATAAAGATGATAAACACAGAAAAGAATTTTATATGTATCCTATTGATAAATCAATTAAAGATAGAGTTAATAAAATTATAATGTTTACAGCAGATGATGAAGAGGATGGTGGGAAGAAAAGCTTAAAAATTTATAATGAATCTTTAGGAGGCAAGATTATTGAACTTAAAGGACATGGGCATTATACTCTGGGGGATATGGGCACAGAAGAATTCCCAGAACTATTAAAAGAAATACTTGATTAGAATAAAAGAGGTTGAAATGGAAAATTTAAATCAACAAAAACACCCACAATATATTTGGATAATTCTTTTTATTGTTCTTGTTTTGGTTTTAGTGGTATTATACCTCGCATTATCTAAGGAAAAATTTGGAGGAATTCCGGTATGTGGTGATGGAACTATTTATGGAGAGTGTTCATCAGATAAACCATATTATTGTCAAGAAAAAATTCTTATAGAAAACGCCCTTACATGTGGATGTGTTGATTTCTTAGAGAATGAAGGCAATTCTTGCGTTTTAGAAGAAAATATGACTTCTAAAAATATTGTTCTTAAGTATATTTCAAGTAAAGAAGAAAAAGAAATTAATTTTATGGCTTATGATGAAATAAATAATTATGTTTTAGATACTCCGAGAACAATTGATTATATGGGTTCAGAAACACCTTCTAGAGCTGATTTTAAACTTAAAGCTATAAATGAAGAGATTCAAAGAGAAATGATTTTATCATTAGTTAAAAAAATACAAAATCTTGAACCTAATGATAAAGTTCAACAAGTAAGAATTGCAATTAGCATTGTTCAGAATATTCCTTATGGTGCTTCAGACAAAAAACAATCTTTTGTGGGGCAAGAAGTAGAATATTCAAGATATCCATATGAGGTTTTATATGAAAACCAAGGGATTTGTGGAGAGAAATCCTTGCTTTTATCATTTTTATTAAAAGAGTTAGGATATGGTGTTTCTATATTTTATTTTGCAGAGGAAAACCACGAAGTAGTCGGAATCAAATGTCCTTTAAGTAAGAGTTTTTATGGCAGTGGATACTGTTTTGTTGAAACAGATAGGCCTTCAATAATCACAGATAGTTCTATGGTGTTTGAAGGGGAAGTAAAACTAAAATCTGAGCCAGAAGTAATTTTAATTTCTGATGGATTATCTCTTCCTAAAAATATGTATGAATATAGAGATGCAAAAACTCTTAAAAACATCAGAGAAAAAAATCTTCTTGGGATTTTGAACTTTTGGAAGTTTAAAGGTTTGAAAGAAAAATATGGTTTAGTCGAAGTTTATAATTTGGAGTGAAGGGGTTGTGTTACCCCACAACAGCTTTTATCCTTCTTATTCCTGCTGCAGAGGATTCTTCTTTTATTATTTTGAATTTTTTGATTTCATTTGTGTTTTTTACATGGGGTCCTGTACAGATTTCTTTTGAAAAATCTCCGATGTTGTAAACACTAACTATATCTGGATATTTTGCATTGAATTCTGAAGATATTCCTGAAGCTAAAGCTTTTTTCAAAGGCATTTCTTCATTTGTGACTTTTAATCTTTGAGAAATCTTTTTATTAACTAAATCCTCAACTTTTTTTATTTCTTTTTCAGTGAGTTTTCTTGGAAAATTGAAATCAAACCGAAGTCTTTCAGGAGTTATGTTTGAGCCTTTTTGCATAATGTTTTTATTGAGAACTTCCCGAAGTGCTTGATTAAGCAAGTGTGTTGCTGTGTGAAGTTTTGTTGTTTGCTCTGAATGGTCTGCTAATCCTGACCCAAATACTCCTCTCGACGCTGTCCGTGATAATTTTTGGTGTGTTTGGAAAGCCTTTTGAGCTTCTTTCATTGTTTGTTTATCAAACTCTACACCCCATTCTTTCATAATTTCTTGGGTTAATTCTAATGGAAATCCGAATGATTGAGAAAAATAAAATACTTTTTCTCCTTTAATCCTTAATTTGTTTCCTTCAATTACCATTCCTTTCGGAGGATTTTCTGGGTCAATCCTTCCAATGGCTTTATTGAAAAATTCTTTCTTCATAACATTTAAACCTTTTTCCAAAGTCAAATTAAATTTTCCTTCCTCTTCTTTTAATGTTTTGAAAATATAAACATTCTTTAGGTTATCTTTCAATTCTTCATAATCATCATAAATCTCAAAAACAGGTTGTGCAACTTTTGATGTAAAATCTTTAATTCCAAGTTCTCTTCCATACCTAATTGCGCGACGAATTAATCTTCTCAAAACATATCCTTGCTCTGTGTTGCTTGGCAAAACACCGTCGGCGATTATAAAAACAGAAGCTTTAATATGGTCCGCAATTATTCTCATTGCTTTTTCATTTTCTTTATATTTTTTCCCAGAAAGTTGCTCAATCTTTTTTATGATTGGGAGAAATGTTTCTGTTAGATAATTATCCTTTAAATTGTTGGGAATAACAAGTGTTCTTTCAACACCTAATCCCGTATCGACGTTTTTTTGTTTTAATGATTCGTATTTCCCCTTTTTTGTTTTATTGTATTGCATAAAAACATCATTCCATATTTCAATTCCATCTATAAACATTTCTGAATCAGGTCCGCAAGGCCCTGTTTTTCCTGCAGGTCCCCACCAATTATCTTTTTTTCCGAGAAACTTTATTTTTTTAATTCCAATTGATTTCCAAATGTCTGATGATTCTGTATCTTTTTTAGCGTCCTTATCACCTATAAAGCAAGTTATAGATATTTTTTTAGGATTTATCTTTAGAACTTTTGTTAAAAACTCAAAACTATATTCAATTGCATCTTTTTTCCAATAATCTCCAAGAGACCAATTTCCAAGCATTTCGAAAAAAGTGTGGTGGGTTTTGTTTCCAACTTCTTCTATATCTGTTGTTCTTATGCATTTCTGAACATTTACAAGTCTTTTTCCTAAAGGATGTTTTTGACCGAGAAGGTAAGGGGTAAGCGGATGCATTCCTGCTGTTGTGAATAAAACAGTTGGATCATCTTTTGGGATTAAAGATGCGTTTGGGATGATTTTGTGGCCTTTTGATTCAAAAAATTCCAGATATTTTTTAATGAGTTGTTTTCTGTTCATTGTTAATTTGAATTTAATAGACTTAAAAAAGTTATTGAATTTATTTTGCTATTTTCCATAGTAGGTTGAAGTGGGTTTTATATGATTGAGCTAAATCTTTATTTTCTATAAGTAAGACATAATATGGTTTTTGCCAAATAACAATAGCAACTTTATTCCCATAAACAATATTAGCATTAGGAAATAAATATTCTTTTGAAATATGTTTATATTCATGTCTTTTTGTTTGAATTATTTTAATACCTTTTTCTAAAATTGCCCGCTCTTTTATTTTTTTCTTATCCGCTAATCTTACAAATTGTTCAATGTAAATCGGCAATATTTCTTCAAACTTTAAATGCCCAAATAAAATATAATCTTCTCCTTTTTTAAGTAAATCATTAAGAATTGTTTTAATTCCTTCTTTCCCTTTATATATCTCAACCCTTATCTCTTCTTCTTTTTCTTTACTCAAACTGATGAGTTCTGGAAGAATTTTTTCTATTTTGACCTCTTTTTCTTTAATATAATCTAATATTCTTGTTGGAGAAGAAGCCCGGAAGTATTTTACATTATTCTTAATAACAAAACTTACTAAACCCTTTTCCCTCAGTTTTTCTATCAAATCATAGATGTGTGAACGATGTAATCCTGTATACTGGGTTATCTGGGTTGCTGTAGAATCTTTTAATTTAAGAAGTGCTAGATAAACAGTTATTTCTCCTTCTTGCAAACCTGTTTCTTTTAAGATTTCTTTATCCATAACAAAAGAAGACAAAAAGATTATAAAAACTTATCGTCTCTAGAAAGACTACAAGACTTTAAATATCCCTTGTTTATTTTAGTTTTAAATAAAAATAATAAAGTAAAAATGGTAGGAATAGGGACAGGTTTTAATAAGAAAATTGTAACAACTTTGTTAACTTTTTTAGATGCTTGTTATGAAGGATTATTAAATAAGATTAGACAAGGATTGGATCCAGAGGAAGCCATCCAAATGGAATTTAAAGAACTTAAAGAATATATCTCTTTAATTCAAGGAAAGATGGAAGAAATAAAAGCTATTCATTAAGCCCTACTTTGTAATTCGTTAAGCCTTTTTTGGATTTCCAGTAATTGTTCCTCTATGTTTCTTTCAGGAGATTTTGTTTTCTTAAATTTGTGTTCTGTTTCCCCTAATCCTTCTTTTTTAAGTATCTTGGGGAGTTCTAGCGTTGGAAGGATTTTTTGTAAGTTTCTTAAATTCGTTTTTAACATTTTCATTTTTTGATAAAGTACTAATTTTAATTCGAGCTCTCCAGATCTATAAGTACCAAACCCCTTTATTACTCTTGCAATTCTTAGTAAAACTATTTGTAATGAAAGGATATCTCTTTTTGCCCGTAGAGCTTCCCCATATCCGAATTTTATATGTATTAAATTCCCTTTAGTCATTTTTATATTTTAGAAAAAATATCTTTGTTCACTTTCTCTATTTGTTCTTTCATTGATCTTACCTCATTCTCCCATATTTTTAATTCATTATCTTCTTTTTCTTTTATTTTCCTAATGTCTTCAAGAACCCCATCAATTTCTGAAACTTTGCTTTTCATTTCATTGAAAATTTTTAATGCCTCTTCAAATCGGTCTATTCTGATGAATACAGGTTCTGTAATACTTTCTTCTATTTCAGACTCTAATTTTTTTAATTTTGAAGATGTTCCTTCCTCTATTTCTTTTGTAAGTGGCTTTCTTGCTGGCTCCTGCATCAACCTCATTTTATCTTTATCTGAGAAATCATCTGCAAGGAGCTCATCCTCTTCTCCCCCAGCCACAGCCTCTTTTATTGTATTACGAGAGAATTTTGTTCCTAGAGAATTAGATGGAAAACTAGGTAATTTGTGTATTTGTTTTTCTTCATTATTTTGCCTTGGAAGTTCAGGAAGTTCAGGAAGTTTTGGAAGATTGGGCAATGAAGATGGTTCTTTTTTCACCCCTTTCTTTTTATTAAATAAACCCATTTTATCACTTGAATATAGATTTTCAGATATATATAAATCACTCTCCAGGTTTAAAAACTTTTATCTTTTATTAAAAATGAAACCGAAAGGTATTTATTTAGATTGTTTTTAATCTTAAAATGCTAAAGAAAATTCTTAAAGAGGTTGTGACCCTTATTGTAGGAAAACAGGCAGAAGATATAGTTGATTTATTAGATGCAAAGAAACATATAAATGAATTTATTATAGCAAAAAAGTTGGATCTTACGATTAATCAGACAAGAAATATCCTATATAAAATTTCTGATTATGGGCTTGTTTCTTATATAAGAAAGAAAGATAAAAAGAAAGGATGGTACACTTATTTCTGGAAAATTGAAGTTTTGAAATCGCTTGAATTCATGAAGAATAATTTACTTAAAAAAATAGACCAATTAGAACATAAGATAAAAAGTAGAGAGACAAAAAGATTCTATATTTGTGCAAGATGTAACCTAGAACTTAGTGAAGAAAACGCTCTTCTTTATGTTTTTACATGTAATGAATGCGGGGATGTTCTTGCTTTGAAAGATAACACTAAATTTGTAAGAGAGATGAAGAAAAGTCTTGAAAAATTAAAAAGAGATTTGATGTTTTTGGAAGAAGAAAGAAAAAAAGAAATCGAAAAAATTGAAAAGATTAAATTAAGAGAGAGAAGAAAAGAAGAAAAAGAAAAAGCTAAAAAAAGACCAAAGAGAAAAAAAGTTGTTAAGAAGCCTGCTAAGAAAAAACCAGTTAAAAAGAAAATCGTCAAAACAATAAAAAAGAAACCTGTTAAGAAAACAATGAAAAAATTAAAACCTAAACCTAAGATTAAAAAAAAGCCTGTCAAGAAAAAACCAATAAAAAAGAAATCTAAAAAATAATTTTAGAAATGGTAAAAATCTATCGTCTTTCTCCAAAAAAGAAAAAGAATTTATTTGGTTCGCTTAGTGTAACTCTTATTTTAATTTTGATTAATATTATTGCTTTTATACTTTTCATAATTCTAATTGGATTAAATACACCTTTAGATTATATTGCAATAAAACCATCAAACATTCTTCAAGGAAAATATTTGTGGACATTTGTTACAAGCATGTTTATGCATGGATCATTTTTCCATATTTTTGCAAACATGTTTTCATTATTTTTCATTGGATCACTTATTGAAAAAATTCTTGGAGCAAAGAGATATCTTTATTTCTATATGCTTGCAGGTTTGCTTGCAGGAGTATTTTTTGTTTTTTCGTCTTTAATTTTTCCTGCTGATTTCAATACTTTTGCTGTTGGAGCATCTGGGGCTTTGTTTGGAGTGGTTGGTTTGCTTGTTCTTTTAACTCCTAATCTTCCTGTTTTTATTATGTTTATTCCAATTCCGATAAAAATGAAATATGCTGGTCCTGGGATTCTTATTGCTTTGTGGCTGATTTCAATTGCAGGAAATATACCTATAGGAAACACAGCTCATTTTGGAGGACTTATCGTTGGGGTAGCTTATGGATTATATTTAAAAAAGAAATACAAGAAAAAAACAAGATA
>DAOWJD010000039.1 GCA_030640565.1 Nanobdellota archaeon
GATAAAAAATGCGTTTGGAAAAGCCTTGCCTTTTGCTGTTGAAATTGGTTACATCAGCGACGATACAATTAAGTTTTTGATTGGAAAAGCAGGAACGCATGGAAAAGTTTTAGAAGGGCTAGCTCCTAAGGAAGAAGTTAAAGAGGAAGTTAGTGATGATAAAAAAGATGTTAAAGAGAAAGTTAGTGATGATAAACAGGACGAAGTAAGGACTGATGATAAACCTCAAGAAGCTGCTGAAATAGAAGTTAACAATTCTAAAGATAGTGGTGGAGAGGAAGGCGGAGAAAGCCAAGAAACTCAAACTCCAAAACAAGAAAATTCGGAGGAAAATAAATAAAAATGGAAAACATATATGCTGCACTTTTGTTGCATAAGCTTGGAAAAGAAATCAATGAAGAGAGCTTGAAAAAAGTTCTTGCAGCTGCTGGAACAGAAGTGAATGAATCACAAATCAAATCCCTTGTTGCTAGTTTAAAGGGTGTTGATATAGATAAAGAACTTGAAAGTGCTAGTTTAGTTACAGCAACTCCTAAAGCAGAAGAAAAAGCACCAGAAAAGAAAGAAGAAAAACCAAAAGAAGAAAAAGGAGAAGCTGCAGCAGAAGGACTTAGTGCGCTCTTTGGATAAATTTGTTATTTTATTCTGTCTAAAGAGCTCTTTATACTTACTAGAAGATTTCTTATAATAAGTTTTATAATTAATTAAATTCTAATTAAAACATGCCTGCATAGCTCAGTTGGTTTAGAGCAATTGATTCGTAATCAATAGGTCGGGGGTTCGACTCCCTCTGCAGGCTTAATTTTAAGTTATTTAATTAATTTCAAGAATTCGTTTGGTTTTAATATTCTGATTTTTCTGAATTCAAGCATATTTAATAAGTGTTTATCATAAGAAATTATGTAGTTTGATTTTCCACCTAGAGCAGCCTCTAAGATAATGTTGTCTTTAGGGTCTTCTTTAATTATATCTAGTTTTATTTTTATTTCCACTAAAGTAGCTATCGATAGAATGGTTCTGATTAAATCTTCTATGCTCTGATTTTTATCTTTAATAAATTTTTGAAATTTTGACTCTCTATTAAGAACTTCTATTATTTCTGAAAGAATATCTTCTGTAATTATAATTTCTTTTTTATTTTTTTCATAAGCCTTAATTATCTTATTCGCTTCTCCTTGCCAAAAAATAGCTGAAAGCCAGACATTTGTATCAAGAACAATTCTCATTTTTCTATTTTTTACTTATCCTAGCCTCTTTGATTAATCTGCCCAAATCCTCTTCTGTAAATCTTGATTTTTTCGCTGCTTCTCTAAAGGGTCTGGTTGCTTCTTTCCAAGTTTTTATCTTAGGGGGCTCAATTTTCTTTAAAAAAATTGAGTTGTCTCGATCTGTAATAACAAATAAATTTCCTTCTTTTACTTTTAACTTTTCTCTTATATCGCGAGGAATTACAATTTGCCCTTTTGAACTTATCTTAGTTATGTTTACCATGTAAGAATGTAAGATTTAATTATTTATAAACTTTTCTATTTTTACTTTCTTACTTCTCCCTTCTACTGAAAACTTCTCAAGAAAAAAACGCCGCTACCAGGAATCGAACCTGGATGCCTGTAAAGGCCTTGGGCTCAAACCAAGTGGAATACCATTCTCCGCATAGCGGCTTAATATTGAGAAGAAATCGACGTTAAAAAGCTTTCCCTACAACCCAAAAATTCTGCTCATATTCGACTAAGCTGTTATTGATTAAAGAGATAGTCACTTAGCCAAATATTCGTTTCCACCAAGATTTCTTTATCTTAATTGGCCTGTCTTTTTCATCAACAATTTCATACTTTATCACTGGTTTTTCTTTAAGAATTGGTGCTTCTCTTGCCAGTTCTTTATTAAGTTCTTCAATTGCTCTTTCAACAGCTGTCCTTGAATATCCCTGTCCAATTAAAGCCCATCCCAAGGATTCAAGCGTATAGCCTTTTTTTAAATTCTTTTTTAAATAATCTACAATCTTTTTTCTGTAATTATGATCATCCATAGAAGAAGAAAAGCGCTCAAGTTTAAAAATATAATTACACTATTTTATCTTTATTGGATTTATCTTTTTGTGATATCTTGCTGCGTGATTTAGTCTCTGCAAGGTCTCTGCATGTATTGTTATTATTGTGCTTCCTTTCTTTACCTTATCTCCAACATGCACGTGGAGGTAAATTCCTGCAGATTTATCAAGAGGGCAACCAGCTGTTCTTGCAAGAGAATTTATTTTTTTATTACCTATGCTAATTATTTTTCCTGATTTCTTTGCCCGGATATCGCGGGTGAATCCAGCTTTTTTCAGTTTTTTCAGATTTCCATCTTGTGCTTTAATGATTTCTTTAAATTTCTCAAAAGCTTTTCCTGAATAAAGAACTTCTTCAGCCATTTTTATTCCCTGGCCATTTTTTGCTTTTCCTGTCATCTCAAAAAGCTTTCCTGCCAGAAGAAGAGATTTTTTCTCAAGATCTTGGGGTCCTTTTTCTTTAGGATTAAGAATTTTTATTATGTCTTCTAATTCAAGAACAGGACCAATTCCAGAACCAATAGGCTGGCTTCCATCAGTAAGAACACACTTAATCTTTCTTTTGAAATATCTTCCAAGATATTCAAATTTTCTTTTCAATCTTAATGCTTTTTTTCTGTCAACCTTTGCACCTTTCCCATATGGAATATCTATAATAATATATTTACTATCTACTGCAAGTTTTTTTGACATTATTGAGGCAACCAACTGTGCTTCAGGGTCTATTTTTAGGGATTTTTCTATTTTGATTATTTTTGAATCTGCAGGAACCATGCCAACAGCCCCTCCCCAAATCATGAATGCATTTGTTTTCTTTATTATTTTTTTAAGTTCTTTTATTGAAAATTCAACACGGGCAATTGTTTCTATAACATCTGCTGTTCCTGCAGCACTTGTTATTGCTCTTGAAGAATTTTTTGGCATAATAAGTCCTGCAGCAGCACATATTGAAACAACTATGGGTGTTGTCCTGTTTCCAGGAATACCTCCGATAGAATGTTTATCTGCAATAAATTTATTTCTGAATTTTAATTGAGCCCCTGTTTTCTGAATAGCTTTTATTAGATAAATGGTCTCATCCATAGTCATCCCGTATTTATCCAGGGAGGAAACAAAAAGTGCTATTTCTGCATCAGAAAGAGAATTGTTCACAATATCCCTTATTATTGCATCTATTTCTTTTCTTGATAATGACTTGTTCTGAAATTTTTTCTTTATAAAATTCATACTATTTGGGGGGATTAACATACTGACTTCAACCTTTTCTCCAACTTTAAGACCGAGGCGTTTTTTTAATTCAGAAGAAACAGCAATCTCGTCTTTTTTTACAAGTCGTTTTTTGATAATATCAATAACAGCTGAAATTTCTCTTGGATGTTTGGAAAGAGTTCTAATGTTTATTATGTCCTGTGGATGAATTCCGATTTTTTCTGCAGTTTTGCTATTAAGCATCGCTACAGGAAGCCCTGCAGACCATTTCAAAAGTTTTATTTTTAATTGCATAACTTTCTTTTTTATATTTTAATTATAATAAATTGGAGAAAATGGTTTTTATATTTTATTTATGTGGCTCTTCTATCATTATTTTCGGTTTTGCTTTTCCCCTGTATATTTCTAACAATATTAAAAGATAAGATATTATTAATGGGCCCAAAAGAAGTCCGAGAATTCCGAAGAAGAATAATCCTCCAATCATTGATATTAGAAGTACTGCTGAATTTATCTTTGTTTTCTTTGAAACAATCATTGGTCTTAAAAAGTTATCAACTGTGGATGAAATAATCCCAAAAGCAAGAACACCCCAAGCAGAAACAGTGTTTCCTGAAATAAAAAGATAAATTGTTAAAGGAACCCACACAAGCCCTGTTCCGACAATTGGAAGAATACCTGCAATAATTGCAATAAATGAAAGGAATAAGGCATTTGGAACCCTGAAAATAAAAAGTCCAATTCCCAGGACAATACCTTGAATAATACCTATAATCATCTGTCCATAAACAAGTGAAGCTGTTATTCCTGAAGTATATTTTAATACTTTCTCTTCAACATCTTTTGAAAAAGGAAGAAGTGATTTCATATATTCAAGAAATTTCTCCTTATCTCTGAGCACAAAGAAAAATGTAAAGAGAACAACTGTGAACTGAAGGAGAAGAGCAGGAAAATTCAGTATTATATTTGAAAGAGAATTAACTAAGGAACTAGTCATTTTAGCGGTAAAAGAAGACAGAATAGCGCCAATCTCTGCAGAAAATTGTTGTGAAGCGAATAAATCTGGGAAAACTGATTTAAGGGGTGTTACAAAATCTATTTGCTGTGTTCCCTGGAATATTGTAAAAGCCTGTTTTATCAAGATTGGAGTTAGAAACCATAATGGTAAAAGGATAATGATAATTATGAATGCAATAATTAAAAGTACTGAAATAGTTTTAACTTTGATGTATTTATTAAACCAGTCATAAACAGGGGCAAAGATAAATGCAAGAATAAAGGCTATAATGATTGAAATCAAAATAGGCCTCATTATAAGGAAAGACAAGACTATTAAAAGAATGAGTGCAATTATATTTATGATTTTTCTGAAATAATTTTCATCCATTTTATCTTATTGTTGATTATTAAAGTGAGAAGAAATTTATAAAGTTTTGTAAGTAGAACTAAGTGTTCTGCATCTTAGGATGCATAAAGTTTATAAGGAAAATTCGATAAATAGATTTATGAATTTTATAAAGAAAATATTTAAGAATCAACCTGATAACTTGGTTCACCTGCAGTTCCAAAAATTCAGTAAAGGAGAGTTCAAAAACAGAGCTTTAATTAATGCCAGGAAATCAGGAAACAAATATACAATATCAACAACAGCAGAATTTGCAAATGAATTAGTGAAAGAAGTTGCGGAAAAAATGGGGGAGAATAAGGCTCAAGTAACTGGTGCTATTGTTTCTACAAATGATCTTAAGGAAGAATTGGATTTTAAAGAAATCAAACAGTTTCAAGGGATTAAAAGATATATTATTGATAAAGAAATGGATGGAAATGAGATTATTTCTCTGCTTGAAAAATTTCCAAAAGTATTTTTTGCTCTTAGTTTTAGCTGTGATAAAGATTCCACAAATTTGAAAATAAAACCTAAATCACCGAAATCAGGAAAACCAGGTAAAAAAGGAGGAAAACCAAAAGCAAATTTTTGCAGGATAACTACAACTGATAAAATGCTAGCAGAAGATTTTGTTTTTGAAGTGTCTGATTTTAAAAAAGCAGAAATAAATCATGAGTTTATAATAAATGAAATAATAAAACCTGAAGGAGAAACAAATTATTCAAGGATGAGAGAGCTTGCAAAAAGAAAAGGTAAAATCATAAGAGAAGCTGAAATTGACGGCAGGAATAGTAGAAAAGAGATGGATTTTGAGGTTTGATTAAATATATTCGTTAAAGTTGGAAAGATTTCCTAAACTAATATTATATTTATGAGAGAAAGTATGAAGATAAGAATGTATTGGCTTCGCATACTTTTCCATAAATACTATCACATTTAAGCCCCCTCCTTCTTCATTTATCCTAATATTAGCACAAATACTAGTACCTTTTCTTTTATTCCGATATTTAGTGAGAATCTGGAATTTAGTTATAGGATTAATTCCTTCAGTACGAAATAAAAATTCCTGGCCTGCACATTTGTTCCGCAACCCTCTTTTTTCAGTTAATCTCTCAATTACCTTTCCCAAGCCTTTTCTTAATTCATTAATTTGTTTTTCATTCATTTCTTTATGTTTAGATTAAGATATTTAAAGATTTATATTCTTGGAAAACACCATCAAAAATTTCTTTATGGTGAATCTTGTTTGTTTCTTACTTTTTTTCTCTTGGGGAATTTATTTCTTTAATAATATTCTCTATTGTTTTCATTATGGTTCGTGTGTATGCTCCTGATGGTTGCCTATTTAATGCTATATATCCCATAGTTATTGCTTTTTGCAAGTAGGCTTTATCTTTTGTTTTTGAAAAGTTTTTTATCTGTCTTGTCATTTCACCTACAGCATCTAAGTATAAATCATTCCATCTTGCGGGGGAGTCTGAGTTTCTCTTTAATTCCTGGTAGTTTTTTAATAAATCTGTTTCGTCTATGTATTGCTCTAGATTTACTTTTTTGTTGAAGTTTCTCCATAAACTATCCATCTTTACTTGGTCTTCTGTAATACCTCTTTCGTGGGCCTGTTGTTTAGTATAGTCTATTTTGTGAGCTTTCATACTCATTAAAATAAGGGGTATTGCTAAAAGTTTGAATATTGGTCTCATATGTTTCTTTGTAATCTCATTCTTTATAAATCTTTTCTGAAGGCTTTGTCATCTAAAAAATCCTTAAAATAAAGGTATTAATTTTTTAGCGTTTTGATTTCTCCCACAAATTGATAAAGAAATCTTTGTAAGAATCAGCTATTTGTTGACTTCTAATGAGGAAAGCAGTTGGTTTTTCTCTGAAGGTAAGTGTGGCAACATAATCCTTGAAAATAAATACTCCTAGTGGTACAGGATTATCATAATATCTTATTTGTAAATCTTTTAACCTTGATAGTTCTCTAAAGAAGGGTCTTCTTGAGTTTGCTATTATTTTCACTTTTATTTTTCTACTGATTCTTTTTCTATGATAATTCTGAAAAAACAATCTTACTTTTTCATTTTCCAACTCATCCCCAATACTAAAGGCATAATATTCTTCTCTTGATTTCAAAGATTCAAGAATAAGATTAAAAACAGTTTTTATCCCTTCATAGCCTTCAAATATTTGGGACGATTGTATTTTTTCTTTTGATTTTTGTTTTGATTCAAGTAGAGGGATTAATCTCTCTATCTCTTTCTTATCTTGAAAAAGTTCTCTTTCTTTTTTACCAAGATAATCTAACAATCTTTTTGGGGAAGAAGCTTGAAAATATTTTGTTTTTTCTTTGATAACATGTGAAACTAATCCTTTTTCTATTAATCTTTCAAGTATTTCATAAACTTTTGACCCTGTAATCTTGGATTTCTTAATAATTGCTCCTGTAGTGGTTTCTCCGAGCTCTAATAAAGCAATGTAAACTCTTACTTCTCCTTGTGTAAGTCCTATCTCTTCTAATGCTTTAGTATCCATTCTCAAAAATGTTTCTTAGAGTTTATAAATTTTGTTAATTGTTCCGTTCTAAGGGGGAAATAATATTTATAAAGCAGATAAATTAGTACCGATTACCAGAAAATGACAAAAGAAAACAAAAAATCAAAAACAGATAACAAGCAAAAATGTTATGATATACGTGGCAATGAAATTAACGACCCATATAATGTCATAGTATTGAAAATGGAAAAGGATACACAAGAACTAGAAAGAAATCCTAGCTCTCTAGAGAATCCTGAAAAATTGCTGGAAACATATACTATAGGGATAGAACACGCTACATTAATAGGTACTTTCTCTGAAATATATAAGCCATCATTAAAGAAAATGAATTCACTTGATTTGGATGAGATTGAGGGGGCTAATGAAGTGTTAAGAAACCACTTGGTAAAAAGATTATTACAAAACCAGAGAATTAGTAATAGGGAAATGTTGGATATACTTACAAGAAACAAGAATGAGAGTGCTAAGAGATTAGCAGAAGCATTTTCTAATTTTAATAAAGGGCCAAAATTACTTTTTTAACCGTAAATAAGCAATAAAATGACAAAAGAAAATAAAGAATCAAAAACAGCTAAGAAACAACCTAGTGTGGATAGCAATGAGATTAAAGACCCATTCGATGTCTTAACATCAAGGATGACAAGGAAAATCCTAGAACTAGAAGAACCTCTTGGTTCTCTAGAGAATCCTGAAAAGTTGTTGGACGTATATGTTATAGGAAGAGATATCGCTACATTAATGGGTACTTTATTTGAGATATATGGGCCATTATTAAAGAATGTGGGTTTACCTATTAATTTGGATGAAGTTGAACAAAATAATGACATGTATAGAAACGATTTGGTAAAAAAATTATCACAAAACAAAGGAATTACTCCGCTAGTGTTAGACTTGTTTAGAAAAAAGTCTTATGTTACCAAGGGGGCTTATGAAAGGCATAAAAGATTCGTGTCATCATGTTTTGATTTTACCAAGAAAAAACGAAAGCGCACATAAGCACGGATAAATGAAACACCCCGCCCTAAAGGGCGAGGTATCAATAAATAAAATGCGATTAAAAATCAATCCAAGGTTGAGAAGAAGTGATGTAGTGAGCAACAGCTTCAGTGGTTGTATTCCCGACGCTACGGAAGAACTTTCCAGGACTCCAGAAGTTTCCTTTTCTAAAATAGTTTCTAAGCCAGGGATGTTTTTTCAAAAGCTTAAA
>DAOWJD010000047.1 GCA_030640565.1 Nanobdellota archaeon
ATATAAAATGGCAGACCAAAAAATTCAGATGCCAGCTGGCTTCGGTGGATTAATAAGATTTGATGAAGAATTTAAAAGTAGGATAATGCTAAAACCAGTCCATGTAATCGGGTTTGTAATTTTGATAATAATTTTCAGAATATTTCTGGAGTTCATATACTAAAATGTTTCCCGGTTTAGGTGGTTTAAATCCAAAAAAGATGCAGGCAATGATGAAGCAGCTTGGCATGAATCAAGAAGAAATCTCAGCTTCCCGTGTTGTGATTGAAAAAAGCAGTGGAGAAAAAATTGTCATTGAAAACCCTTCTGTAACAAAAATAAGTGTTCAGGGGAAAGAAAGTTTTCAAGTTTCAGGGGATATAAAGGAAGAAAATGAAAAACAGGGAATTTCTGAAGAAGATATAAAAACAGTAATGGAAAAAACAGATTCTACAAAAAAAGAAGCAACAAGTGCTCTTGAAAATTCAGAGGGAGATCTTGCAGAAGCTATTTTGAAGTTGAATGAGTGATTTCTTTTTAGTACCTTAATATTCAGGTAAAAATTATTTATAGTCCTACTCAACTATTTTTAAATAAATAAACACGGAAATAAAATGGGAAACTTAATAGAAAAACTCTTAGAAAGTAAAGATGCAAAATTAGATAGAGCTTACAAACTAACAATAAAGGCTTTTAATGAGAATCCTAGATTTGGACAAATCGATTCAACTGAAGTTGATAGACATGGTGCTTTGATTACAGAAATTAATAAAGGCCTTGATTGTTCAAGGGAACGAACTTTCCATAAATTTAAAGGTAGGTATCTTGCGTGTGTTCAAAAAGTTAATGGAGAAGGATTAATAGACAATATCCCATTCGGATATGTAAAAGCTATAATACAAATTTCTGGCAAGCCCCATTATAGTAGAAATAATTATGATTATGGGCCAACACCTACTTTAGATGTAGTTGATCCTAATTTATGGTCTAAATGTTTAGAAAACAGAAAAAAAGTCTTAGATCAGATAGTGGAAAAGTATAGATTGAAAACTTATTGGAATGATTACAGTGCCTTTGATTATCTTTTAGGACAGACAATAGGAGGATACAATTATCTAAAAGGAAAGAAATTTGTAGACTTAGATGAAAAAGAAGTTGTTAAAAGATCAGAAAATTTTATGAATGCCCTAAGAGAATGGGCTTATAATGATCCTTCGGCTTAGACTAATTAATTTTTAATTTTGGAACAACTTTTGCCTCGGCTTTTTTTAAATGCTCTTGGAAGGTTGCTATAGAAACCTTTTTTATCCTAGCCAGTTTTATTAAATCAGTCCTCTTAGGAATATCATAATATC
Source organism: Nanobdellota archaeon (assembly GCA_030640565.1). Classification (GTDB taxonomy): domain Archaea; phylum Nanobdellota; class Nanobdellia; order Pacearchaeales; family GW2011-AR1; genus ASMP01. Next base: position 1,335 of record DAOWJD010000047.1, read on the forward strand.
CTTCTTTTATCGCTAACTCAAAAACCTCTTTTTGTTTTTCTGTTAAATCAGGAGCAATTGCAGGAAAATAGATATTATTTAATTTTATATTTTTAAATTGGAGTACTTCTAAATTTTCATAATTCTGTTTTTCCAGTTTTTCTAGAAAGTTACCTAAAACATTTTTATTATAACTTGCTACTTCCCAATATTCATCGCCTTTATAATCAACAAAGACAGGTTTGGTAAAAAACATTTTTTGTGTGTAAAACGAACTTGGTATTTTTTCCTTATTCTTACCAATAAAAAACATTGTATTTCCTGAAATCTCCAAGTCTATAATTCTTTTATCTTTTTTTATATCTTTTAAGAATTTTTTAATATTTTCTGGAACTCCTTCTAATGTATGTCTCTCTGATGTAAATGAATAATCTTTTTCTTTCCAGTTTCCTAAAGGAATTGAGTAACATACAATTTTAAATTCTTTACATCTGTTCCCTATTGTGCAATCATGTTTGATCTTTAACTTCAGCAACCACATGATAAAACCAGAATATTCAGGTTTAAATATTTTTTCTGAAATATCCCATCAAACACCAACAATTATTTTAATCTAAACATCGTTAAAAAAACATGGAAAAATTCTTGGAAAATATCATTGCAGCTGAAAAAAGAATTAAGACAGCAGACCATATGGTTTATGTAACTTTTCCTTTAATCAAAGATAAAAGACTTCTTTTAAAAATTATTCAGGAAATAAAAAATGCAGTTACAGAGGGAATAAATTCAATTCTCCAGTATGAGTATCTTTACAAGAGAATAATTCTTTATAAAAATCCCAAATCAAATTTCAAAATTTTTATTGAAAAGTGTGCTCCTAGATATCAAATAACAAGAGAAGAAATAAATTTAATTCTAGAATTGTTTGATTTTATAGAAAAACACAAGGAAAGCCCTTTTGAATTCATAAAAGACGACAAAGTTATCATTTTATCAAACGGTTTAAATCCAAAAACATTAACAATTGAAAAAACAAAAGAATTTTTAATACTTGTAAAGGATATTTTAAGGAAAACACGTGAAACCTTTAAGAGGAATTTCTAAGAAAAATATAAAAAGCTCTTAATCTTAGTAATTTACTTCTATTCTGAATGGGTGAAGGGGAAATATTTTATGGAAGACATAATTAAAGAGAAGATAAGTGCAGACCATCTTCTCTATGTTAGTTTAAAGTACACAAAAACTTGTGACGTAGTAATGAATCTTATTCTAAGATGGAGAAAAATGATAGAAACATGTGTTGATAAAATTTTAAAACAGGCAAAAAAGAAAAAAAAGATCTCTTCTATTCCCTTAAATCCTGTCGGTAAAATAGAATCTATAGAAAAACTCTTTAAAAAAGATAAAGATTTCTTAGAAGTTATAGAAATGTATAAAATGTTCAGAA
>DAOWJD010000052.1 GCA_030640565.1 Nanobdellota archaeon
AGCAGCCAGAGCTTCTCTGACAGTACTCTCCTTTACTCCTATCCTGAGATCTCCTATTAGAATTCTTACGAGATAAAGTGCCTCTATAGGAGAAGAAGATGTTAAAAGCTCTGTTATTAGAGATAATTTTTTGCTTACAGTTCCTTTTCCTTCTAATTCTGGAAGTTTTCTTAAATTTTCAAGAACTTTTCCTGTAGTTAAAATATGGCGGTGAAGAGTTACTTGCTTTTTTTCTGCTGTGAGAACTTCTGCAACTTTTCCTAAATCTCCAATAGCTTTCCATTCGCTTACAACTTTTTTTAACTCTGTTCCTGTTGCTTTTGAAATAGCCTTTATCGCCAGCTGATTGCTTATCCCAATTTTTCTTTTATCATATTCTGGATAGATATCTCCAAGCAAGAGATACATGACGTCTCTATCTGATTCAGAGAGATGTTTTAAAAATTTAGAAAGAATGTCTATTTTTTCCAGACGTTTTGTTGTGCTGGATAATTCTTCATATAATTCAGCGAGTTTTAAGTATCTCATTTGTTCCCATACTTTTCATTTATTCTAATTAAACCATAAATTGAAGATATTATGAATACTCCTTGGAGGATTATAAAGATTAAATCATTAATATAAATACTATAGAGTTCTAAACATATTCCTCCTAGTATAAGTAAGGGATAAGTATATCGTCTTCTAATACTTTTTTTCATAGAAACCATAAATGTCCCAGAAATTATTGCCACTAAGCCAATGATAGCTAATATATGAAAAGTATTTATCACCATATTTTTTCTAAGAAATAGATATTTTTAAGGTTGTTTATTTTCCCAGAAATCTTCAGCTTGTTTTTCCATCTCGTTTAGTCTATCATAATAATCTGGAAATTCATTTAAGTGGGCTAGAGCAATTTTACCTGTAATTAAAGGATTGTCATTTGAAACATTTGTATTTGAATCAACTGTTCCGTGTTCAAGCTCAATATCCATGCCATGCCTGAATTGTTCTACATCAAACTTATCCCACTTTATTCCAAGTTTTTCTCCGACTTCTTTTGCCTGTTCTTCTGTAAAATGTTTTTTCTCCATTTATTTTCCTCTTCTTCCTTTTGCTCTTAAGCTTGGTCTGGTTTTCATTTCTCTGGATTTTTTTCTAAGGCCACGGGCTTTTTTTCCAGCGCTTGTAAGTCCCCTAAAAGGTCTTTTTCTGTTTTCTGGTTTTGTTATCCAATTGATTGTTTTGTCATTTTTTATTTCAGGTCTTTCAGGGTCCACAAAGATGACTTCATAAAAATAATGCATACCATCTTTTCCAATTAAATATGAGTTAAGTACTTCGAGATTTGTATATTTTCTCGCAGCCCTTTGCTCAGCAATCCATTGGTAATTCATTCTTAGGGTTTTTCGAGTGTGAAGTCTTTTGCTTCTTCGTCCTTTATTAGGTCGTGATCTTTTGTGTCCTCCTCTTTTTATTCTAACACGAACAATCACAAAACCTTTTTTGCTTTTATATCCTAGAACACGTGCTCTATCAAGTCTTAATGGTCTGTCAACCTTTGTGATTGTCTGGGTTTTACGCCATTCAATCATCCTTTCTCTAAGGATTTTCACATCTGGTTTTTTCCATGCTTCTTTCAAAAAGTGATACATTCCTTTTGCCATGATTTATTGAGAAAAAGTTTGTTTAAAAAAGTTGGGGTGGGATCGAATAAAAATGAGCCTGCTCGGATTTGAACCGAGGACCCCTACCTGGCTGAGATTAAGATAAGATCTTTTCCTGTCCTAATCCTATCAGAATCACCTTCTGCTTGATTTTTACATCAAGACAAAATGTAGTGCTCTAACCAGACTGAGCTACAGGCTCATTGAAATCTGAAGAAAAGAGAGATTTATAAGTTTTGCGAGTTCAAAAAATCTTGATATTTTTTAAGATGTTTTGGATTTTCTGGACTAATATCCTTTATGAATTTATGAAACATCTTTTCTCCCCTAATAGTTATTATATAACTTCTTTTTCTGTTAAAGTCACGATTATACAATTGAGAATATCTTGTAGCACGTAGACCAATTTCATTAAATAGATTTAATAATTGTTCTGATAACTTAAATGAAATAGTGGTTATATACAATCTAGGATATAATTTATTATTTTTTCTTTCTAAGTAAATCCCACCATCAGTATCAAATATACCTCTTACTACGGCTTTTTTTAAATCTATACTAGTTAGAAATTCTTTTGGGATTATTATTTCATGTTTTTTACCTAATGGAAGATTAAATTTTTTTTTGAATTCAATTAAATTATCATTCCATATCTGAAATCCAATAACTCTTGTAGATGGCATTTCTCTTATTCTTAATTTTATATTAAACAAGTTCTCAAATAAAGGTTTAATTCTTTTTTCATAATGTTCTCTATCATCTTCAATATGGCCTCTAAGTTGATAAAATCCTTTTAATTTCCCTCTATTTTTGTAGAAATTCATACTTCCATCACTAATATGCCAACCAACTTCTTCTGCGAGTTCTGTAGAAATATTAATAGGGATTTGCATATCAAAATAACGCGCTTAATCTTTATAAAGATTACCTCACTCTCTTGCTTCAAGCTCAAGAATTAGTTTTTCTTTTGATAAATTATAATTTTTTACTGGTAGATTTATTGGAATTATTTTGTAATAAACTTTATTTTTTGCCAAGGCTTTTATTTCAATGCTATTTTCAAGCTGAACTATAGAAACATCTTTTATTGATTTAACATTCGGCATGTTTATTTCATAAATAATCTTATTTGAAAATCGTCTTATATTTGTTTTAGGTTCTTCTTTTTTCAATCCAGTAAACTTCTTTGGATCTGATACTGGAAGTTTTAGATTCTTTACTTTTTTCTTTACCTGTTTTTCTTTTTCTTTAAATTCAGGAAGATTTCCAAAAGATGAGACCTTTATTTCTGGTGGCTTGTTTCCAGATGTATGAATGCTAATACTTACTCCTCCTTTTTTTATCTTTGGTTTTTTAGATTTATTTTCCATATTTTCAACATTATTGAATTGTTTGTTGAGATTTTTAAGAATTGTATTAAATAATGCATTAAATCCCATGGGGAGTTTCACTCCTTCATTAGGCGAAAAATCATTTCTTCCAAGAATTCCCCATTCTTTATCATCTTCTAAAAAATCTCTAGTAGGAACTCTACAGTAAGGGCAAAAGTTGTATTTGTCATCTATTTTTTCCCTGCAATTTTTACATTTTTTCTTTTTGAACATATGACATTAATATGATTTTTGTTTAAATAGTTTTGCGTGTTTTATTTAGCTATTCTCCACATTAGTTTGAAATATTTTTTATACCCTTCAGAGATATCTTTGTTCTTTATTACTATTGCTATTGGATTATCTTTGCTCCAAAAGATTATCGCAACCTTATCTCTGTAAATATTTATTGCTAATGGGGAAGTATATTTTTTTGGAAGATATTTTATTTCTGCTAAAGGAATCTTGGGCTTTTTGTCTAATTTATTAAAAATTATTCTTGCTTTAATTTTTTGTTTACGTCTCTTAACATCAAACCATTTAAAATAAAATTCTAAAATTTCGTATGCTAGTGGAGAAGCACCAAGAATGAGAATCTCTTTTGTTCCTTGTTTTAACTGGTCTTCCATTACTGTTTTGAGACCTTGTTTTCCTTTGTAGAAATTTGTCTCTTGTTTTTCTTGGGTTTTTGTGTAAAGAAGCATCATCTCTGAAAGACTATTGTTTATCAAATTTTCTTTTTCTTTAATTATGCCTAGAAATTTTTCAGGAGAAGCAGCTTCAAAGAATCTTCGATTATTCTTCAAAATATAGCCAATAAGTCCTTTTTGAATCAACATTTCTGTTGTATCATAAACTGTTCGTCTGTGTAAACCTGTTTTTCTAGATATCTGTCCTGCTAAGCTTGGGCCTAATTCAAGTAATGCCTGATAAATTAAGGATTCGTTGTGAGTGAGTCCGAATTGTTTAAACACTTCTATATTCATGAAATCTTAAAGAATTTAATCTATTTAAATGTGGTGATTTTTATCACCTCTTAAATTAATTTACTATTTTTGGCTTATTTTATTAACTAAATTCATGGAGGATAAAATGACTGAAAAATTAGAAAGACAAGTGATTGAAATTGTTGCATTAGATAGAATTGATAAACCAATTTCAAGCATGTCTGGAAAACTCAAGAGAAGAAAACCAAAATTAGCTAAAAAGGTTAATCTCTCTGATTTTGAGAACCATTATGATGGTAACAGAGTCTGGGCTAGAGTCCAGGATGATGATGAACTCAAAGCTAGGGGTTTGAAAGAAGGAATCGAAAAGTTTGAAAGCAAATTCCCAAAGTATGGAAGAATTCTTAAAGGATATATAGAAGAACAAAGAACAATTAGAGAAACTCACCTTTATTTTGGAATGCAAGATAATTGTAAAATAACTTCTAGCGATTACCTTGGGATTATGCAAAATCTTGGTTTTAGCCAAGCTATTTCAAAAAGACTTTATCCAGAGTTAATGGATATAAGTAGGAAACTATCTAGAAAAAGAAATGAAATAGAAAGAAGTATTTTAATTGGTTAAGTTTTTATACTTCTTCCTTTTTTCTTTTTTATGAACAAGAAATTTTATGTGACAACTGCAATAGATTATGTGAATGCAGAGCCACACATAGGGCATGCATTTGAGAAAGTTATAGCTGATGCTTTAGCACGATATAGAAAATCAAAGGGAGACAAAGTTTTCTTTTTGACAGGAGTTGATGAAAATGCTCAAAAGAATGTCCAGGCTGCAGAAGCTGCTGGTATAGCTGTTAAAGAATTTATTGATAAAAATGCAGCTTTGTTTTTAGATTTGTGCAAGCAATTAAACATAAGTCATGATAAATTTATTAGAACCACTGCAAAAGAGCATGCTAAAGTTGTCCACGAAGTCTTGAAAAAAGTTACTGATAAAGGAGATATTTACAAAGGAAATTATGAAGGACATTATTGCACTGGTTGTGAGACTTTTATTACAAAAAAATATCTTGTAGATGGAAAATGTCCTGAGCATGACAAAGAACCAGAATTTCTAAAACAAGAAGCTTATTTTTTTAAACTAAGCAAATATAAGGAAAAACTGATTAAATTTGTTAAAACTTATATTGTTCCTGAATCTAGGAAAAAAGAGATTTTGTCAAGATTAAAAGAAGATTTAAAAGATGTTTGCATAAGTAGAAAAGATGCTGATTGGGGGATTGATTTTCCAGGAGATAAGAATTTTAAGGTTTGGGTTTGGATTGATGCTCTTATTAATTATATTTCAGGAGCTAAAGAGAAATGGCCTGCAGATGTACATGTTATTGGAAAAGGAATTAACTGGTTTCATTCTGTAATCTGGCCTGCGATTTTAATATCTGCAGGTTATGAATTACCAAACACACTTTTGGTTCATGGATATTTGAATCTTGGTGGAAAAAAAATCTCAAAAACCTTGGGAAATATAATTGATCCTTTAGAACTACTTAAAAAATATGGGGCAGACCCTGTTAGATATGCTTTGCTTAGATGTTCTGTTTTTGATGATTCTGATTTCAGTGAAGAGATTCTTATTAAAAGACACAACAATGAGCTTGCGAACAAGCTCGGAAATTTGGTGAGTAGGGTTACAGGCTTGATTGAAAAAAATGGAGTGGAGAAAACAGAAAATAAACTTATTAAAAAATTAAATCTCAAAAAAATAGAAAATTATATTGAAAATTATGAATTTGATAAATCCCTTAATGAGATTTTTGCCTTTATTGATATTTGTAATGAATATGTTCAAAGCAAGAAGATATGGGAAACTAAAGACAAGAAAGCACTTTACGAACTTAAAGAAAGCATTCTAAAAATCGCAGAACTTCTTTGGCCTTTTATCCCAGAATCAAGTGAGAAAATCACAAAACAATTTAGTGCGAAGAAAATTAAGAAAAGCGAGATTTTGTTTAAAAAGATTTGATTTTGAGATTATTAATAAAAATATTTAAATACTTCTTATTATTCTAATAAGATATAAGAAAAGAGGGAAGATGGCTAGAAAATCTAACAAGCTTAAGATAAAAAAATTACAGATAAATTTTACAGATAAGTGGTTTTATACATTTGTAGTTGTAATTAGTTTAATTATAATTGGTGTTGGGGTTTATGCATTAACTCCAGGTGGATCTGGAGATCCAGGACACAATATTGATAGTGTTGGTCCCCCAAGTGGTTGTGTTGCTAATGAATATTTACAATGGGATGGTTCTGTGTGGACTTGTGCTGAAGGTGGAAGCGGGGGAGATATGTCAAATGTTGCTTTCACAAATATAAGTGAAACTTTTGATGAAAATTTAATTATTGCAAAAAATCTAACTGTAGATACAGATACTTTGTTTGTTGATAGTACTAGTAGTGGTGTTGGTATTGGAACATTAGATCCAGGTGCATATAGATTATCTGTGAATGGAGATTTATCTAGTACTGGACCTATACATACTGAGGCATATGGGATTTTTAAACAAGGAATCATTTTAGGAGATAATAGTGAAGAATGTGATACTAATTATGTTGGGATGTTAAGATACACTAATTATTGTGCATATGATGACATTAGAAAGAGTTTTTTTGATATTTGCATGAAAATAAATGATTCATTTTATGAATGGCATACTTTAAAATTTAATGCTTGGGAGGATTTGTCTTGTGATACAAATGGTTGTCCTTTTGGTCAAACATATTATGTGTGTACATGGGGACCTGGTCCAGGTTGTTATGATTCAGAACCAGAATATTGTTTTTATGAACCACCTCCTCTAGATGTTTAAAATAAAATAAAAGTGTATTGAGTAAGATGGCTGGAAAATCTAACAAACTTAAGGTGAAAAAATTACAGATAAACTTTACAGATAAATGGTTTTATACATTTGTAGTTGTAATTAGTTTAATTGTAATTGGTATTGGAGTTTATGCAGTAAATCCAGGAGAATCTGGAGATCCAGGACACAATATTGATAGTATTGGTCCCCCAATTGCATGTGATACTGATCAATATTTACAATGGACTGGTTCTGTGTGGACTTGTGTAGAGGGTGGAAGTGGGGATATGTCCAATGTTGCTTTCACAAATATAAGTGAAACTTTTGATGAAAATTTAATTATTACAAAAAATCTAACTGTGGGCGCAGGTACTTTGTTTGTTGATAGTAATACTGATAAAGTCGGCATCGGGATACTAAATCCAGAAGTGTTTAAATTAGCTGTAGGGGGACCTTTATTTAGTAGTGGGATTATATATACTGATGGATACGGGGATTTTAAAAAAGGACTTATTTTAGGAGATAGTGAAACATGTTCTTCTGATTTTGTTGGAATGTTAAGATACAGAAAATTTTGTTCAATACCTACTGCATGTAGTACTTATCTTGAATTATGCATGCAAAATGATACTAACGAATATGATTGGGCTATAATTTACCTACATAGTTGGGTTAGTGAAGGGGGTGGAGGCGAAGAGGATGAAGGAGAAGGTGATTGGAAAGATATAATGGAGTGTTCTCCAGGTCATGAGTTTTGGTGGTGTACAACTGCTCCTGGTTGTTATGAGTCTGAGCCAGATCATTGTTATTGGGTTGATTAATTCTTAAATTTTTAAAAAATCCTGCTGTTTAATTCAATATCTTCATCAGGCTGTAAAAGTCTCACTTTGCTTTCATCTTCACTAACTGCTGCAAGAATCATCCCCTGGCTTTCAATACTTTTGATTTTTCTTGGCTCAAGATTTGTAAAAACTATACAAGTTTTTCCCTTAAGCTCTTCTACTTTATAGTATGGCTTTAAGCCAGCGACAAGGGTTCTTTTTTCTTTTCCAATATCTATAAGAAGTTTGTAAAGCTTATTAGCCCCTTCTATATTCTCTACTTCAAGAATCTTAGCTGTTCGCAAATCAATTTTTTGCCAATCAGAGAATTTTATATTTTCTATGTTTTCCATTTATTACTTATACTATCACGCTTTTAATCCAAGTTTTTTTAAAAGTCTTTTAATGACTTTTTCCCTGTCTTTTTTTGAATCATATTCTGTGTCAAGAATCTTAGCAGCAATTTCTTTATATGCACGAGCAGCATTGCTTTTTGGATAGAGATGTACTAAAGCATTTTTTTCATTTATTGACCTTTTAACATAATCATCTTCAGGAACCATTCCTAGGATAGGGATTTCAAGCATTTCCTTAACTACTTCTGGTGATAATTCTATCTTATCTCTTCTTACTCTTGTTACAATAACTCCTTTTACTGGTTTTTTCAGCTGTTCTGCAAACTTTACCGCCTTTAATGCATCTGTTATTGCAGGCATTTCAGGATTTGTAACTATAATTAATTCATCTGCTAGCCCTATTGCGCTGGAAGTTTCATCTCCAAGACCAGCAGCACAATCAACAATTATATGTTCTGAAATCTTTTTAAAATCCTTTTTAAAATCCTTCATCTTCTCTGGTTTTGTTTTTTTCAATTCTTTTATTGAGATAGAAGAAGGCATTATTTTTATTCCTGATTCGTGTTCATAAACAGCTTCAAAAGGTTCTGCCTTTCCTTGTAAAATATGGTTTAAACTTACAGGAACTTCAGGAGCATTTAGATGAATTCCAACATTAGGAGTAGAGAGATTTCCATCGATAACCAGGACATCTTGCCCAAAATAATTCATAGCAACAGCAAGATTTATTGCTGTTGTTGTTTTTCCTACACCTCCTTTTCCTGAAGTAATCACAATTATTTTTGCCATTTTTAATTATTTATTTCTCGATTTCTCTTATACAAATTTGAAAAACAAGAATAAGGTAATTCTATAAATAACGTTGCTGGGGGTAAAGACATATTATTGTCTCTGGATTCAACTGCTTCATACATTCCGTCTGCTAATCCATAAGCATAAAATGGTGTTGCTCTAAGAACCGCATTTGATAAATCTGGACTATTCATCAATACAATTGAAGCTGAACCAACTAAAAAGCCCCCATACATTTTTAAAAAAGGTCTTGCTATTTTTAGATAACCCTCTGGAAGATCATAATTTTTTAGTTTTGATTTCAATTCACGTGGAACAACCTCTGTTAAGAATGCGTCCTTTACGAATTTTACTATATTCTTTCCAAATTGTTTCGTCATTTTTATCAAAGAACTTCTAAATCCCGTCTATGATAAAAGAAATTGCTTTGTAGTGCTTATAAACTTTTCCAACTTCTCTGCATAAATTTTTAATTCTTCCAAATTTATATTTATTTCTTCTCCTTTATAAAAAATCCTGAGA
>DAOWJD010000038.1 GCA_030640565.1 Nanobdellota archaeon
ATTATAACAATCTTTAAAAAATAAGAATCATGGGAAGGATTATGAAAATTTTATATGAAATGAAAAGACACCTAAAGTACTTAACCTTAATCAGTCACTTACGAAGAAGTAGACAGGATATAGAAGAATGTTTTTCAGCTATTGAAATTGGGGATTTGAAAAATCTTGAACATCTCACTCATGATGGAAATATTTTTCATCGAACTGAAAAAGTCTATTATGCCCCCCTTAATAAGTGTCTAACATCTGGAAAATATGGTCTAACTTGTTACGGAAAAATAAATTCTGTAACAACAACTTTAAGGAGGGGTGTTTGGGGTGAGTTTGGTAATTACCTTGGTCTTTTTGGCAAATGGATTCAATTTCCTCCTATTAAAGTGCCTGAGAAAGACCTAGAAAGCTTAAAACAAGAAAGAAAACTTGTAATATCTATTCTTCATAATTATAAATTGGTTGGGTGGGCAATACAAAATCGGTTACTAGGAAAAGAAAGCACAAAAGAACCTACCCAACATGAATTAGAATATTACATTTCCCATTTATATGAAGGTATGAAAAATCTCCACCAGTTTCATCGGGGCGGTAAATCACGACCATTTCTTATGGGAAGCCCAAAAAGACCTAGTCAAGGACTCTCAAATATTCACAGAAATATGTTTTATTGGGAAGTGAATCAGTGGTTAAATCCAAATATTCTCAAACCTCTTCTTAGAGAGAGAAGATAATCTTAATCCAACCCCCTGCACAACCCTTAAAAACACACATTCTTTTATTCAATCTTTTCTATTATAATAATGTTTAAATAGTAAGAATAGTGGGAGAGATTATGGCAAACCTTGTAGATAAAAATAATATTAAAATAACAGAAGGTTTTTATCAAGATACTTTTTGGGATGTAGTTCGTTATGTTACTGCTGATCCAACCGCAAAATATGGGTTTAGAATTTATCCGTATTTTGGTGGAGAAAACGTAGAATTTCATTTTCTTATAGCTGGTGACCTTATAAGACTTCAATCTCCAAAAGAAAAAGAGAAAGAGTTAAGACGTAAATCACACGTTTTAAGTGTTCAAGCAGATTTTATAGCCAATAAATTAGAGAAATTGGTAAAAAAGAAACAATAAAGATTATATTCACTAATTCTCCCCAAACCCTTAAAAACACACATTCTTTTATTCAATCATGGTAAAAAAATTAAAGAGTTGGAAAGGACATAAGAATGTCTGTAGTGCTCATGGTTGCGGAGGTTGTTTTTATTTTCTTGGTTTCATCGGTGCTGTAATCTTTTACATGCAACAGGCGACAGGATTCTGGAGCGTTATATTGGGAATTCTCAAGGCGATTGTCTGGCCTGTATTTGTGGTGCTTAAGATACTAGGATTGTAAAACCAATACCCTTAAAAAGCATTAAATCCAACATATTTTGACTGTTAGAATAGGAAAGCAGGATTGTTTTGACTACTTCTGATAGTGAATAAGTGTAAGGAGGAAATAATATGAAATTATACGTTGGAAATTTACCTTTCAGTGTTGATGATGAAAAGTTAAAAGAACTTTTCTCAGTCCATGGAAAGATAGAAGAAGCTACAGTTATTAAGGATAGGTTTTCTGGAAGATCCAAAGGATTTGGTTTTGTAACTTTTGCTACAAAAGAAGAAGCAGAAAAAGCTATAAGTGACATGAATGACAAAGAAGTTGATGGCAGAAATCTTAAAGTAAGCGAAGCAAAGCCGATGACAGAAGATAGGCCAAGAAGAAGCTTTAGATAGAGAAGATTTTAATTTAAATTAGAATCTTAATTTTTTTATTTTATTTTTTATTTAACTTATTTTTTAGTATAATAATGCTTAAAAAGCATTAATTAATTATTTCTTTATGAAAAATTTATCAGAAAAGGATGGTTCGAAAAAAAGATTTTTTTTACTCAGACCGACTATTTTAACTGATGAGGAGGTATTAGAACTAAATGAATTTCTTTTTCCTAGATATAATCCCGATAATTTGATTAAAGCAACATTTTTGGGAACTGCTTATTTGAGTCCAAAAGTTTTCCTTGAACGTACGAATAAAGCTACAGACATAATTTTAAAAGAATCTCAATCCCAGAGTAGAAAAATATATATCCCTTCAAGGACATATTGGTCTTGAAAAACTCCAAATTTTAACTTTTTCTAATCACAAAAACTTCATAGCTATTAAAAGGCTAAGAAGAACCAAACCAAACACAGTGATTTCTTTTTTATATTTTAATTTTGAAAATTTCTGGGAGAAGTAAACAATAACAGTTAACTGTAAAATTGTCCCACAGAAGATTCCTACAATAACTGGAACAGGATTTGATAATGTATTTAGGAATAATCCAGAATAAGCAATTGTATCATCAATTATTGTTATAAATGCTGTAATAAAACCAAAAAACATTAATTTGAAAAATCTTTCAATAGAAACTCTCTGAACATGACGGAGTTTTTTTTGAATTTTTCTTTTTGGTTTTTGTGTAAAAAGATCAAACTGGATAGACATTGCAAGCAAGAAGATTAATCCTGCAGATATATAATTTGCATAGGGAATTGCTCTTATTACAGAAGCAAACAAAAAAGCGAAAATCATTACAAGAGTTACTGCAATAAAAATCCCAAGAGCAAAGGCAATTCGTCCTTTTTTTGTTTTGGTCATGTGGGCCATTATGGGAATACGGGTCATAGTATCATCAAAACCTGCAAGAATTTTTACAAAAAACCCAGATAAAAGATATTTCACCCACATGTTTTTACAAGAAAGACAAACCTTAAAAATTTATGTAGAGGTAATCAGCAGGGAAGATTGGGATTAAGTAACGACTAAAAAAAGGTAACAAAAACGAAAGATTTATAAAAACAACAAATTTAGTTTTGTTATGAAATATAAAACATTCCCGAATAGAACTGCTGTATTTGATCACAGGGTTCATAAGTATAGTGAAAAAGAGGTTTTTGAAAGACTTAATGGACTTAAACCTGGAAAATACAATCTAAAACAAGCAATAGACTCTAATTTGAGTGGGACAGGAACTGCAGATGGAGAAGAATCTAATGGCACTCTTAAAATAATAAAAGATAAAAGAAGAGTTTTATTAGAACGTGATTCTACCAACATAGATTTAACAAAAATTCTATCTATAGGAATGAGTCACGATATGAATGTTAGAGCATTTTATTCTATTTTAGCACGTGAAGATACTTTTATCGGTTTTAGTGAAAAATAATTCTAAAATCCAAAAAGACCTCAAACCGACATGCTTAAAAATTTATGTGGAGGGTAATTAGCAAAGAAAGTTAGAGTTAATTACAACAATCTTTAAATATAAGTTTTATCTAAAAAAAGGATGCATAGATTAGAAAAATATTTATATATTGAATTTAGAGAAACTGAGGAGGATGTTAAATCTGATGGTTCTTCAAAGATTGTAAAAATTGGAAATCAAAATTATAAAATAAGCTCAGGTGGAATCTGTACTAAAAAATTTGAGAATGCTTATAAAAATCGCTTAGAAAAAATAGGAAGGGTCCTTATAAAAAATAAGAATATATTAAGTGAAAAAGGGTTGGGTAAAAAAATACTTAAAATTTCTATTGGATTAGAGTCATATGATTAATTTTAGATATTCTGAATAGCAAGACTTTTAAACTCATTCTTACCTATATTTTTGTAAGTCGGGTAGTTAACTACGGGACTCAGGCATTAAATTGTCAGATTTCGAAAATAACGATATCGAGTTCTGAGGAAGGTCCGCCCACCAATAAGGGAAGTATCCCTTATCAACCCTCAATGAGGGAATCATCTTTTGAAAAAAAGATTGTTGTGAAGCAAGGCAATGTCACAGAAACGGCACAGTTTTCGTGTAGCTATGAAACATGCGTGGAGCGTTAATGCGAAAGATTTGATGAAACGGGCATCCTGATTGGTGCAAGCCTTTAAGGTGCATAGTGGAATGTTAACACGTTCGGTTTGTCTCGGTCGAAAAGGCCAAAGACTCTGAATAAAATTCAGGTCAAAGTCTTCGAATAAGATTCGAAGCCTAAAAAGAAACAACGAACGACAGAAGGTGGCCTATTCCTGACTTACTACTTTTATTTCAGGTAATCCTAAATCTTTTATTAGGTTTACTAGGCCTTTTTTTGTTTCAGAATGAAGTTCTATACAAGGTGTTGCTGGTTGAGTTATAAGAGGAGTAATCCTAATAATATTTCCTCCAAACAAATAATCATTTGGAAGAGGCACTTCTTTTGGCTGTTCACTGTCTCTCCAAATTGCAAGTCTTCCTTTTTTATAAACAATCTTTTTAGCAGCTTCTATTAAATCTCCAGAAATTAATATATATCTCACTCGATTTGCATAATCTTTACTCCATCTTTTGTCACTTACACACCTCACATAAAAGGTAGATTTCTGTTTTTCCATGAAAAACAATAAAGAAAATAGTTTATAACTATTTATATAATTCAAAGGATATTATTACTTCAGAAGGTTTTTAAAACAGATAATATTCTCCTTTTCATAGGGTAGGTAGCTCAGTGGGAGAGCGCGTGACTGAAGCTCACGGTGTCGGGGGTTCGATTCCCTCCCTACCCATTTTCTATCTAATCTTATAGTCAAAAACTCCATTATAATAAAGTTTAAATAAGGAGGAATTGGAAGAAAGATATGAGTGAAATATCTAGCATTAAAATAGGAATTTTAGATCAAAAAGAATATAATAAGCTTATTTCTTATATTGAAAAGGCTGGAACCCTTAAGTGGACAGATTCTTCAGATCAACCAATTTATAAAATTGAATCTATTGAAGATGTAAGTGGAAACCCTCCATTTTATAAAAATATAAAGATAGTAATTCACCCTACTGAGATGGAAAATGACAAAGAAGAGATTAGGAAATCTTTAAGGGGTTTGGTAAATCTATTAGATTTTTAATATTTCATACCCCACTTATATTGACAATTTAATTCTCCAACACAACTCAACATCAAAAACATTTATAAAATAGAAAACATTTATCAGGATATAAAAGAGGATTAAATGGTTGGAAAAATAGATTTAGGATCTATAAGTTATGTTCTTGGAATTTTAAGCATAGTCTTTGCTTTTTTTAATCCATTCGCAGGCCTGGTTTTGGGAATTATTGGTCTTATGCAAAGCAATAAATTAAAAATCAAAAAAGCAAAAAAACTTAATATTATAGGAATTGTATTAAGCGCTATTTTTTGCATATTGCAAGTGGTTCTTCAGATTCTAACTTTAACAGGAGGAAGTGGGCTTTTCCCTTCTGCTTAAAATGAAAATTAATTCTAAACATGGGGCAATGGAAATGAGTATGGGGACCATGGTTACAATAGTTCTTCTTATGGTTGTTCTGGTTCTTGGAATTTATTTTATTCAGAAAATTTTTAGTGCATCAACAAATGCGATTGATACCATAGATACACAGGTTCAAAGCGAGATGCAAAAACTTTTTAGTTCTGATGATGCAAAAAGAGTTGTAATGTTCCCTACCTCACAAAGACTTAAGATAAAACAAGGAGCTATAGATGAAGGTTTTGCATTTTCTTTAAAAAATCTTGGTTCAGAAACAACATCATTTACATTTGATGTTACTGCAACAGATACATCACATTGCCCAGAAAGCATTACCACAGACGTGGCCACTAATTATTTACTAGGAGGTTCTGGAAGTATTAATAACCTCCCTTCAGGAGATACTTTTAATAGATTGGTAACATTTATATTTTCTGAAACAACCCCTTTATGTACAATGGGATATGAATTGGATATTAGAAAAGAAGGTGGAAATAGTTATGGAAA
The DNA here is from genome assembly GCA_030640565.1 of Nanobdellota archaeon. Lineage (GTDB taxonomy): Archaea > Nanobdellota > Nanobdellia > Pacearchaeales > GW2011-AR1 > ASMP01. Next base: position 5,838 of record DAOWJD010000038.1, read on the forward strand.
CATTAATTTCTTTGTTACAATTAAATAACCATAAAGAAGGTGGGCTAAATAAAGTAAATTTTTAAATTAGTATTTCTTTGATTAATTATGATAAAGCTGTATAATACTTTGTCTAGAAAAAAAGAAGTGTTTAAACCGTTGAAAGCTGGAGGTGTTGGACTTTATACTTGCGGTCCAACTGTTTATTGGTATCAACATATAGGGAATTTGAGAAGCTATGTTTTTCCAGATATATTAAAACGTATTCTGGAGATTGAAGGTTATAAAATTAAACAGGTTATTAATGTAACTGATGTTGGCCATTTAACCTCTGATGCAGATACAGGTGAAGATAAAATTGAAAAAGCTGCGAAGCGCGAAGGAAAAACAGCTAAAGAAATTTCTGGATATTATTTTAAAATTTTCAGGGATGATTTAAAAAAATTAAATATTTCAGAACCAGATGTCTGGTCAAAAGCAACAGAGCACATAAAAGAACAAATTGAACTAATAAAAAAACTTGAGAAAAAAGGTTACACATATAAAACTTCAGATGGTATTTATTTTGATACTTCTAAGATAAAAGATTATGGAAAACTTGCAAAAATCAATGTTAAAGGACTTAAAGCAGGAAAAAGGGTTTCTGTTGGGAAAAAAAGAAACAAAACTGATTTTGCTTTATGGAAATTTTCTAAAGAGCTAGGCACCAGACAGCAAGAATGGAAATCTGAATGGGGTATTGGATTTCCTGGATGGCATATTGAATGTAGTGCCATGTCTATGAAATATTTAGGAGAAACTTTTGATATTCATACAGGAGGAGAAGACCATATTTCAATTCATCATCCAAATGAAATTGCACAAAGTGAAGCAGCTACAGGAAAACCTTTTGTGAAATATTGGCTTCACGGAGCTTTCTTAATATCTAAGGGAGAGAAAGTCTCGAAATCCACAGGAGGCTTATACACCTTATCAGAACTTGAAAAAAAAGATTATTCTCCTCTTGATTTAAAATATTTTTATCTTTCTGCACATTATCGAAAGCCTTTGAATTTTAGTTTTCAGGCACTAGATTATGCTAAAAGTTCACTTCAAAGGATTAGAGAAATAATTTCAAAATTAGATAAAAAACAAAAAAAGAATAAGAAAAATATGAACATGGCATATAAGCAGTTTCTTGAATTTTTAAATGATGATATAAATGCTCCGCGTGCTTTGTCTTATATGTGGGAAATCTTAAGGGAAAACAGGCTTAATGATTCTGAAAAATATGTCCTTATTTTAAAATTTGACAAGGTTTTTGGTTTGGATTTGGATAAGAGGGCAAAAGTTAAGGTTCCTGAGAAAGTGAAAGAATTGATTAAAGAAAGAGATGTGTTAAGAGAAAAGAATGACTGGAAAAAAGCTGATGAAATAAGAAAGAAGATTAATAAACTTGGTTTTGTAATTGAAGATATTAAAAAAGGCTTGGTTGTAAAAAAGAGATGAAACTTAAATTTAATAAAGTTATCAGGTATTTGGTATTGAGTGATTTAGTCTTTTATTCAGGTTGGGGATTGATTACCCCTATATTTGCTATTTTTATTGTTAGTAATATTCAGGGAGGAACTATTCTTATAGCTGGTATAGCTTCATCTATTTATTGGATATTAAAATCAGCTCTAAGGGTTCCAATCGGGGTTTTCCTTGATAATCGCAAAGGAGAAAAAGACGATTACTTTTTTCTTGTAATTGGGTTTCTAATTGCTTCACTAGTACCTTTTGGTTATCTTCTCTCTAGATTGCCTTGGCATATTTATGTTTTACAAGCAATTTATGGTATAGGTATGGCGATGGCTGGTTCTGGTTGGTCTGCAATTTTCACAAGACATATTGATAAAGGAAAAGAAGCAACTGAATGGGGATTGGATTCTACATCTTATGGAATAGGAATGGGTGTTGCAGCTATAATTGGGGGAGGAGCGGTTACTAAATTTGGTTTTAACCCTGTATTTATTGCAGTAGGAATTATAGGGCTTTTCGGTGTTGTACTTCTTTTAGGTATAAGAAAGAACATAAAAGGTGTTTTTGATGGCGCTCATCCATTTAATTTAAAAAGAATCTTCCATAAAGAAAGATGATGAAAAAAGAGTTTGAATTTATAAATTTAAAATATAAGCCAAAAAATGATTTGGTTTGTTTATTTAGAATTTCTCCTGCGAAAGGCTTGAGCATGAAAAAAGCTGCAAATACTGTTGCTCTGGAGAGTTCTATAGGCACATGGACAGAAGTTCCTGGGAAAGATTATGTTAAAAAATTAGGGGCAAGGGTTTTTTCTATTAAAGGAAATAACATAAAAGTTGCATATCCTCAAGAACTTTTTGAATCTGATAATGTCCCGAATATTCTTTCTAGTATTGCGGGAAATATCTTTGGAATGAAAGCTGTAAAAGCCATAAGGTTAGAAGATGTTTCTTTCCCAAAATCAATTCTGAAAAATTTCTCAGGACCAAGATATGGAATAGAAGGAATTAGAAAAATGATGGGAATTAAAAACAGGCCTTTAGTCGGAACAATAATAAAACCAAAATTAGGGTTAGTGACAAAAGATCATGCTAAAAGTGCATATGAAGCTTGGATGGGTGGCTGTGACATTGTTAAAGATGATGAAAACCTTGCTTCTCAAAAATTTAATGTATTTGAAAAAAGACTTGCGAAAACATTAGAAATGGCAGATAAAGCTGAAGCAGAGACAGGAGAGAAAAAAGCTTACCTTGTTAATGTTACTGCAGAAACAAAAGAAATGATGAAAAGAGCTCAATTAGCAGAGAAGCAAGGAAGTAAATATGTTATGATTGATATACTCACTGCTGGGTGGGCTGCACTGCAAACCTTAAGAGAAGGTAATTTTAAACTAGCGCTTCATGCACACAGAGCAATGCATGCTGCTTTTGACAGAAACCCAAAACATGGAATAAGTATGATGGTTATTGCTGACTTTGCAAGACTTATTGGTGTAGACCAAATCCATATCGGAACAGGAATTGGAAAACTTGAAGGTAAAATACAAGATATAGAAGAGATAAGTGAAGAGATTGAATCAAAAAGCGTAAAAGCAACTAAAGAAAGACTTGCACAAAAATGGGGAAAAATTAAATCAACATTTTCGGTTTCTTCAGGAGGATTACATCCAGGGCATGTTCCTTTCCTTATAAAACATTTAGGAAAAGATCTTGTACTGCAAGCTGGTGGAGGAATCCATGGACATCCTTCTGGAACAAGGGCTGGGGCTGCTGCAATGCGTCAGGCTGTTGATGCTGTGATGAAAAATAAAACATTAGAAGAGTATGCGAAAACACACATTGAATTGCGGGAAGCTCTAAAAAAATGGAAAGTCAAGTGATGAAATGGTGATAAAAAAATCCGTAAAAAAATTTGAAAGAGAATTCAGAAAATCGCTTGGAATGGCACTAATAGCTGCATTTGGTTTTCTTACTGCTTTAGCATGGAAAGACGTAATCACAGGATATTTAGAAAAAATAATCTCATTAAGTCCTATACAAGGGAAATTAATAAGCGCCTTGATTATTACAGCTATCTCTGTCATTGTAATTATCCTGATAACAAAACTAATTTCTTCTGAATAGAATGAAATATCGAAAAGCTGTCTTTATTGTAACATATGCAATAACAAAAAAACATATTGATTATTTATTGCTGAAAAGAAAACTGCATTGGAAAGGTTGGGAATTTCCTAAAGGAGGAATAAAACATCTTGAAACAAGTAAAAACGCTGTGAAACGAGAGTTTCTTGAAGAAACAGGTCTTACTCCTATTAAGATAAAAAGATTTGATTATTCTGGAAAATATGATTATCATAAAATTTTTACAGATAGGCCTGGAATCAAAGGGCAATCTTTTTCTCTTTATGCAGTTGAATCTAAAAAAGCAAAAGCAAAACTTGATGAAATTGAGCACTCTGATTATAAATGGGTTGATTTTGCAAAAGCTCTTAAAATGCTCAGATGGTCTAATCAGAAAAAATCTTTGGAGATGGTAAATAATTGGTTAAAGAATAGTTAAAAGAAAGATTAAAAGAAAAATCTCAAAAGACTTGATAATGGTCCCCCATATCTGAAAATTTCAACAAGAGATTCTGTCAAAAACATCAAAACTAAAAACAATAAAATACCACCCACATAAATATACATTTCTCTCTGCAAAATAATTTTAACTCTATCTTTTTCTTTTGCTTTATCATAATTTATTGCATCAAAAGGAACATTCATTGTTACTCTTGAAACACCTTGGAGAGCATCTGTTATAAAAACCTGAATAGGTGTAACAATAAAAGATTTTATCACCCATATAATTGAATTAAACACAGTTCCTGTCTTTAGAATTTTTCTTCTATGAATATCTGAAAATTTTCCCACAAAAATAATAGATATTAAAGCAACTCCAAGTGTCAGAGATGAAACTAAACCCAAAGAAATATATTTCTCACCAAGTATAAATATAAAAATGAAAAGCGGCCAGACAATTGCCCCCATTTTGCCTTCTATTCCAAATCCAATATAACTTAGAATATCTTTTATTTTCTGTCCTTTAAAAAATCCTTTTAGAGAAAAAGGATATGGCTCATGTATTTCTCTGGAAAAAAATAAAGGTATAATAGAACCAATTAAAAGAACAGAAACTATAATAAATAAAATCTCAAAACCAGCAAAAGTTAATACAATTCCTCCAACAATTGGTCCTAGAACACTAAAAACAGCTATTATTATTTTTGAAAGACCAACTTGTTTTCCTCTGTTCTTTTTGCTGCTGAATTTAGCAAAATCTATATGATATGAAAGCCAAAACAAAGACGTGCTTATTCCTATTAAAACAGAAAGAATCGGTAATGGCCAGTGAAACTTTTCCAATGAGTAAAGAAAAAAGAAAAATAAAATTAAGAAAGGTATACTAAGCAACATAGAATGTTTTAGCCCTAACTTTGATGAAATTTTTGCAGACGGCATGGAAAATAATAGACCAACTAAACACCAAATAGCATAAAAGAGAAATATTGAAAAAAATGTATATCCTTGTTTGTAAAAATAAATAGGAATAAAAACACCAATTAAAGAAACTGCAAAAGCCCTTATTGCAATACTTATATACAATTCATTTAATTCTCTGTTTCTAAAGAAATGAAGAAAATTTATATGTGCGTGCATTTTTATTAATACCAAAAATGATTAATAAAAGTTTCTGATTCCTAAGCAAATTATAAAAAGATAACTTCCTTCTCGGTTTAATGAACTTTAGAGAAATTGTTCTTAAATCAGGGACAAAATTGTTGTTGGGAAAAGATGAAAAAAGTAATGACGAACTTATGAAAAAGTTTAAAGGTGAATCTAATACAATTCTACATACTGTTGCTCCTGGAAGTGGTTTTTGTGTTATTGATGCATTAAAACCAACAAAAAAAGATATAGAATCAAGCGGAGCAATTTGCGCAAGATATAGTCAGGATTGGAGAGATAATAAAGGAAATGTAAAAGTTAATGTATTTACTGGAAAAGATATTTCAAAAAATAAAAACATGAAACAAGGAACTTGGCAAGTTAACAAATCAAAAACAATTAAGATTAAGAAAAGAAAAATAGAAAATATCAAAAAATGACGCAAACCAACATACAATTAGGAAAGAATAAGGTAACTGAAAACTTTATAGAAACTATTAAAAATCATTTTAAAAAACACAAAAATGTTAAAATTGATGTTTTAAAGAGTGCAGGACGTGAAAAAGAGATGATAAAGGTGTATAGAGATCAGGTACTTGAGAAACTTGGGAAAAATTATACAGCAAAGATAATAGGCTTTACAATTTTCGTTAAGAAGTGGCGGAAGGCAAAGAGATAACTTTATAAATTATTTTTTCTGACATATTTTAGGTTAAACAGCTCAGCTGTTCTAATTCCGAGAGGGATGCCAAGATGGAAAAAACTGAAAAAAATCCGGTATATGAGCTTAATGCTCAAGAATATAATCTAAAATTAGCAGAAGCTTTGAAAAAAATTCCCGAATTTAAGAAACCAGAATGGATTGAATTTGTAAAATCAGGCATGGGAAAAGCAAGACCTATTGACGACCCTGATTTTTGGCATAAAAGAGCTGCAAGTATTTTGAGGCAAATTTACAAGAAAGATACTGTTGGCACTAACAGACTCAGAACAAAATATGGAAGTAAGAAAGAAAGAGGAGCAAGGCCAGAAGAATTTAGAAGAGCTGGTGGAAAAATAATAAGAACAATTCTTCAGCAATCTGATAAGGTTGGTTTTACAGAAATTGTAAAAGGAATTAAAGGTGTAAAAGGAAAAAAACCTGGAAGAAAATTAACTGAAAAAGGAAGAAAATTTTTAGAGGAGATACAATAAAATGGGAATCAAAAATCCACAAAAAAAAGCAAAACTTGCAAAGAAAGCAAGACAAACCAAATGGGCTCCTGTATGGGTTGTTCTAAAAAAATATGGTATTGGAAAAAGAGTTCATCCTTCTGCTATGACTAAGCACAGGCGTTCCTGGAGAAGAACTAAATTACATATTAAACCAAGAAAACAAAGGAAATCTCATTTCGGATAAATGGCAAAGAAAAAAATCGAACCAGTAGAAAAAATTGAAAGAGAATATATTATTCCCCTTAGAAGTAGATGGAAAAAAGTTCCCAGATATAAAAGGGCGAACAAAGCGATAAAGGCAATAAAAGAATTCTTGGTTAGACATATGAAGATTCGTGACAGGGATTTAGATAAGATTAAACTTGATAAATATCTTAATGAATTTGTTTGGGCAAGAGGAATAAGAAAACCACCAATTAAGGTTAAAGTTAAAGCAATCAAAGAAGGAGATATTGTGAGGGTAGAACTTTCTGAGATGCCAGAGAAAATGAAATTCAAAAAAGCGCGGTTTGAAAAGAGAGAAAAGGAAGCTGCTGAGATAGGAAAGAAGAAAAAGAAAGAAGAAAAGCCTGAAGAAAAAACCATAGAGAAAACAGAAGAAGAGAAAAAAGATGAAAAAGAAAAAGCTAAAGCAGGAGAAGAAGCGGGCAAAGAACTAGGGAAAGCAGCTGCAAAACAGATAAAGCACCATGTTGAAAAAATAAAACAGCCTAAGAGACAGAAAAGAAAGGCTCTTGCTAAATAATGAAAATAGACATCAAAAAACTAAAGGAGAAAAAATCCGCAGAAGAGCTTTTGGAATTTGGTATAATAAACATTGACAAGCCGTCAGGCCCTACATCGTTTGATATTTCTGACTATGTTAGGAAAAAGCTTGGGCTTAGAAAGACAAGTCATTTTGGGACTTTAGATCCTAAAGTTACAGGTGTTCTTCCAATAGCACTTAACAGAGCATGCAAACTCACAGGGTTTTTTCTAGGAGAAGATAAAGAATATGTCGGAGTAATGAGAATCCATAAAGACATTTCTTTAAAAGAAATTGAAAAAGCAATAAAAAAAGAATTCATAGGTGAAATAACCCAATTACCTCCTGTAAAATCAAGAGTAAAAAGGCAAGAAAGGCAAAGAGAAATAAAAAGTTTTAAGATATTGGAAAAAGACGGGCAAAATATTTTATTTCGAGTAGAGTGTGAAGGTGGAACTTATATAAGAAAATTAATTCATGATTTGGGTAATTCTCTTAAAGTCAGAGCCCATATGCTTGAACTTAGAAGAACAAGAGCTGGGATTTTTGAAGAAGAAGAAAGTGTTAATTTATATGATTTTGAAAAAATAATGGAATCTTATAAAAATGGAGATGAAGCTCCCTTAAGAAAAATCATAATTCCTGGAGAAATTATTTCAGAACTTTATCCTGTTGTGCAGATAAAAAAAGAATTTGCTGACAAAATTTTACACGGCTGCCCGATATATTACGAGCATTTGAAAAACACAAAAGACAAAGAAAATGAAGGGAAATTTTGTGTCTTTGAGGGAGAAAGGTTTGTCGGAGTTTACAAAGTCACAGCTGAAGGAGAAATCTTTGCAAGACCTGAATTTGTTTTGCAGCCTCTAAAAAAGTAGAATAAATATTTTACAAATTCGCAATTATTGAGTTGAACATCAGGGATAAAAGAAGTTTTATTTTTTTTCAAAGATATTGTATAATAAACATCCTTGCTCTTGAGCTTTTTTTCTGGCTTCTTCGGTTGGTTCTATTTGTTTTAGATAACAAATACTTAAATTTCCATTGGGCATAACATAATATCCTGTTGTTGCTAGTCCACAGGCTCTTTGTATGGACAATAATGGTTTTAGTCCAATCTCTTCAGCGAAAAGTATGTTTTCTAATAATGAATGCATTTTAGAAGAATCTTCTATAAGTCCATTCTTACCTTCATATTTACCCAATGGAGAAACAGGACCAAACATCACATACGTTGTACCTAAATCTCGCAATTTTATTAAGGATTGCTTTAAGTAAGACAATGATAGCGGGGTAACCGTCATCTTGATTATTGTTTTGGTTGGGGAAATTTTCACTAATTTTTGAATGGTCCTCTCTATAACACCGTGTTCAGCACCTTTTCTCTCTATTTCATTGTTAATTCCGTCATAAGAAACAGCCAATATCCATTCTTTATTAGCTAATTCTATGGCTCTGTCTCTTGTTAGAAGGGTGCCATTTGTAATTGCTAACAATCTTGTATTCAAATCTTTTTTTCCTATATCATCAACAGTTAGAACACCTTCCCAGTTAAGTAAAGGTTCTCCGTTACTCATACAAGTCAAATCTAAAATAGATTTTGGGTGTTTATCCCTAATAGCAGAATATCCTTTTATAATGGCATCTGGAGAAAGATCTGGATAATTTAAATCTTCAGATTCTTTTCTGGCAGCACAGTAAGTACAATTAAGATTGCACTTCCCAGTGAGATTAAATGAAACCTGTATATTTTCCATTTTGCATTAGGGGAAATTTAGAAGCAACACCCAGAATAATATATTCCACTTATCTCTTTCTTTAGTTCTGCATAGCTTCTCTCTAAAACTTTTATAGAGTTGTTAATAAGGTATGGTGGAATATTCCTTCTAATTAAAGCATCCCTTAATTGCTGAGCATTATCTTTATCTCCTATTTTCTGTTCAAGTCCCATTTTTATATCTCTACGAAATAGAGTAGTAATACACTTTAATAAAATTATGTTGTACATAATTGGTACAACCTTAGAAAGATTTAAATATAAGGAAGATATCAGTGGTTTTATGGCACATAAAGATTTATTATTGGACATAGGACTAACAAATAATGAGGCAGAAGTGTACCTCATCCTGCTCACTTTAAACGAAGCTTTGGCTTCTGAAATTGCAGGAAAAACAAAGATATCCAGACCTCATGTTTATGACTCATTAAACAAATTGATAGCTAAAGGAATGTCTGCTTATGTTATAAAAAGTGGTAAGAAATACTTCAAACCGACAGATCCAATCAAAATCCTAGAGTACATCAAAGAAAGAGAACTTGAATTAAAACAAAAACAAAAAGTCATTGAACAAGTATTGCCAGAGTTAAAGGCACTTTTTCAACCTTTAAAAGAAAAACCAAAAGTAGAAATCTATGAAGGAGTTGAAGGAATTAAAACAATTCTTGATAATATAATCAGAACAGGTAAGGAATTACTTTCCTTTAATACCCTTGGTAAAGAGTTTCTTGAATATTTACCAGAACATATTATTAAGAGATATTTAAATGAAAGAAAAAAGAATAAAATAAAATCAAGACAATTTTATGTTAAAGGAGCTAAAATAATCAGACATTTTATGGCAAGATATAAAGAAATTCCCAGAGAATTTAGTCAGGTTACGCTTTTTGTTTATGGAAATAATGTGGTGATGTTCATTCTTATAAAATATCCTCTGACAATTAAAATAGAAAGTAAGGAAGTAGCAAAATTATATAAAGATCAATTTGAATTTATGTGGGAAAAAATTAGATAAGTATATCGTATAAAACAAAATATCTTTCATCCGTGCCCAAAATCTTCCATAATTTACTCATTAAAAAAACTTCTTCCTAAAATTAAAAGACCAAAAATTGTTACAAGGATTCCTATAAGAGGTCTAAGCCAAGGTATGCCTTCTGCTGCAGATGGCATTGAAAAACCTATCCATTTATATCCTATATAAGTTAAAAGAACACCTAATACAAATGTCCATGATCTTTTTAATTTATTTTTTGCCATAAATAATAAAGATTTTTAAAATTTATAAAATTATCTTTTATCGTGAGAAATCTTAAACATCTAAATTAAAATTTTCCCTTAATTTAATCTTGATTAAATACTCGATGTCTTCTATTTTTACTCCAAGATTATAAAGTAGAAAAATTTCCTCTTTTACATTCTGTGGAACCCCCTCTAAAAATAAATTTCCCATTTAACACTTTCCTTTGAATTTGTCCCCCATAAAGGGGGGATGATCATGACTTCCCTTCCTTTAGAAGGGAATGGGGTTGAAATAAAAGTAAATCATGTAATTTTAAGCTGATAAAACTAAGAAAAGGCCTTATAAAGCAATTGTGAAAAGATAATAAAGAAAAGCCATATAGAATCAGGTTCCACAAGCTTTTTAAATAAAAATTGGTTTTTTTGAGGGATGAAAATAGTTCTTACCCCTGATTGGTTTCTTGGAAAAGATATTTTGATTGATTCTTTTAGTTTTATTGTTTTAATAATTTTTTCTGTTCTTGCTATTAGAAGTTATAAGCTAAATAAAAAAAATAGGGGTCTTCTATATCTTGGAACAGGTTTTGGCCTAATAGCACTTGCACAGATTGCATCTGTTCTTACTAAATTAATTTTGTATTATGATATAGGGCCTGTTCAAGCAATAGGGGCAGCAATTATTACAGGTCAGCTTGTAAGTTCTGTAAATATTTTTTATGATATAGGATTTTTCTTTCATAAATTTTTAATTTTGGTTGGGCTTTTTGTTATTTATAGACTTCCAAGGAAAAAAATATTTGTGGGAGATTATGCTCTTGTTTTGTACTTCATCCTACTTTCCATTATATTAGGTGTGTATAGTGGGTTTTTTTATCTCTTTTATTTAACTGCTTTTGTTTTATTAGTCCTTATAGTAAAAAAGTATTATAAGATTTATAAAAAAAATGGATTTGTGAATACAAAGATACTTATCATAGCATTTAGTATTCTTGCTTTTGCTCAGCTTGTTTATGTCCTTTCAAAAATAGGGGTTTTATTTGCTATAGCAAATATAATAGAATTAATAAGTTATGTAATCTTATTATCTTTAATTGTAAGGATATTAAAATATGGAGAGAAAAAGAAGTCGTATGGACATAATATCAGACATGCTGAAAATCGCCCAAGAAAAAGGCGAGGGCATTAAGCCAACGCATCTGATGTACAAAGCAAATTTATCACACAATCAGATGAAGGCATATCTTGATGACTTAATTAAGAAAAATCTGATAGAAAAGAAGAATTTAAAAAAAGGTATTAGAATAATCGTAACAAAACCAGGAAGAGATTTCTTATTACAATATGTTAGAATGAGGGAATTTGAAAAGACTTTTGGGTTGTGAATGATTAATTTATTAAATTATTTTTTCACATTCTGTATCTAGTTGATTATTCCTTATTACTTCGTTTATTTCTACAATACCGCCCACCTGACAAAAATATAGTTCTGTAAAAGGGTTTCTATCAATTACCATATCGATTGAATATTTGTGACCTTCACAAGACGAAATATGGTTACTTTCTTCTCGAGTCATATTATAAGTACATTTTGTGGGAGTCTTTATCTCGGGTCCTGGTGCCCCACTAAATGAGCATTCATATTCACCTGTTGTAGTTGGAATTGTACTACATTCTTCAAAAATATCAAAATTAAGACTTCCGCATTTTTGAATCCTTAATTGGTTGAGTTTGTTCTGCATTTCATCTGTACATGCAACATCTTCCTGCAACCATTCTTGAACAGTCTTATTCAAGAAAGCAACATTTGCGGGTTTAACCCATCCCAATGTTTTACTACACCCTCTTATTTCATGGATATAACCATTTTCAAGTTTATCTTTAAGCATTCCACCAGGAATTATTGCAATAACTTCATTACCATCTTCATCAGATCCTAAATTTGCATTAATTAAATTGAAATAATCTTCGTTTGTCTTATAAACCCAATCGCATGGAATAGTAGATGTTTTCTGGTTGTTGACGTTAACATAAATCAAGATTATTCCTAACACAATAACAATCCCAATAATCCAAGAATATTTTTTCTTCATATTTATTATTAAATAAAGGTATTATTTAAATTTTGCTAAGAAGGAAACAGATAAAACTTAATAAATCCTTTTTCCTTTTCTTTTCTATGAAGAAATCAGTCAGGCTTTATGTTGAAGGAACTGTTCAAGGAGTGTTTTTTAGGTCATTTATCAAAGAAAATGCCGAAAGATATAATGTTAAGGGATTTATTAGGAATCTTGAAGATGGGAGAATTGAAATCTTTCTTGAAGGGGCTTCTGATGATGTAAATAAAATGATGGAGCTTGCAAAAAAAGGTCCAAAACACTCGCAAATAAAAAAAGTTGCAGTCAAGCCAGAGAGATTCCAAGATTTTAAAAGTTTTAAAATACTACATATTTAGTTATAAAATGGGTCGAGAAGAAGAAATAATAAAAGAACGTGAAAAGAAGATTTCAGAACTTCGGAAAAAAGGGGTGAATCCCTATGCTTATAGATTTGATAAAAAGGATTCTGTTGAGAAAGCCCTGAGAGTAAAATCTGGAACAAAAGTAAAAACAGCTGGAAGAGTTATGACTTGTAGGCAAATAGGGAAAATTATGTTTTCAGATTTGCAGGACTTTTCTGGAAAAATCCAGCTTGTTTTCCAGGACAAGGAAACACCTGCAAAAGATTTTAATTTTTTCTGCAAATACATTGATATTGGGGACATCGTCGGTGTTGAAGGGAAAATTACTAAAACAAAAACAGGCCAGCAATCAATTCTTGTTAAAAAACTCACACTCTTGACAAAATCTTTGCTTCCTTTGCCTTCAAAATGGTATGGGCTTCAGGATAAAGAAGAAAGATATCGAAAAAGATATCTTGACATGATAATGAACCCTGAAGTAAAAAAAGTTTTTGAGAAGAGAACCAAAGTTATTGATGCTATCAGGGAATTTATGGTTAAAAAACAATATGTAGAGGTACAAACCCCAATTTTGCAGCCAATTTATGGAGGAGGATTTGCAAGACCATTTGAATCTAAATTAAATGCATTAGATATGAATGTTTATATGAGAATATCAAATGAAATGTATTTGAAAAGATTGCTAGTGGGAAATTTTGAAAAGGTATTTGAGTTCTCTATTGATTTTAGGAACGAAGGCATTGATAAATCCCATAATCCAGAATTCTTATTATTTGAAGCAATGACAGCCTATTCTGACTATAACGATGGAATGGTGCTGATAGAAAAACTTACAGAATATGTTGTAAAAAAAGTTAATGGCTCAACAAAAGTTAGATATAAGGACAAAATAATTAATTTCAAAACACCTTGGAAGAGAATCTCTGTTAGAAATGCTATAAAAAAATATTGTAAAATAGATATTGAAAAAACTTCTGATTCTGAATTGAAGAAGATTATAGATAAAAATAATATAAAATTAGAAGGGGGGTATATTAGAGGGAATGCTATTATGGCTTTAATTGAAGAGTTTTGTGAAAAACATTTTATCCAGCCAACAATGCTCTATGATTATCCTATAGAAACATCGCCTTTATCAAAGTCGAAAAGAGATAATCCTAAATATGCCGAAAGATTCGAACAATATATTTTTTCAATGGAACTTGGTAATAATTATTCTGAACTAAATAATCCAAGAATACTAACAGAAAATTGGAAAAAGCAAGAAGAAGCTTTGAGAAAAGGCGACAAAGAGGCTCAAAGAATGGATGAAGACTTTATTAATGCTTTAGAAATTGGAATGCCTCCAACTTGCGGAATTGCAATTGGAGTAGACAGATTAGTTATGTTATTAACAAACCAATCATCAATAAAAGATGTTATATTTTTTCCTTTTATGAGGCCTGAGGAGAGGGAGGAAAAAATTGAAGAAGAAAAGACGGAATTCAAGGGAAAGAAAGTAATTATTTCAAATGAAGCTAAAAAACTTGGATTAAAAACCACTTATGTAATCATAGAAGGGGTTAATATTAAAAAGGAAGATAAAAATCTTGAAAAAGAAAAAAAGAATGTTAAAAATAAAAAATTTGATTTTAATGATAAAAGATTAAAATCTATGAGAGAAGCTTATAAAAAATTTGGGGTGGATCCAACAAAAAGAACTCCTAGTTCTGAAGCACTGATAAAGAGATTAAAAGATGGAAAAGATTTATACAGAGTTAATACATTGGTTGATTCATATAATCTATCATCAATAATAGAAAAATCCCCTATGGCTGCTTATGATCTAAGAAAGGTTAATTTCCCAATTGTATTGAGGGAGGCTGAAGATGGGGAAGAGATAACTATAATAGGAGGAGATAATAAAAAAGTCAGAAAAGGAGAAATTGTTTATGCTGATGAAAAAGATATTTTATGCCTAGATTTTAATTATAGAGATTGTGACAAAACAAAGATAACAGAAAAGACGAAAAATGTTATTGTGTTTGTTGACGGAACATCAGATATAAGTGATAAAGATATCTTAAAATCATTAGATAATACTTGTAAACTAATAACAAAATTCAATGGCGGAAAAGTTATTGAAAAGAAGCTTGTGAAATAAGATGGCAAATCTCCCTCTAACTAGAGAACAAGCATTAGAGCTTGTGAAAAAACACAATACACATGAGCAAGACTTAATTCATTATTTAGAAAGCGAGGCTGTTATGCGCGAGCTTGCAAAGAAACTTGGAGAAGATGTTGAATATTGGGGAATGCTGGGGCTTATTCATGATGTTGATTGGGGTTTGACAAAAGAAAATATTTCAGAACATCTTACAAAAGCACCTAAAATATTAAAAGAAGCTGGTTTTGATGATGAATTTATTCAGATAGTTTTAAGCCATGGATATGGTTTTGAGCAACTTCCGCATTTAAAAGATAAAAAAAGAACAGGAAAAATACAACACGCTCTTGCTGCTTCTGAAACAATAACAGGATTAATCCATGCTTATGTTTTAATGCGAGGTGGCAGGGTTAGTGATATGGAAGTAAAAGGTCTGAAGAAAAAATTTAAAGACAAAGCTTTTGCTGCTAAAATTGATAGAGATATAATTCGTGAGTGCGAAGAATTTGGTTTGACTCTTGACGAGTTTTTTGAAGTAGCTATAAATGGAATTAAAAAGATAAAAGACATGGTTAGGTTAGAATAGAAAGATTTATATATCTGTATTTAATATTTATAAATAAATAACTATTAGATATAAAAATGTCACAAAAAACAGAAAAGATAATACATTGGCCAACACTTAATACAGTGATAATGGTAGAAAATACTTTAAAAAAAATAGAGGAAAGTGTTATAAAAATATCAGAGCTTAAAAGAAAATTGCCTCGTCAAGTAAACCATAATACATTGATGCTTATTCTTCAATACCTAGAAAACAGCAATAAAATTCTTGTGGGATTAAGAGGAATCACTTGGATACACAATCCAAGTCCAAAATTAAGAAGAGCAATTGCCAAAGGTACAGAAATATGAAAGAAATAAGGGTGGTTTTTTCTCGAGAAGCAAGAAAAGTTTATGAATATCTAAACAAGGAAGCGCCAATATCAAAAAATGAGAGGACACTTCTTAAAGCAATTAAACAAAAGATAGAATTTATAAAAACAAATCCTCATTATGGAGATCCTTTATCTAAAAAATTAATACCTAAAGAGTATATTAGAAAATATGGCATTACAAATTTATTTAGAGTTGAATTACCTAATTTTTGGAGAATGCTTTATACCTCAACAGAAGGGGAAACTAAAATTGAGATTATAGCTTTTATTTTAGATATTATTGATCATCCAACTTATGATAAAAAATTTGGATATAAGAAATAAAATGGCATTGATTGTAAAAAGCAATATAAAGAAAGTTGTGAAAGAATTAGATAAAGAAAATCATGTTTCAAGTGTTGCAGAAGAAGTTGGAACAGCTTTAGAGAAAAAAGTTGAAGATATTTTAGAGAAAGCTATTAAAAGAGCAAAAGCTAATAAGAGAAGGACTCTACAGGCGAGGGACTTATAATGATGAAAAAAGGACCAAAATTTCCGGTTTTAGCAGTGATTATATTACTGTTTGCTATAGCTTGGCTC
Organism: Nanobdellota archaeon; assembly: GCA_030640565.1. GTDB lineage: Archaea > Nanobdellota > Nanobdellia > Pacearchaeales > GW2011-AR1 > ASMP01. Next base: position 22,127 of record DAOWJD010000038.1, read on the forward strand.
ATCAGCGAACTAGGCTGGCTTGCAATTGACATTCCTTGGATACCTATAATAGTCGCCATCATTGCAATAGGGATGATAATGAACAGATATCGTTAAAAAATGGTAAAAAAGAAAAAGGTGAAGAAAAGGTCAAAAGCATCAAGGAATTTTATTATTGCACTTTCAATAGTTAGCATAATTGGTTTTCTTAACATAATTACCCAAAGTCTTTTTAATTTTAGTTTTACGAATTATATAGAGAGTTTGTGGTTGGTTACTCTTGGGACTGCACTGATTCTGGAAACATCAATGAGAGAACTAAAGAGAATAAAAAAACAGGGATTAACTCCTGACATGCTTGGAAAAGTGACAATGATGGTTGTTGGAATAATGGCTGTTATTGCAGCGATTTTAAGTCTCCCTCAAATTAGCATAAAAAGTCCTACATTTTTAGCTATAAAAGGGATTGTTAGCATTCTAGCGGTTATATTTATAATAATCCAAACTTGGATTAGTGAAAAAGATTAGAATGCCAAAGAAAAAGAATTCTATTAGAGGAAAGAAAAGCCGGGCAGCAGGAGCAAGGTTTGAATTAAAAGTCAGGAAAGATTTAGAGAAGAAAGGATGGATTATCTCTAAATGGCAAAACCAGGTTGAATTTGAAGATGAAGAAATTATATAATGATTACTAAATTATTTAAAGACTAAGTTCTTAATTGGAGTAATAATATGGTATTTAAAAGTGGTTATATTCCTTCAGAAGAACAGAGAAGGAAGCAAAGCGAAAAACGAAAAAAATTAATCAAAGAAGGATTGATTGATATGAAAAAAATTATGAATTCTAAAGTCAAGAAAAAAATTAGTGAGACACTATTAGGTCATTCGGTATCAAAAGAAACAAGAGATAAAATGAAGGGCCCAAAATCAGAGGAACATAAGAAAAAGTTAAGCGAAAGTCATAAAGGATACATTCATCCTATGAATCAAAGAATAAAAATAAGCGAAGGCATGAAAAAAAGATGGAAAGATATTAATTCAAAACTTCATTCTTTTGAAAGATCTGAAAAATTAAGAACAGCTAGACTAAAACAATTTGAAGTTAATGGGAAGTGTCAAAATATAGGTAAAAATGAAAAAGAAATACTTGATAATCTGGAAGTTTTATTCGGACATAAAATTAAAAGGCAACATTTTATTAAAGGTTATTCGCTAGATGGGTATATTCCTCTCCTAAACATTGCAATAGAGATAGATGAAAAAAACCATAGAAGCATGAGATCTATGATACATGATGACAAAAAAGAGAAAATTATCAAAAAAGAACTAAATTGTTTGTTCATCAGAATAAAGGATCATTAAAATGAGAAAAGGTAAATTAATCCCTGCAAAAAGAAAATATAATCCTTACAAAAAAATTTTAGGTATTGGCACAGGCTTTCCTGATTTTATTGCGTTCAAAAGAAAAGGAAAAAATTATGAGATAATTGGTGTGGAAGCAAGAGGAAACGGCTGGCTTGATAAAGGTGAAAGAAAAAAATGTGAATTTCTCCTTGATAAAAAAATCTTTAGCAAAATATTGGTTGCAAAAAAAGGTAAGAAAAGAGGACAAATTGAATATATAGATTTTAAAGAGAAGTACAATAAAGCTTAAAATTTAGTGTTTATTATAGTAGATATGGAAATGTCACGTGGGGTGTTTGTATTAACCATATTTATTCTGTTACCAGTAAACATCTCTGCATCATGCGACAAAGACCAAATTGATATAAACACTGCTTCTGTAGAAGAGCTTGATGAAATTGTTTATATTGGTAAAGCAAGAGCAGAACAAATAATAGCTCTAAGACCTTTTGATTCTGTTGATGATATGCTAAGAATAAATGGTATAGGAGATGTTTATTTAAGTGCAATAAAAAATCAGGATTTGGCTTGTGTTGATGAAGATGAAATTAAGGAAGAGGAAGAAGAAAAGGGACAAGAGAGAGAAGTTAATGAAGAATATCAAGAGATAGAAGAAGATCCAAAAGAGACAACACCCATAGAATTGCAAAAGATAAGCTTAAATCCAAAAGTTATAAAAAGTGAGAATGATAATGAAAATTTGAGCAAGAGCAATTATGCAATTTACGGTCTTGTGTTTTTTTGTGTTTTGCTGATTGTTTTGTTCATTTTAAGAAAAAAGAAATATCATAAAAATGAGTTCAGATAATGTAAAAATTAGTGCTATAATGATTCTTGATATTATAGGAAGACCTCCAGAGCACCTTGTAGAAAGTCTGGAAAAGATAATAAAAACTATGGGGGAAGAAAAAGGGGTTACACTCAAATCCAAAAAAATAAGAGAGCCAACATTAATGAAAGACCAAAAAGATTTTTACACAACTTTTGCAGAGATTGAAATAGAGGTTGAAGAGATTTTATATCTTGTTCTCTTAATGTTTAAATACATGCCAGCTCATATTGAAATCGTCCATCCTGAATTAATTGCCCTGTCAAATAATGGGTTTGACGAGATTCTTAATGAACTTGTAAGAAGACTTCATGGATATGATGAGATAGCGAGGATAATGCAGATGGAAAAACAAATTCTTTTAAAGAAGATTCAAGATCTTGGAGGAGAGATTCCGCCGCAAATAATGCCTATGCAGGCACCCCCACAAACACAGGAAAATCAGAAAAATCCTGAAAAACCAAAAACTGAAAAAAAGAAAACAAAAAAATCTAAACCTAAATCCAAGAAATCTAAAAAGAGATAAACAATGCCTAAAAAACTTGAAAGGTGTGTAAAAAAAGTCGAAAAGAAAGGAGATGTGAAAAATGCATGGGCTGTATGCAAGGCTTCTTTGTCGGGAAAAACAAAATGGAAAAAAGGTGCAAGAAAGCGTAAGAAAAAGTGATTCTAAAGTAAAAAACTATAGAAAAACTTATAAATAACTTTTAATTTAATTATATATCCAATTCCCACTGTAACATCTGCTAACGCAGGTGTTCTTTGGGCTAATAATTTCTTAAAATGGAGAAATGTGCTATATTTATTGATGGGGGTTATTTAGATAAACTACTTGAAATGTGGGGTGGTTTTTCTCTTGATTATCTAAAGTTTTCTAAAAAGTTGTGTGATTTTATTAAAGCAGATATTTTAAGAGTTTATTATTACAATTGCTCGCCAATAGTAAGAAGAATGTATGAAGCAATTTGTTCCAAATGTGACGAAAAGATTGAAATTCATTTTAAACACTATGGAGAAAAAAAGGTTTTTTGTGAAAAGTGTTATGAAAATAAATTTGGGAAAAAATCTCAATTTCCTAAATTTTCCCAAAAACAAACAAAGGAAGACCAAGATTTTCATGATGAAAGGGAAAAATTATATAATAAATTGAAAAAATTACCTCGTTTTGAAGTAAAATATGGATATTTACAAATAATTAAAGGACAACCCAAGCAAAAACTTATAGATGTTAAAATGTCATTAGATGTTGTTGATAAGTGTTTTGAGAAGCAAATACAACACGCCATAATAGTTGCAGGAGATGCTGATTTTATTCCTGCCATAAGAAAAGCTAAAGATCATGGGGCTATTATTCATTTATTTTGTAATGAAAATAGAGTAAACAGAAAACTATTACATGAGGTAGATGAAGTTCATAATCTAAAATTATCTTTTATTAGAGATTTAGAGGAAGTTTAATTTATATTTTCTGACTTTTTAAACAGAAGGCACTAAATAAACAAACCCGGTATACAATAACTATCTTTTTCGTCTACCAATCTTAAGCAAGTTAACTCTTGGTTTTACTTTTTTATATTTTTTGAAAAACCAGAACAAAAACAAAATCACTAATATAACTACTGTCCAACCGATAATCTTTCCTGTTTGACTTGTGGGGGTTTCCTCGCATTGTGCAAGACAGCAGACTCCAGTGTCTTTTGTAGAAGTTGTTTCTCCAGTGCATGTTTCTCCTACTTCACAAATTATTCCTTCAATTTGTGCACATGTTGTTATAATCACTTCTCCATCCCCTGAATCATCAGGAATAAAGTCTTTTATAAAATCTAAAATAAGTATTAAAGAGGATGTAAAATTTTCTGTTTCTGCAAATATCTGACCTTCAAGAATGGCCTCTTCTGTTTCTGATATCATAAATATCTCCACTTTTTCAGTAGAATCTTTTTCAAGAGTATTGATTTTAAGCGGTGAAACAGTTACATAAGGCTCTAAAAGCGGTGAAACAGAAATAAAAATGTCTTCTACAGTATCGCCTTTATTTAGAATATATATTATTCTTTTTGAATCAGACTCAGTAGCCATTGAAACACTAATAGTATTTGGCTCAAATTTAAAATTTAATTTATTTTCTTCTTCTGTTATATTTATATCAGATGTAATAAAAACAGGAACAGAATAATCTGTGTTCTCAGAATTTAATTTAATCTCTTCAAAAGTAGAATTAAGGTTCTCTTTGTTTAATTCAAAGTTTATTCTTTTGAGTTCTCCTGATTTAAGTTCTAAAGATGTTTCTGATATAAAAGCTTCCGGCATATCTATTTGAATTGTTATTCTTTTTTCCTGTAAGTTCTGCACCTCAAGAAAAAAATCTTCTGGTGTGGTTACAAATCCAGGGCTTAAGGAAAAATCAGTTGTGTTTTCTGTGATTGTGAAGTTTTTTACAATGTCATCATCTACTGTTTCAATTCCTCTAGAATATCTTATATCTTTTATTGCAATAGAATAATTTCCCTGTTCTTTTCCTGTCAACATAGCATAAATATAGAAATCACCTTGTATTTTTTCTACTTCATAAATCATTGGAATCCTTACATGTCCTTTATAAAAAAAGACATTATCTCTTGTTATTTGATCATAAAAATTCCCTGAAACCACAGCCACGAGGGTTTCTCCTTGATTAAACTCATCTTTTGTTTCAAATTCAACTGAAGAAACTAAAGGAAATACTAAAAGAAAAATTAAAATAATTATGAGTTTTTTCATGAATAATTAAGAAAAACTAGGTTAATAAATTTTATGAGGTTGGTGCAGGATGATTACTTTCTTCTAGAATAAAAAAACATCCCAAGCAACCCAGCTATAAAAAGAAAAACTCCGAGAAGTCCAGGAGTTGTTTGGCTTAAATTAGAAATTGCATTTCCTGTTGTTGATAATGAACTAAGACTGAGTGCTATGCCACCAATGATAAAAACTGCGAAGATGCCAAATTTTGTTTCAAGACCACTAGTTTTTCGTTCTCTTTTTTCAGATTCTTCCTCTTGCTTTTTACTATAAGCATATATTTCTTTTTCGATTTTTGAATCCCTAGTGGGTCCATCAATTTCAATTCCTGCTACCCCATAAGTAGAAGATTCATGTTCTGGTGAAGTGGAAATATCCTGTTCTATCTTTGAATAAACCTTTGCTTTAAAATCTCCCTTAACATAAACCTCTGAAGCAGGATATTTCAAAAAAGAACGTTTAAAACCATGTTTTTTTAATATTTTTATTAAATCTCTTTTTATTTTATCTCTTTTAAGAAAAGATTCTTCAGGTATTTGCATAGAAGTCATGTTATTTTTAAGAGTCTATTACTTTTAAATTTTTATGTTATTTAAGTTTACTTACCCATACTTTTTAACTTCTTAAGAACATCATCAAGTTCTTTTTGTGACTTAGAATGCCTTTGTATAGGTCTTAAAGGTGGATTTACTGTAGGAAGAATTCTTCTTTCTGGCCTAGGTCTTCTCATAGGATAATCTGGTGGAGGTGGTCGCCTATGTCCTGGTCCTAGCCTTGATCCTGGTCTTGGTCTTGGTCCTGGCTTAGAGCCCTTAGATTTTGATCTTATCTTGAACCATAAACGTCTTAATTTATCTCTAAATATTATTCCGATAACTACTAATACAATTAAGATTAACAAAATCCAAATCCAAGTGTATGAGCC
>DAOWJD010000055.1 GCA_030640565.1 Nanobdellota archaeon
AAAGCCAGCCGGCATCTGAATTTTTTGATCTGCCATTTTATTTTAATATTTTAGATAAATTCAAATAGTTTTTAAAACTTCCTTTATTTATTCTTTTTATGAAACACTATGATGCTAAAGAGGTAGAAGAAAAGATAAAAAAATTCTGGGAAAAGGAGAAAATTTACAAGTTTGATAGTAAGAAAGGAAAGATTTATAGCATAGATGTCCCACCACCATATGCTTCTTCTGGTCATTTGCATGTAGGCCATGCTTTGCATTATACACAATTTGAAATTATCGCAAGAATTAGGAGACAGTTAGGATTTAATGTTTATTTTGCTCCTTGTTTTGATGACAATGGACTTCCAATTGAGAAATATGTTGAAGAGAAATTAGGAATAGACAAATCAAAGACAAATAGAGCTGAATTCAGAAAATTATGTTTAAAAGAAAGTGAAAAAGTTGAAAAAATTTATACTGAGAGAGTTTTCAAAAAATTAGGACATAGTTATGATTGGAATTTGTTATATACAACTATTTCCACTGAAGCACAGAAAGTAGCTCAAACATCTTTTTTAAAGTTAGTAAAAAAAGGGGATTGTTATAGATCTGAAGAGCCTGTTATTTGGTGTCCATACCATGAAACAGCTTTGGCTCAAGCAGAAGTTGAAGATTTTGATAGAGAAGTCGAACTTAGTTATATTGATTTTGATTTGGTTGGAGGAGGTAAAATTAATATCGCTACAACTCGTCCAGAATTTCTTCCTGCATGTGTTGCAATTTTTATTAATCCTAAAGATAAAAAAAATAAAAACTTAATTGGAAAAGAAGTTATTGTGCCTTTGTTTAATCATAAGGTCAAAGTTATTACAGATGAAAGTGTTGACCCTGAATTTGGAACAGGTACTATGATGGTTTGCACTTTTGGAGATAATGCAGATATAGAAAAGTGGAAAAAATACAAATTAGATTTGAGAAATATTGTGAATAAAGATGGAACCTTAAATCAAAAAGCAGACCAATATCAAGGAATGAAACTTAAAGAAGCTAAAGAAGCTATAATAAAAGATTTAATGAAATTAGGGAGAATAAAAAAACAAAAACCTTTGCAGCAAACAGTTGGTAGTTGTTGGAGATGTTCCACGCCTGTTGAATATATAATAGCAAAACAATGGTTTATTAGAACCTTAAAATATAAGAAAGAATTGATTAAAAGGGGAAAAGAGATTAAATGGTATCCGGATTTTATGAGAAAAAGATTTGAAAACTGGACAGAAAATTTAAAATGGGATTGGGTTATTTCTAGACAAAGATTTTACGGAGTACCTATTCCTGTATGGTATTGTGAAAATTGTGATAAAATAATTTTCCCTGATGAAAAAGAATTACCCCTTGATCCTATTGAAAAGAAAAGGAAATGTCCTAAATGCAAGAAAGAAGCTGTTCCAGACACAGATGTTTTTGATACATGGATGACTTCTAGCAATACTCCTGAAATAGCGAGCAGATGGCTAGAAAAACCAGAACTTTACAAAAAGATTTCTCCTATGTCTTTGCGACCGCAGTCACATGATATAATAAGAACTTGGGCTTTTTATACAATTTTGAAAAGCCATTTGTTGTTTAAAAGAATTCCTTGGCAAAACATAATGATTGGAACTTATATACTTGACTCTAAAGGTAAAGGAATGCATAAATCTAAGGGAAATGTTGTATGGGCAGATAAATTAATAGAAAAATATGATGTTGATGCATTTAGATATTGGGTTGGAGGTGCAAGCTTAGGAAGTGATTTACCTTTTGATGAAAAAGAATTAGTGGCAGGAAAAAGATTTTTAACTAAACTATGGAATGCTTCTAGATTTGCTTTTATGAATCTTGAAGACTATAGAGGAAAAAAGCCAAAAAAACTAGAAAAAATTGATAGATGGATGTTACAAAAAACAAAAGATATTAATGAAAGAATAAAAAAATATTATTTAGACCATGATATTGCAAGAGCTAAAAAAGAAATTGAAAATTTTTTCTGGCATACATTTTGTGATAATTATTTAGAGATTATTAAAAAGAGGATTTATAATGAAAAAGGGGATAAAAAATTATCTGCACAATATACATTATATCATTCTTTATTAGCTATTCTAAAATTAATTTCTCCAATTACTCCTTTTATAACAGAAAAACTTTATAAAGAATATTTCAAGCAATTTGAGAAAACAAAAAGTATTCATCTCACAGAATTTTCAAAAATAGATATAAAAGAGAAAAAAGAAGGAGGAGATTTATTCATAGAAATTTTAAGGAAAGTTAGACATAAAAAGACGAAAGAAAAAAAACCAATGAATGCACTTATAAAATTATATCTTCCAGAGAAAGAATCAAAAATAATTGAACCTTATAGACAAGATTTTATGAATGCTTCTGGTGCAATATTTATTAAAACGAGAAAAGAATTTAATGTAGAATTTATTGAAACAGAACACAAAAAATAAAATGACAAAAATGGATAAAACAGAACTTGCAGAAGTTTTAGAGAAACTTGAAAAGTATAAGGGAAGGCATACAGAGCTTATTACAATCTATGTTCCTGTAGGATATGATATTAATTCTGTACAAAGACAGCTTGGGGCAGAAAAATCAACTGCAAAGAACATAAAATCCAGTGCAACGAAGAAAAATGTTATTGATGCTTTAGAAAAAATCATTCGAGAACTTAAGAATTTGAAGAAAACTCCTGAAAATGGTCT
>DAOWJD010000034.1 GCA_030640565.1 Nanobdellota archaeon
AATCCTCACAATAGTAAATTGGGAAGTCTCCCACCACATTTCCAACTTCACATGCTGCCTGAACACTTCTTAATCTTCCACCCTCTCTTCCAACAGGAAATAAAACATTAGGACTTCCCGTAAGTTTTCTTAACTTTGCTTTTTCAGGCCTCCCCATTCTTGCTCCGATAAAATCTCCTGCTTTATCTCTTATCTCAAATTCTGAAATAAAATTTATTAAAGGCAAGACGGCATCCTTTTTATCTTCTTTTTCGATTTTTAATTCTAATTCAGAAACAACATCTTTTAACATTGCTTCTCCATCTAAAACTTTCCAATCAATCCCAAGATTAGCAAATAATGCCTTGCTATTTTTAAGATTAATAACAACATTTTCAGTTACTGCATCATGCTCAATGCCAAGAATTTCAAGCGCTCTTTTTCCTGATTTAAATTTTTCATGTTCTGTTTTTTTATAAGGAAGAATAATTTTTTTGTTAATCTTAGCATACTTTAACCAAGAGATAAGCCCTTCAAATTGCTCTCTAGATATTTGTGTCCAGTAAAAAATATGCTCTGGATGAAGAGACACATCATTTTCCTTGCTTATTCTTATTGCATTTTCAAAATCAACCTTAAAACAATCTGTATTTTTTTCAAGCAAGAGATTTTTTTCCCTTAACTCAAGTTTCCAGATTTCTTCAACATAACCTGGCTTAAGGAGTTGGGAGTTCCTATTAGTTACATCACTAAAAGCAAAAAGTATGTCTCCTAAATAAATTATTTCTTCAACATCTTTGTAAATTCTTTTTGCTTCTTCAGTTGTTTTAACCTTTTTTACACTTCCATTAAATAATTTTACTATAGGTCCGTCAATAGAATCACAAGAAGTGGCTATGCAACCTTTCATTGGCTTCTCTGTTTTAAGCTGAGTTCCTATTGCAATAAAACCATCTGTAATTTCCATTGTAGCAGGATGTATTGATGTTGCGCTAAATCCAGAACTTCTTCCTCTTCCATATCTAAATCTAAATGCACCAGATTCAGAAGGATGCCCAAAAATAGGTCTTCCTGCAACAATATCATTTATATATGTTGGAGAATCGTCTACTTTTCCTTTATCTCTTTTTTCATGAAGTTTAACATATTCTTCAAGAAAATCAAATCCATGTGAATCAAGTCCTTTTTCTTTCATTTTATTTAAAAGCCTTAGACCTTTTGCAGCTTTTTGTGCAAGTCCTTCAGAAAAAGCCAAACACATTCCTCCACGGACATAATTTGTTTTAACCCTCTTTAGATTTTTGTAATTTGAAACCTCAAATTTCGTTGTAGGACTACCATCAATTTGTATAGGGATTCTCTCTGCAAGAAAAACCATTTCTTCTTTTGTTGGCATATATTGTAGATTTGTAATCCTGTCATGATAGTCTTGGTTTTCAGCCACATATCTTTTAACTTCACTAGGGGAAGGATCATATTTTGCATAGCCAAAAATTCCTCTTAAATAATCTGTTAACATTAATGCAAGACATGTAGCGGTAGTTCCTGCACTCCTTATTGGTCCTGAAAAATGCATAATAAAATAATTTTTTCCATCTTTTGTTTCTCCAAGTTCAAGCTCTGTGAATCCTTCAATAGGGGAAGAAACAACCCCTAATGTGATATAAGCAAAACCAACCCTCACACCTGTTTCTATCGCTTCAAGTAAACTCGAAAACTTACAAAATTTCTGTTTGGCAACTTCTTCAGCAATCATGAAAGCAACCATTGGCTCGAGTTTACCATGCTCTTTCTCAAGTTCAAGAATCCTTTCAACTATTCCAGCATCCCCTACCTGGGGATGAATCGTGGCAATAAGCCCGACAACTTTTTCAGCAAGACTTCGTGCCAGAGTAATTTCCACCTTAGAAGCTGGATCAAATCCTTTGCTTCTAGCTTCCTCTGCAACTTTGTAAACTTTCTTTGTCTCACTTTCTATTTCTTCAAAATATTGTTGCATGCTCATTTTTTATCCTCAAAATCCAAAATTTTAATTTCTCTTGTTTTTAAATTAAACATAGGAACCTTGCAAAAATCAGGTTGATTTCCTTTTCTTCTTTGATTTTCTGTTTCCTCTTCCCATGAAGATGTTGAGATTAAAAGAACATTATTATAAGAAGATATAGCAGATTTATGGGTGTGTCCTGAAACAAAAATATCAGGAACTTTTTTAATTACAAGTTCGTCTTTTTCAAAAGGAAAATATTGGGCAGAAGTATATGTTGGCGCAAGATGTCTATTTTTTAAAAGATATGCCATCACCTTCTCAGGAGCATTAAGTCCTTTTTTAATAAGACTGGGAATGTTGTTTACATAAAAAAAATAAGAAAAACCATGATAAGTTAAAACATCAAAACCAGAAAAATCCTTTTTTGTTCCAATATTAACACGGGCAGGATTTCCTGTAAAGATAACATTTCTCATGTTATAAAGGGGCCAGGCATATTTTTCATCCAAAATAGGCTGAGGCTCCAAAAGTCTTACTCCATCGTGATTTCCAGGAGAAATAATTATTTTGATGTCTTTCCTTATTTTTCCTAAAAGCTCTGCAAGTCCTTGAAACTGTTCTTCAATATCTTCTATTTCCAAATCTTTTTGCTGTGAAGGATAAACCCCAACTCCCGAAACAACATCTCCTAATAAAAAAAGATATTTTATCTTTTCAACAGCTCTTGCTTCTTTTACATCAGGAATTTTTCCATTAAGATAATCTATAAATTTGAGAAAACTTTTCTCTAGGAAAAGCTTGCTCCCATAATGAAGGTCTCCTATAAATAAAGCATATTCTTCAACAGGTGATTGTTTTTTCTCTAAAACAACAGCGTCTGGGAAAACAACATTATTTGCAAAAAATATTTCCCTATCTCCAGATCCTGTAAAACCAATTACAGAATCGAGAGTGATTTCTTCTGCTTGTTTATAAAGTTCTGGCTTGTTCTGATTGACTAAAACCCTTACTTTCCCAGTTAAATCTTCTACTTCAAATAGAATATTTCTGTTTTTTGTAATTCTTTTATCTGAAACTATTCCTATTATAGAAACTCTTTGCCCTCTTCGAAAAAGTTTATTTATAGAAATAAGGTTATCAAGTTCTTGGTGCTCTTGTAAAATGTTTTTCATCTCATGAAATCTATTTCTTAAATTTTTAACAAAATCTCCAATTTCTATTTTCTTTTTAAAGGATTGTGTTTTTGATAGAACTCTTACATCTTCATCAAAAATCTCTAGCTGTTTTTTTTCACCCTGTTTCTTCCCCTCTTTTTCTTCATATGTTTTTTCTGAAGAAACTTCTTTAGAAATCTCAATCTGAAGTCCAAGCTTAATTTTGAATTTTTCAAGTTTTTTTTGATTTTCTTTGGGAAGTGCTAAAAAAAATTCATTTACTTGTTCTTTATTTTGTTCAAAAAGATTTTTTGTTATGATTCTTTTTTGAGTGTGATTTTTTAATTTTTCAATAATAATTTTCATAGATTCATTATCATTTGCTTCATTGAAAAGGTTAAGAGTCTCTAAATCTATAAGAAGCCCTTTTTCAATACAAAATTTGAGAATTTCTTTTGGATCCATTTTTAAATATGAATTTGATATTTATTTGTTTTCTTGATTATTTATAACTCATAGCTTCTTCAATAATTTTTTTTGCTTTGTCAACTATATTTTTTGTAATCGCAAGTTTTATTTCTCTCATCCTTCCACCTCTGCCTTTTGAGATAACTCTTACATTGATAATTCCAAGCATGTCAAATTCTTGGATTATATCACTAACTCTTCTCTGTGTCAAAATTTCAGATTTGTTTTTAAGACAGGTTTCTTGATACAAATTATAAACATCTCCTGTAAAAACAGGGTTTTTGTTACTCTTTTCACAGAGATTGATTATTGAGTGCAGAACATATTGAAATTGTTTTGGCTCTGTTTTTATTACATCAAGAATTTTATCTTTCTCTATTTTAGTATTTGCCTCATCAATATGTTTTATTAAAATTTTCTTAGCACCATCTCTCTCTGCAAGCTCTCCTGCAATTCTTAAAAGATCCAGTGCTCGTCTCGCGTCGCCATGCTCTCTTGCTGCAAAGGCAGCGCACTTTGCAATAACGCCTTCTTGAACAACATTTTCTTTAAAAGCCAATTCAGACCTATGGGTCAGAATTTCCTGCAGTTGCAACGCATTATAAGGGGGAAAGATGATCTCTTCTTCTGACAAAGAACTCCTAACTCTTGGATCAAGTATTTCTAAAAAAGTCAAATCATTGCTTATTCCCACAACACAGATTTGTGTCTTTGAAAGTTCTGAATTAAGTCTTGTTAAGTTATATAAAAAATCACTTGAGATTTTTTTAACAGCTTGGTCAATTTCATCAAGAATCAAGACTACAAATTGTTTTTCAGAGTCAATAATTTCAAGGAATTTATTATAGACCACTTCTGTTGGAAGCCCTGTATTTGGGACATCTTTCCCAAATTTCTTTATGAGTTCTGCAAGGATCCTATATTCTGTATCAGAAACTTTTTTTAGTTTACAGTTTAAGTATTCAATTCTTAGTTTAAAATCAGAATCTTTCTTTACCCTTCTCAAAAGCTCATCTCTAACATACAAAGCAGAAAGTGTTTTTCCAGTGCCGGTCTTTCCATATAGAAAAACATTACTTGTCTTCTCTCCCCTTAAAACAGGTGCAAGAATAGATGCAACTTGTTTTATTTGCTCGCTTCTGTGAGGAATCTCGCTGGGGATATAATTAGATTGCAAAATAGCTTTATCGTGAAAAATTCTTTTCTCATCAAAAGATTTGAATATTTTATCAAGGTCTGATTTCATTTTAAATCCCACACGTCGGTTTCCACTGGAAGTTAATAAAAAAGTGGAAAGATTATCGAGAAAATCTTATTTCTTATATAAATACTTATAACCACTAAAAAAGAAGGACACCTCCATTTCTAATGGAAAACACGGAAAAGGACTACTCCTAAAAAAGCCTGCCGCCAATACTACTACTACTACTACTACTACTACTACTACTACTACTACTACTACTACTACTACTACTACTAACTTATATACTATATAATATAAATTTTTATAAAATTAAAATTAAAATAAAAAAATTCAAAATTCATTTTTAAATATTTCTATAGGAAACAAAGGGGTGAGACAGGGAAAAGTATTGCCCCTAAAATCTATTTAATTTCACAGAAAAGTTTATATATTATTCTCCTTTAAGTTTGATATGCCAGAAGATAAAAATCCCTTTAGCAGCATCACTGGGAAAATGGTCGTTACTAAAGAAGGTAAAAGACTTGGTTTTGTCAAAGATATAACTTTTGAAACAAGATCTGGTGAACTTATCAATATAGTTATCAAAGATGCAACACCTTACACAAAAAACCTAAATCTTGAAAGAACAAATACAAAAGAACCACTTATTCCATACAGTGCAATAATTGCAATAGGGGATTTTGTCATTGTTTCTGAAGAAGATTTAATCTAAGAAACTAATCAGGTTAAAAGATAAATATTTAAAAACACCTTTTTTATTAAGATATTATGAGAATTATCGGTTTTAATTTCACAAAAATAAGCATAGAGAAACTAAAGGAAGCATCTGAGTTGAAAGAGCAATTAAAAGTCAACACAAAAATAGATGTTCCAGAGTTGAAAGAAGTAGAAGCAGGCATTTTAAAAACAAAAGAGGATATTATAAGTGCAAAATTTACATATGGTGTGGATTACGACCCTGATTTTGCAAAAGTAGAGATTGAAGGAAGAATTCTTATTACTGTTGAACCGAAAATAGCTAAAGAGATACTCAAACAATGGAAGAAAAAGAAAATGCCAGATGATTTCAGAATATTTTTGTTTAATATTATTTTGAAAAAATCTTCCTTAAAAGCTCTTCATCTTGAAGAAGAACTCAATTTTCCATTGCATATACCCATGCCTTCTTTCAAAAAAGAACAAAAATAAAAAAATAATTAAAACCTTTCTAACTATTCTTCTCATGAAAATATCAAAAGAAAAGAGGAAAAAAATATCTGAACACATTCTCGCTTTTCTTTATTTTAATACACCAAAACCAATTTTTACCTCATTTGTAGCTAGAGAAACAGCTAGAGATGAAGAATTTATAAAAAAACTTCTTTTAGAGCTGAAAAACAAAAATCTTGTTGTGGAGATAAAGAAAAATCCTAAAGGAAAACCTTATCTAAAGAGATCTAGATGGAGACTAAGCGATGCAGCTTATCAAGCTTACAACAATAAACAAGCACCATAATACTCCTAATATATATTAAATCATCTGAAAGTTTTTATATCCTTAAGGTTTCTTTTTTAGATGGATGAGATTAAGCAAGCGTTTCAAAAAGTAAAAACAGATATGGATTTTTTGTTCCAAGAGCTTAAAAATGTTAAGTTAGAACTAAATAAAACACAGCAAGAAATAGGAGAAATTTGTCAGATTTTAGAGCAGATTAATGAAAAAATACATGAAAAAACCCCAAATACTACTTCGACACAACATAGTGAAAAACCAACAATTTCGACACATCCTTCGACACATGACAAACCTTTAGAAGCCTTAAAACCCCAAAATATGGTGTTTTCCACTGGAAATCAAGGGGTTCCAACAGACAGACAGACAGACAGACAGACAGACAACAAACACGAAATTGAATTAAAAACAGAGGAAATAACAAAAGATTCAATAGATGATGCTGCAAAAATTCTTGACTCCTTAGATAGCATAAAAAAAGAAATTAGATTAAAATTCAAAAGACTTACAGAACAAGAAATACTAGTCTTCTCAACACTCTATCAAATTGATGAAGAAACAGGCCCTACCGACTATAAAACCATTGCTAAGAAGCTTGGTCTCACAGAGAGCTCTATAAGAGATTATATTGGAAGACTTATAAAAAAAGGAATCCCCGTCGATAAAAAGAGACTCAACAACAAAATCATTCAACTCTCAATCTCACAAAATCTTAAGAAAATAGCCTCTCTTTCCACAATTCTTCAACTTAGGGGTATTTAACCATTTAAGCCCCCTACCGAATAAGTGTTATTTAACACTCACTTTTCGATTTAAACACTTAAATTTAGTGTATTTTATGCCTTTTTACAGGTTTTTTAGGCTCTTTGATCCTCACTTTTGTCTTTTTCAACAATTTTTCCTTTATTCCTTCAGGAATAAATATTCGCTTTTTACCATTCCTTTCTATTACTTCTTCTAACAAACCAGGGCTTTTTTGTTTGATCCGATTCAAATGACCACGAATTGTTGATCTTTCTTTTCCAAGAATTGCTGCAAGGTCATCATAACTTAATTTCAAATCTGCATTTAAAACAACCCACAAAATAGCTCTTTCAGTTACTGAAAATTGGTCAAAATTAGGTGTTTGAACAGCTGTTTGAACAGCTGTTTGAACAGCATAAACACCTGTTTGTTTACCAAACAGCTGTTTGGGTGTTTGATATTGGCCCTTTGGTTTTAATTCATTCATAATAGAAACCACATTCTTTAATCCATCAATTTCATTATTTATCGACGACAAAATACTTTTTATCTCTTCAACATCCCTTTTTTGCAAATTTCTTTCAGAATCAAGGTGTTTGATCCAGGCGCTTATAGAATTTATGTCTTTTTTAACAGAGTCAAAACCCTTTTTTGTATCTTCTTTTAAATTTTCTACCTCTTTTTTTCTAAAAAACCATCCAAACATAACAGTATTTGTTTTTTATTCTTTAAAAACCTTTCTTTTTCGACGACAAAAACTAGTTTTAACATACACTTAAAACTACAAATTTCTCATAAAAATACAAAAGAGGTGTCGAAGCCCCTGCGTTTCCAATGGAAAAAGCATAAATAAACACCACCAAACACCACCAAACAGCTGTTTAGAACAGCACCAAACAGGCGTTTAAAAATAAACACCTAAAAAGCCCTTTAAACCCCTTGCACAAAGATAACCTTAGTGCACAACACCACTTAAAAAGAAAGATTTATAATTCAGAAATTATTTATTTATTTAATAAAAAAGGAGGAGATCATGGCAAAACTAACGGCGTGGCTTGTTACTCTTATTGGTGTTTTACTCATCTTAGCTGCTCCAGGAATAGCACTTTGGAGTCTAGCTGATACATGGGTAGCATGGGTAGTTGCTCTAGCAGTATTGATTGTGGGTATAGGCAAGCTATCAAGAAACTATAGCAAGAAAAGGAAATAAGACTTTTTCCAATCCTTTCCTTTTTACATTTTTTTATTTTTTTATATTTTAATTAAGTTAATCTAAGTGAACATATGGGTCAAAAAGATCTAAAAAACACCCAAAAACACCCAAAAAGACCCAAAGAACAACCAAAAAACCACTAAAAAACAGCTTAAAATGCGTTTTTCTCTATTTTTACCAATTCCCTCATAAAAACTTCGTACAACCTATATTGTGCGAACCCCCCAGTAATTACATAATTTTATAAAAAAGTTCGTACAACCCAAATTATGGAAAAAGAGGAAATCAAAGAAAAATGAAGCAAGCAATAAAGATACAACTAAAAATCAAACTACCCCTTATTTATAAGAAACGTAAACCACACATAACACTAGTTTATCCATTTGAAATTAAAAACCAAAAAACTCTAGAAAAACACATCAAAAAATCAATTGAAAACATAAAGCCGTTTAAAATAACTTTAAAGGGTTTAAAAAAATCAAAAAAAGGGCATTATTTGTCTTTAGCAATAGATCAAGGAAAATCTCAATTTATGGAAATTTATAGAAACTTAAATTCAGGAATTCTAAAAAATTTCAAAAACCCAAAAATTTTAAGATATTCTCCACATGTAACTCTAAAAAAATTTAAATCAAAAAAAGAAATAGATAATACTATAAAAGATCTAAAATCCCAAAACATAAAATTTTCTACAAAAATTAACTCAATTCAACTATTAACCTTAGAAAAAGGTGATTTAATCAAATCAATTAAGAATTTTAGATTAAAATGATTCCCAAAGAATTTCTAGATAAGATCATTGTCGAATTAAAAATCTCAAAATCTTCTGATTACACAATTAGAAATTATCTTAGAGCTAATAAAGAACTCTTGAATTTCACTAAAAAACCTCCAGAAAGTATGAATATAGATGATGTAAAATCCATTTTAGCAGAAAAAATCTCAAACCAATCATCATCCTCAATAATTGTATTTTTATCTGCATTAAGATTTGCTTATTCAAATATTTTAAATAAAGACATAACTGTTGGTATAAAGCGCCCAAAAAAAGAAAAAAAGATTCCTGCTGTCTTGACAAAAGAAGAAATAAAAAGATTGATTAATGCTCTTCCTAATAAAAAAAGCAGATTAATGGTTTCTTTTATCTATGCTTGCGGATTTAGGGTTTCAGAGTTGATTAATCTTAAAGTCAATGATTTGAAGTTTGAAGAAGCAATAGGTTATGTTAGACAAGCAAAAGGCAAAAAAGATAGGATTTTTAACATTCCAAACTTTTTGTTAAAATCTTTAAAAAAACAAGCAGCAAAACAACAGGGATTAGATAAAGAATATCTTTTTACAGGCCCAAAAGGAAGATTAACAGATAGAAATATCCAAAAAATAGTAAGATTAGCTACAAAAAAAGCAGAAATAGAAAAACAAGCACACCCACACACTTTAAGACACAGTTTTGCCACACACCTTCTTGAGAATGGGGTAGATATAAGGAAAATTCAAGAACTTTTAGGCCACAGTTCAATTTCAACTACCGAATTATATACCCATATTTCCAAAGAACAACTGAAAAGCGTTAAAAGCCCAATTGATGATTTATAAAAATGAGGAAAAGAAACCAAACACTAAGAAAAAAAGCTTTTGAAAGAGATGATTTTACTTGCCAAAAATGCAAAATTCAAGATAAAACAGCGAGAATTTTAGAAGCACACCACATAACCCTTTTAGTTATAGGTGGAGAAGATAATCTAGACAACATTATAACTCTTTGTGGCGATTGCCATCATTTTGCACCAAATGATATTAAAGAATTTGAAGAATATATGGAAGATGAAATGGATGGGTTCTCAACTACTTTGATGAAAGTATGGCAAAAAGTTATATCAGGAGAAGAAGGAAAAAGATTAATTAAGGAATTAGAGAATAAAAAAGATAAACCACAAAAAGACACGATTTAAAAGCGTCCAGGCGAAGATTGGATAAAGAAAAAACCACAATAATCTTTAAAAACAAAAACAAGCTAAAAAAGCAATGTTGGATGATTTAAGCCAGATAGAAAAACTTGTTCTTACAGGATATTTTCAAAGAAGTGAAGAGGTTAAACAAGGAGAAATAAAAGGCATAGATCTTAGTAAAATAAGTGTAGAAGCGAAACAAATTTTAGGATTTAAGCCTCAGAATTTTGATTTTGAAGTAGATATACTTTCTTTTAATTCAAAATCAGGAAGGTTTGTTGCAAGAGGAGAGGATATTTTTGGTGAATCAGATATATATGGGACAATTAAACAAGGGCAGGGGGCAACTAAGCATGAGATAAGAATGAGGTTTGAGAAAGTATATACTATAGATACCAGACACAGGCTTTGTGCTCTAAGACCTAATCCATTATATTATTTTGGATGGATGGAAGTTTCCAAAGAGAAAATTAGTTGCAACGGAATATGGAAAACTTATTATGGTTCTCTAGTGGGAGGGATATGGATGTTAAGTTCTGTCAAAGAACCTGCATAATTTTGTTAAAAAAAACCATTTAGCTCCAATCTATATAAGAATTAATTCTTTATGACTTTGGGTTTCTTTTAGCAACACCATAAGGAGTTAGTTTCAACCCAGCCCTATCAACAATTGTTTCAATCGCTCCTTCAGCAATTCCAGGGGGTAGTATATTAATTTTTACACCATATTTTTTCATTTCCTTTTCTAATTTTCTTTCTTTCTTTGTTTCTTCTAAACATTTGACCAACCTTAGTTTATTTTCTTCTGTATTAATATCACACCCGTAACCTTTACCTAAATATTCTGTTATTCTCTTTTTATATGGTGGGCAATAAACACATTTATTACTCCCTGAATTGAAGGGTATTAGAGCGCATTCATCATCTTTGAGATTAAGGTCAAATCTTTCATTAGCATTATTTCCACGAAAAGGACAAGCAGGTTTTTCAAAAGCAGAAGATTCGATTTCTTTATCTAAGGAGCATTCCATAAAACCCACAGAATTCAACTCTTTAAAAATATTATTGTACTTTTACAAAATCACAGCTTTTAAGATTTTAACTTCTTCTAGAGGCCTGTCATGGGCATCTGTTTGTAGTTTTCCAATCTTATTCACGACATCCATGCCTTCTACAACTTTTCCAAAAACAGGATGTTTTCCATCTAAGAAGTTATTATCAACAAGATTTATGAAAAACTGGCTTCCTCCTGTGTTCGGGCCTGAGTTTGCCATTGAAATTGTTCCTTTATCATTTCTATCTAAATCTGTTTCTGTAAACTCATCAGAAATATCATATCCAGGACCACCTGTCCCAGTCCCTGTAGGGTCTCCTCCTTGAAGCATGAAACCATCGATAACTCTATGGAAGATTATACCATTATAAAATCCTTCTCCAACAAGTTTCTTAAAATTCCCAGCTGTAACAGGCATTTCACTATACAGAGCAATAATTATATCTCCTTGTGTTGTTTCTAATTTCACTCGTGTGTTTGTTCCAGCGCTCATTTTTATAAAACCAAAGACAATAATTACTAAAAAAAGAACAATTATAAAGATTACCAAGTTTTTTTTCATCTTAAAATAATCTTTCAGAACTATTTAAAAATATGTTTGTTGTTTGAGGAGTGTGTTGTAAATATTGGACATAATTTATTTTTTCTTTTTTAGTTTCTTAATCTGCTCTTCCTTTTTTTCTTCAAAATCATCAATTTCTTTCTTCCAATATTCTTTCAAAGCATAATCTTTTCCCCCTTCTTTTTCGTATTTTTTAACTTTTTCTTTGTGCTCTTTTATTCTTTTTTCAATACTTTCAATAGATTTCTTTATCTTTTTCTTTTTACCCATTCTTCATGTGATTTTATTTTTTTAGAAATATAATCAATAATTTTCTTAGCTTTGTCAATTTCAAGAGTTTCTCTTCTTTTTTTGTTGTTTTTTATTCTTAAATATCCTTCATATGCTTCAGTGGATCCAGACACTTTTTTTAGAAGTGCTAAAAAATTCTTTTTACTCCACATTTTTTCCTTTATTAAACAGTCCACAAGGTAAATTCCTCTGAGTCTTAAAACTAAAGAGTATACAACACTATCAGGACATTTTTCTTTTAACTCTTCACTTATCTTTACGAATTGACGGTTAACCTCCAGAGCAGACCTGGTTGTTTCTATATGGAATCCAAGATTTTTCTTAGTAAGCTTAACATCCTTATATTGTTCGAGAAGAGGGGCGTTCAGTAAAGCTTTCGCTTCTTTTATCATTGGGAGCAAAGGCAAAATATTCTTTTTTAGGATTTTTCCCAGCTCATTTACAGAAACAAGCGTAATACTGTAGTTTTTTTCACTAAAATGTTTGCTTTCCCCTGTTTTTGCAATCACAAATATATCAACATCACTTGTTTCTGTTTGTTCTCTCCGCGCATAACTTCCTACAATGTAGATTCCAGAGACAGAATCAAGGATTTTTCTATTGTAAAGAATCTCTATAATTTCCTTAAGGATTTCTTTTTCAGACAGCTCTGCAAGAGTTACAACTACTTTTTTATTCAGCCAGTCACGAGGTAGCAAAACTCCTGAAGAATTTCCCACAGCTCTAGTTTTGCTAGTTATGGTTTCCATATGTTATAATATGTTATAACCTTTATAAGTCTTATGTTTTCTGGTCCAGAATTCAACCCTTTAAAAGTATTGTTGTTGTGTTTATTCTTTAGGTCTTCTTGGAACCAGAGCAGTACCTATCATATAAACCCCATAATACCATCGAGAGTTAGGAAAGGAAGGCATTATTTTAACAATAACCTCTGCACCCAAATCCTCTCCTTTTTTCACCATTTTCTTTTTGCAATGCAAGACCGCATTTTCCAAACCATCCTGTCCAAGATAAGTAGCCTCATCAACACCTTTTTGATCATAATCAGATAAATTTTTCCCAACAGAACCCACATAAGCTTCCACAGAACTTGTTAATAAATATTTTGAAGTTTGTTCTTCTAATTTTTTTACACGTGCTTCATATGCTTTTTCTTCTTTTTCTTCTTTACGTTCCTCTTCAGACTCTATTCTTGCTTCTTCTTCTTTAGCTAGTCTTTTTCTCTCCTTTCTTCCTGATCCAAATCCCATAAAAACACTAGAAATTTATCCTTTATAAATGTTTTCATTTGTTCTAACTAAAAAGTGACAGTCCGTTCATGCTGGGAGAATAAGGGAGCATTTTCTCTCTTACGGCAAACTCTCACAAACCTCGCCATCACCATCATTATCTAATCCATGTATGTCTGCAGACCCGCAGAAATCATAAACTTTATGACCTATACACTTTATATTGTGATTGCCATTTCAAGAATTCATTAAATCTGTTTTTTGAAAGGAACTTTTCTGCATATGCCCTGTGTAATGCTGCTGCTTTTTTATGAGAATCATTTCTTGAAAGTCCATCTGCAAATCTAAATTCCGCCTCTTTCAACTCATGATAGAATAGGATATTTCTAAAGTCTCTTGGGATTCCTCTCCAGATCCAAATAGATAATGATTCATCATCCGTCCCACCAGGGCTCATGTCAGGTGTTATTCTATATAAAGCAGGATACTTCCTATTAACTAATTCTCCAGCAGACTCTTCTAAATTATATCGTATTTTATAAGGAATTCTACCATATTGTAGCCAATCTACTGGATCCTCAAAAGGAGGTAACTTCTCAATTTCTTCTGGTAAAAAATCTAAACTCATAAAAGAAGTCTATATTGGCGATTTATAAAATTAACTGTCCTTTAAAAAGATGTATACGCAGGTGACATATGTCGTAGGTTAAAATAATAAACTAAAATCATTATAAACTTCATCAGGTGTTTTTCTATTTAGACTTGTATGTGGTCTGAAATGATTATACCTCATTCT
>DAOWJD010000042.1 GCA_030640565.1 Nanobdellota archaeon
CAAGAACTTCAACAGGGTTTTTCCCTGTTTTTTTCTCAATTAATTTAAAGGCCTCAAGAACAATTTTTGCATTTCTTGAATATTTTCCTGTAGAAGTTCCAAGGATAATTTTATGTTTTTTTCCTCTATGACCTGCAACACCGATTTTATTGATAAGTCTTTCAACAATATTTGTTTTTGTTTGCCCAAATTTTTGCACATTTCTCCCATGGCTTTTCAAGGCAAGTTTTGGATTTAAATTAATCACACTTTTTAATCCTATATCATTTACAACAATTTTATCTGTCTCATACAAATCAAATATCTTGAATATCATCTTCTACCTTTCTCTATTTTACCTTTTATAAGTAAATGTAATGGCTGATCATTTACCTGAAGAACCTTAAATCTTACTCCAGGAATATCTCCTTTTGTTCTTCCCTGCCTTCCCCCAATTCTTTCAATTAATACTTCATCGTGTTCGTCAATAAAGCTCTGTGCAAGATTTCCTGGAATAAAAGCGGTTTCAATTTTTCCATTTTTTGTCAACTGAACTTTGCAGCATTTTCTCATAGCAGAGTTTGGTTGTTTTGCCTCTTTTTGGATTTTTTGAAGAACAATTCCTTTAGCTTGATTTGCTCCTTCAAGAGAATCTGACTTTTTATAAAGACCCAGAGTTT
This sequence comes from Nanobdellota archaeon, assembly GCA_030640565.1. GTDB lineage: Archaea > Nanobdellota > Nanobdellia > Pacearchaeales > GW2011-AR1 > ASMP01. Next base: position 660 of record DAOWJD010000042.1, read on the forward strand.
TCACTTTATATTTCCTATCTTTCCATCTGAATTGCTTTCTTTTCTTCTTTAATTTTAACGCGTTTTTTAATCCCATAAGATGAATTAATGAGTTTTATTTTTAAATGTGTTGTTTTAATGTTTTTGAGATTTCTAATCAAACAACCCTGAATTCTTTTCCGAAGAAATTTCTGACTATCTTCTGCATTTCCAAAAGTCTTCTTTTGTTTCTTCCTATAAGTGCTGCTTTGTTGCTTCCCCCTGCAACCATTATTTCATTATCTTTTACTTCAATATTTTTGAAAGTAACAGGACTGATAACAGATTTTATAAAAATTTCCACGTCATTAATTCCATTAGGAACTACAACAACTTTTATTTTTTTACCAAGAATTTCACTCATTTTTTTTATGTTCCTTCCCCTTTCTCCTATAGCTTTTGCCACTTGGGTTTTTGGAACACAAAAAACTATTGCTTCATTATATTTAAAACAGAATCTTGTTCTCACACGCATTATTTTCTCAAATAAATTTATATACCTCATATCTTGCATATCAATTGTATTAACCATATTAGATAAATTTCCCAAACAGATTTATTTTATAAACTTATTGTTGTTTGAGCTTCAAATAAAAACTATTTCTTTTAAAAATTACTTTTGTGATAAAATTTATAAATAAGAACTCCTTATTTAAAATATGAAAAAGAGAGTGGTAAAGACAATAAAATCTTGTAAATTAATAAAACCAGTTACTGTTAAAGAAGGAGATAATATCATTGAAGTAGCGAAAAAGATACATAATTTTCAAGAGAGAAGAATTTTTGTAGTAAGTAAAAAAAATTCACCTGTTGGAATAATTTCTATAGTAGATATTAATGACAGGGTTGTTGCGCTTGGAAAAGATTTGAAGAAGACAAAAGCAAAAGACGTTATGAGTTACCCTTTAAATCTAATTTTAGATATAGAAGAACCTGTGGAAGAGGCGGCTAAAAAAATGATTTTGAAAGATAACTATTATTGTCCTGTGGTAAATAAAGGAGTGCTTAAGGGATTGGTAACCTATGCGAGCATGATTAATTGTTATAAAAATGGAAAATGCTAATCTAGAAGGGGTTCTTAAATCCGATGCAAAATTATATCCTCCAATCGGGGCTGTTCAAGAAGGGATAAATTCTGATCAAATTCTAACCCATGCAATAAATAACCCATCTATTAAATCCTTGAAAACAAAAGGAAAACTTCCAAAATATTTTTATGACGAGTTAAAAAGAAATAGTAAAAAAGTATCCTACGATCCACACGTTAGAAGATTGTTGGCTAATGGAGATATTTCTGCAATAGAAGAAAAACTTTCTGGAGAGAGAGCAAAAGCTTTAATTTATGATACTCCTGGAAGATTTTACCCTTATAGGAAAGCTCTTGGAGAAGGAGCAAAAGCTCTTTTAAAATTAAGTCCTTTTTTAATTGGTGGGTACTTTGCCGATAATTTCCTACATGGTCTAGCTAATCCTAAGTTTAACCTCTTCAATATCTTGAATCCTTTAACAATCGGGAAAAAAATAGCTTTTGGAGGAGCTTATTTAATCTGGAGTCAGATAAAGGTTCCACTAATCGGTCTTGCAGGAATTTATACTGCATATAAAACAATAAAAGGTTTTATGAAAGGTAGAAAAGAAAGAAAAACAGCAAAAAAACTCGAGGATAGAATGAAACTTGAGGAGATTGCATATGATTTAAAAAAACAGAAAAATGCATATCTTGAGAATATTGCATCACAAATGGGCTAAATGGTAAGCAAAAAATTAAAAGCAAAATATTCTGCAGGAAGGTTAAAACAGGCAGCAGGAAAAATTTTGCCAATGTTTTCTCGTGATAATCCAAGCGATTTAGTCAACGAGATATTAAGAGAAGATGAATCAATAAGATTGGCAATAGTTGAAAATCCAAAGTATAGGGAGCTACTTGAAAAAGAGATTGTTTCAGCATTTAAAAAATATAAAAATGTAATACGTGGAGCAAGGGTTATTGATAGTTGGGATAGGGTTTCTAGCGTCCTCGGACTTGCAAGCGATGCTGCCGCACCTTTTACTGCAGGATTAAGTAGTTTAATCTCGGCAGGAGAAGAAGTTGTTGAAGGAATACCTAAAGGAATTTATGCAATTTATTATGGAATAAAGACAGGAGACTGGAAAGCACTACCTAAATGGGCTTTATATGAAGGGGCGTCTTTTATCCCTGTGGTTGGGGATGCAATTGATATGACCAATGTTTATATTACTAGAGCAAGAAAGATGACAAAAGAAAAAGTTAAGAAGAAATTTAGAAAAAATTTAGGACCTGGTCTTGAAAAAAGAATTGCTTAATTAAATTACTATCCCTAATAGAATCACTTACTAACTTCTTCAACGAGCTGTTTTTCAGCGATTTTTTTCTCAGATTCTTTTTTTGTCAATGGCCCAACCACCTTTACAAGAAGTCCTGGAAGTCCTGTTCCAATAGGGACTGGTTGATTCAATATAATATTTTCAATAACACTTGTAAGATAATCCTTATTTCCTTTGATAGTTGCATTTACAAACTGTTTGGTGGGAGTTTCAAAAGTAGCTCTTGCAAGTATGGAAGATTTCTGTGCAATAATTCCTATTCTTGTCACTCCTTTAACCTCTCCTGTATTAGTCATAGCATCTGCAATGAACTTTAAGTGTCTTTTATCAATATTTAACCCCTGAGTGTTTAAAACTTCCTGAATTTCATTAATAATAAACTGCCTTGCAGCTTCAATTCCAAACACGCTTGCAACCTCGTGAAGATCATTTGAAATCAATTTTTCAGGAACGATTTCTTTCAATTCCAGTAATTTTTTCAAACTAGTTCCAAGAGTCATAACAACATAATCCCTATCTTTTTTTACAATCAAAATTTGTTTTATTCCCTTGATGCCAGAAATTATAGTCTCCTTGAGTTTTTCTTTAAGTTTATAAATTTCTTTAAAATCCATTTCAGAAGCATTAATGATTATTGAATCTGTCTTTTCTTTTGCATCAAATTTAAGCTCACAAAGTCTGTCAATAACTTTTTTTAATGTAATATGGCTTTGCCTTATTCCTTCTTTATCAATTTTTATTTCTATTTTTTTATTGCTGAAATCAAGCTCAATTTCAGAAGCAATATCTTTTATTGTGACTTCTTTGATTTTTTCAGCAAAAACACG
>DAOWJD010000004.1 GCA_030640565.1 Nanobdellota archaeon
ATTCGTTTTTTTATTTCAGAAGGCCTAGAATCCAGGCCTTCTCCTATTCAAGAAATTAAATTTTATAAGGAAGGCGGCAATTCCTCGCTCGGTTTAAAAGCCGAGGTATCCTTGCCGCAGATGTAATGAACAAAGAAAAAATCCTTAAGGCAGGCAAAATAGCTTCAGAAGTCAGAAAATATGCAAGAACCATTATAAAGAAAGATGTTCCTCTCTTAGAAATTGCAGAGAAAATTGAAGCAAAAACAGAAGAGCTAGGAGGAAAACCCGCATTCCCTGTAAATCTTAGCATAAATAATATTTCTGCACATTATACTCCTTCACATGATGATAAAACTCTGGCTCATGGTTTATTAAAAGTTGATTTTGGAGTTCACATTGACGGTTGGGTAGCTGATAATGCTTTTTCAGTTGATTTAGAAAACAGCGAGGAGAATAAAAAACTTATAAAAGCTTCTGAAGATGCTCTTGATAGTGCACTTAAGTTAATAAAAGATAAAGGGGTGGTGGATGGGGTAGTGGTGGATATATCCACGAATGAAACAGGAGACATAATTTCTAAAACAATAGAATCTCATGGTTTTTCCCCTATAATAAATCTCTCAGGACACAGCATGGATAATTATGAACTACATTCTGGAATTACTATTCCTAATGTTAATGACAACAGAAAAATAAAGTTTAAAGAAGGTGTTTATGCTTTTGAGCCTTTTGCAACAACAGGCAGTGGAAAAGTTCATGACGGAAAACCTTCTGGAATTTATGAATTAAAAGATACAAAAAATATAAGAAATCCTATTTCAAGGGAAGTTCTTGAATTTATAACAAAAGAATATAATACTTTGCCTTTTTGCTCAAGATGGGTTGTAAAAAAGATAGGAATAAAGGCTTTGTTTGGTTTAAAGCATTTAGAAGATAATGGAAACCTGTACCAGTTTGCTCAGCTTGTAGAAGTAGCAGGAAGCAAAGTCAGCCAAACAGAGCAGACGATTTTAATCTCAGAAGATGGTGTTATTGTGACGAGTGAGTAATCATCCAAAATAAGAACCTTCAACAGGAACAGCTGCCTTTGCAGATTTTAGGAAACTATCTTCCATCTTTTTATAAACTTCAAGTATTGGCTTGCTTACACTTGGTTTTATCTTTTTCATAGCTTCATTAAAGTGTTTGTTTCTCACTTGCTTTGTTTCCTTACTCTCTCTCAGAGCAATCATTGCAGCTTCTCTCACAAATGCCTCAATATCTGCTCCTGTAAATCCTATTGTTTTCCTTGAAAGATCTTCTAGAATAACATCTTTTGCAAGAGGCATGTTTTTTGTGTGAATTTTCAAAATCTGAAGTCTACCTTCTTCTTTAGGTGCTCCAACTAAAAGAACTTTATCAAATCTTCCAGGTCTTAAAAGTCCTGGATCAAGCATATCTGGTCGATTTGTTGCACCAATAACTAAAACATCATTAAGGTCTTCAAGCCCATCCATTTCTGCAAGCAGTTGATTTAAAACCCTTTCAGTAACTTTTGTTCCTACTTCAACTCCCCTCTTTCCTGCAAGCGCATCAATTTCGTCAAAGAAAATAATACATGGAGAAACTTGTCTTGCTCTTTCAAAGACTTTCCTCATTCCTTCTTCTGATTTACCAACCCACATACTTAGCAAGCTTGGACCTTTAACTTGAATAAAGTTTGCTTCAGATTCTTTAGCCACAGCTTTTGCAAGAAGAGTTTTACCTGTTCCAGGCGGACCATAAAGCAATACACCCCTTGAAGGTCTTATTCCCATTCTTTTAAAGGTTTCAGGGTGTTTCAAAGGCCATTCAACAACTTCTTTAAGTTCTCGCTTAACCATATCAATCCCTCCAACATCCTCCCAGTTAACATTAGGTGTCTCAACAAGAACTTCCCTCATTGCAGAAGGTCTAACATTTTTAAGAGCATCTATGAAATCAGCATGTTTAACAATTAATTTTGCAAGAATTTCTTGAGGAATTTGTTCTTCTTGGTCAAGATTAATTTTTGGAAGAAGTTTTCTTAGAACACTCATAGCAGCTTCTTTTGCAAGAGCTTCTAAATCAGCTCCAACAAAACCATGTGTTATAGAAGCAATTTCCTCAAGTTTAACATTTTTTGTAAGAGGCATTCCTCTTGTATGAATTTTTAAAATTGCAAGTCTTCCTTCTTTACTTGGAACATTTATTTCTATTTCCCTATCAAATCTTCCAGGCCTTCTTAAAGCAGGATCAATAGCATTAACTCTGTTTGTTGCAGCAACAACAATCACTTTTCCCCTAGATTTAAGACCATCCATCGCTGTTAACAATTGGGAAACAACACGCCTTTCAACTTCTCCTGTAACTTCTTCTCTTTTTGGAGCTATTGCATCAATTTCGTCAATAAATATAATTGTTGGGGATGTTTTTTCTGCTTCTTCAAAAATATCTCTTATTTTCTTCTCAGATTCACCATAGAATTTTGACATAATTTCAGGACCATTCAAAAGTATGAAATTAGCCTCAGACTCATTTGCAACAGCTTTAGCTAACAAAGTTTTACCTGCTCCAGGAGGACCATGAAGCAAAACACCTTTTGGAGGTTCTATACCAAGTCTCTGGAAAATTTCAGGGTGTTTCATAGGAATCTCTACCATTTCCCTTATTTTTTTAATTTCTTCTGAAAGTCCACCAATGTCTTCATAATTTATTTCAGGAATGTTTTCATCTGTTAATTCAACAGCCTTAGGACTTAAGGAAACCTGTGTATTTTCTCCGATTATAACTGGTTGATTTGGACTTGTATTTATAACTAAAAATTTAATTTGCGTAAATCCTCCTCCAAGCTGACCAAAACCCATGTTTCCAAACATATCCCCAAGTATATCTCCAAATTCTCCGCCAAATTCATCAGAAAGCAAATCTTTTCTTCTCTGAACTCCTCCAAGAACAACAACATCTCCTTTAACAACAGCTCTTCCCAATAAACCATTTCTTAAACTCTCAGGTTCTGCCTGAACCATTATATTTTTCTGTGCAGGGGCAATTATTATTTTTTTTGCTTCTTTAACTTCTGCCTTTGAAACTTTTACTATTTCTCCAATACCTGTCTTTGCATTTTTTCTTAGAATTCCGTCAATCCTTATAATTCCTTCTCCAACATCTGCAGGATATGCTCTATCAGCAATCGCCACACCTTCTCTATTTCCTTTAATCGCAATAATATCTCCTTTTCTGATGCCAAGCTCCCTCATAACTTCACCATCTATTCTTGCTACTCCTTTATAAGCATCATCCTGTTGTGCTTCAACAACCTTAAGCTGAACTTCTTTTTTTGTCATTTTATCTTCTGTGTTTTTTTATTTCATTTATTTTTCCGAAATTCAGAGACAATTTATCTGCCTCTTCAAAACATAACTTTACCATATCCCCCATAATTTTTTCCTGTTCCCTTATAAAAGAGACAATTTCTTTGGGGATTGAAACAGCATAGCTATTTCCTACTAATCTCATTTTAACTCTGAATTCTTTGTTCTTTAAATTTATAAATCTATTGTATTCCTGTTCATCTGTAGGATGAATAATTTTGCCGCTACACTTTGGGCAGATAACTGCTCTTAGAATAAATCCATTTTTAATTATTTCTGCCTTCTTCATTTTTATATCACAATTTCTACAAAGAATTGTGTTATCAAATATATCTGCCATGTTTTTTCTTTTGTTTTATTTTGTTTTTAATATTCAACCGTGTCATAAGACACGGCTGGGTTGAAAAGAGGTAAGTAGGGATATATACCTCGTGTGTATACGAACAAAGATATACTATTTAAACATTTTGGTTCTTGAAAATATATTATGAAACATTTTAAAAACTATCAAAAGTTATTTTTAAACATGGTCTTGGAAAAAGGGGGAAAAAGATTTCTGAAGAAATTTTGGTATCTTCTCTGGAAAGACAATGGCTTTAAAGGTTGGTTATTCTCAATTGTTTTCTTATTTGTATTTATAAAATTCATATTTTTTCCTTTTCTTAGCTTAGTTACAGGAACCTCTTTACCTTTAGCAATTGTTGAATCATGCAGTATGTATCACAAAGGAAACTTATTTTCTGACTTTGATAATTGGTGGGATCGGCAAGAAGATAAATATCCTGAATTCATAATAAATAAGTTGGATTTCAAGGATTTTCCAATGCAAAATGGATTTAATAAAGGGGACATTCTCCTCATAACTAAAGCAGATCCTGAAAAACTGGTCGTGGGAGACATAGTTATTTTTAATGTAAACCAGAGGAATCCTGTAATCCACAGAATAGTTGATATAAAAGAAATAAACAACGAAAAAGTTTTCTCTACTTTAGGAGATAATAACATGGGGCAGTTAAGCTTTGAAAAAGAAATAACTGAAAATCAATTAGTTGGAAAAGCTAGTCTAAAACTAGCTCCTTATTTAGGTTGGATAAAACTCATATTTTACGAATGGCAAAAACCTCTTTCGGAAAAAGGTCTTTGCAGTGAAAAATGACATCAATAGGAAGATTTTTAAATTATTTTAAACAAGAATAACAAAGTAAATTTAAAGATATTTCAAATGGAATTTTGTCCAAAATGCGGTGCTGTCCTTATCCAAAAAAATAAAAGAGATCGTTGTCCTAGATGCGGCTATCTCGCAAAAGGCAAGGTAAAGTTAAAAAGCTCTGAAAAGATTGAAGAAAAAAAGAAAATCAGTATTATTTCTGAAAAAGATATTGAAGTACACCCTATAATAGAACAAGAATGTAAAAAATGTGGGCATGAAAAAGTATATTTCTGGGCTCTTCAAACCCGTGCAAGTGATGAAGCAGAAACAAAATTCTTCAAATGTACAAAGTGTGATTTTACATGGAGAGAATATAAATAAGCAGGCTCTGTAGCTCAGTCTGGTTAGAGCACTGGACTCTTAATCCAGGTGTCGGGGGTTCAAATCCCTCCAGGGCCATAATTCTCATCACAATAATTCTTAAAAAGAGAAAACTCTGCTAAGGATTATGAGAACTTGGGTATTATATAAAAGAAAATATCTTTTAAGAAAACAAGAAATTGAGTATAGTGTTGATATTCTCAAGGGAAGATTTGATGAGAATAAGCCTAAAACTGAAAAAAGAATAGGAATGGGAAAAAGCCCAACAGATTTAGCTAAATTAGTTGCAACAGATTTTCTAAGAAAAAAGATAAGTCCGCATGATTTAATAGTATCTTCAGAAAGAACAATATTTATCCCTAGTAATAAATATATTGATATCCCTGCTACTCCTGAAGAAGTTCAAGAATTCTATAAAGCTTATGAAAAGCTCACTTTCGATGCTTAAAAAACTCAATCTATCCGAATCTCTTCAGAACTTTAGAATAATTTCCTTTTGCTAGAACTTTAGTTTTATCTCCACTTAATAATCTAAAATCATAACTACTAACACTTCCTTTTATCTTATCTTTTCCAGGATACTTCTTCCATCTAGTCTCGCCTTTAGATTTGTATTGTAAAACCATCTTAAACATTTAAAGAGCAAATATATTATAAATTTTTCTCAAAACCCATCCGATAGATTACTTAATAAGAAAAACGAATCATTGGGGCGGTAGCAGTCAGAATTATCTTACGAGTTTTTGGATATTCTCAATTGCATCTGCAACTTCTTTCCCTTTCTTGGTCAGTCTTATTATTTTTATTCGCCCCTTTTTTTCAAAACTAACCAAACTTAATATCTCAAGTGTCTGTAGAATCTTTACTGCATGGCTATAGGTACAATCAACTTCCTTAGCCAATATACTACCATACCTCATTCTTGTGTTTTTTTTCAAAGAGACCAACATCAAGGCCGGCTTTCTCCTGAAAAAGATATCAAAGTTGTCTTTCATTGTAGTATTTAACATGTGTTCTTATTGTATATATTCTGATAGTGGTTTGCTTTTAAATGTTTTGAAACCGCTATTTCTTATAATACATATCAGACAAGCATTTTTAAACCTTTACCTTTATTAATTTTAAAATGGTAACACCAATCACGCCTCTCTATAATTTAAAAATGTTTATTAACTATTTTTTGCTTTTAAGAAAATGAAAAAGAAAACAAAGATTCTTGCAATAGGAGACATTCACAGAGATGTCGATCTTATAAAAAGATTAGCTGAAAAAGCAAAAAAAGAAGAAGTTGATCTTGTAATTCTTGCCGGTGATTTAATCATGGAAGAACAGTCAACTGAAAACTTAATTGGTCCTTTTGTAAAAGCAAAAAAACAAGTTTTCCTTATTCCTGGGAATCATGAATCTCCCGCTACAATAGATTTTTTAGCAAAGAGGTATAATGTAAAAAATATCCATGGATATGGATTTATAGAAAATGATGTTGGAATCTTTGGGGCGGGAACAGCAAATATTGGAATATATCAAATAAGTGATAAAAATATATTTAAACTTCTTGAAAAAGGGCATGAAGAAATAAAAAACGCAAAAAAGAAAATCATGGTAACCCATATCCATCCTGTAGGAAGTAAGACAGAAATGTTTGGTGTTGAGGGTTCAAAAGCTGTAAGAGATGCTATAGAAAAATTTCATCCAGATATTTTAATACATTCACATATCCATGAAGCAGGTGGAATTGAAGAAAAAATAGGAAAAACACATGTTATGAATGTCAGCAGAAAAGAGAAGATTTTTGAGGTTTAATAAAAACCTATAAAAACTCTCATTCTTCTTCATAAAAATGCCAAGAAAACAAAAAAAGACAAAAGAAGAGAAAATCGCAGAGAA
>DAOWJD010000056.1 GCA_030640565.1 Nanobdellota archaeon
ATTCAAGAAATTAAATTTTATAAGGAAGGCGGCAATTCCTCGCTCGGTTTAAAAGCCGAGGTATCCTTGCCGCAGATGTAATGACAAAGAAAAAAAGAGTGTTAATTTTATCAGCTTTTATATTGGTATTATCTATTTCGCTAATAACAGCTGCAGGAATCGCAAGACCATATTGGGATGATAACCCATTAAAACTCGCACCTGGTGAATCAAAAATAGTGCAATTAACATTACAAAACACAGATCCAGAAGATATGAGTTTAGCAGCAACTATTGAAAGTGAGATTGCAACTTTAAAGGATAAAAGCAATGAATATTCTGTTCCTTCTGGTGAAATCAACAAAAAAGTAAACATAGATGTTGAAGTTCCTGAAGACGCAAAAGTTGGAACAATTTACAAAGTGGTTGCCTCTTTCAAACAGATTGCTTCAGGAGAAGGAGGAATGATTAGAATGACAGGAGCTTTTACAAGTAATTTCCCTGTGGAAGTTGTTGGAGAACAAGAAAGTGAACTTTATACATTATCAGAAAAAAAACCCATAGAATTATGGGTTTGGGCATTAATTATAATTTTAGTAGCAGGAATTGCAATGGCAGTAATTAAGAAAAAACAAAAAAAGAAATAATTTTGTTTATAATCAACAGTCCAATAAATTTTAAATACATTGTTTTTTTATTCTAATTATGGGAACCAAAAAGAAAGAAGTGATTATTTTACTAACTATCTGTTTCTTATTCTTATCCATTAACTCAATTAATTCAGATAGTATAACAGGAAGCACTACACTGACAGGAGAAGCAGTTACAGGAAAAGCAACAAATGCTAATTTTGCTGTTGTTATAAGTATTACTGTTGAATCTCCGACTATAACAATAATAAAACCAAAAAATCACACATATATAACAAAAGAGAATTTACTATTAGAATATTTTACAAATTATGAAAACGATATATGGTATAATCTTGATTTGACAGGGAGCAACACAACAATTTCTGGAAACACAACTTTTAATATTTCTACAGAAGGAAGCCATACACTTTATCTTTATGCTAATAACACAGATGGAAATGAAACCTCTGATAATGTGACTTTTACTGTTAATATACCTAAATTTAGAGTAATTTATGATGAATACGCAGGTTCAATAAAGGGTTCTTCAACAGATTTCAATACTTCTTCATATGAAGAACTACAAAATTTAAGCGATATTATTCTTGAAGATACTGACTGGGGAAAAATAAGATTCAACGAAGCTATTAATCTAACAGCTGATGCCGATGTAAGCAATAATGAAACATATCTTGACACCAATACAGATATTTCATCAAATAATATTGAAATAAATAGCATTGCTTTGCCAAATTTTAACAAAGCATCTACTCTATGGCTTTATAATCTAACTTTCACTAATCCAAGAATTTTGAAAGATGGTTCTGTTTGTTCTTCATTAATATGCACAGAAGAAAGTTATTCTGGAGGAACATTGAAATTTAATGTTACGCAATTCACAACATATAGTGCAGAAGAAACTCCTGCAGGAGAAGTTCCACCCCCATCTGGAGGAGGGGGTGGTGGGGGAACTACAATTACAAAAGATTTTTCTATTAACAGAGAAACCATTTCTGTTACCTTAAAACAAGGAGAAACAAAAAGCGAATCATTCTTAATAAAAAATATAGGTAATACAGAAATAAAGATAAATTTAGAAGATTCAAAACTTTCAGATTTTATAAAAATAGATGAAACAGAATTTTATTTGGGTGCTGGTGAATCTAAAGTAATTATTTTAGATTTTTTAGCAAGAGAAAACACTGTTCCTGATTTATATATAGGAAAGATTTTTGTAAAGGAAGGGAGAATAGAAAAAGAAGTCTTAATTGCTGTTGAAGTTGAAACAAAAAAACCATTATTTGATGTTAAAATAGAAATACCAAAAAGATTCTTGTATCTAATGCCTGGAGAAGAGTTATTTGCAAAAGTAGAATTATTTAATTTAGGGGAAACAGGACGTGTTGATGTGCATATGGATTATATTATAAAAGATGGAGAGGAGAATGGAATGCTTTCTGAACATGAAACAATTGCTGTAGAGACTAAAACAAGTTTTATAAAAGAGTTCAAGATTCCAGAAGATAAAAAATTTGGAAGATATATTTTTTATGTGAGAGCAAGCTATAATGGAGAGGTCGGCAGTTCAAGTGCATGGTTTAATATTGGAAAAAAACCTTTCCTTTCATCAACAAATATATTGATGATCGGCATAATTTTAATTATAATAATTTTAATGATTTTTATATATCACAACATAATGCATAAAAAAACCAGTAAAAAGAAAACCAAGAAAGTTCTTTTCAGATCAATTTTCAAAAAGAAAAGGAAAAGACAAACTTTAACTGAGTATAAAAGAGAGGGTAGTAAAAGAAT
>DAOWJD010000061.1 GCA_030640565.1 Nanobdellota archaeon
AATTAGTGTTTAAGTGTAGACCCAGAGGGTTGCTCAAAGATTACTGAAAAGCTACCTTCATTCTTCCTCAGCTCTGCGACCTGCTAAGCATCTTAACAAATGTTTAGGGCTGCTCCGATCAAAGTCTGACCCGTTTCGCATATGCAAGATCAAAGCGGACAAAACGTCAACGTCCAAACAAAGACTTTTCAACGCACTAATCACGCACTTCCTTGCAGTCTGCCATAAAGCCCATTTGCAAACAGCAGAGGGCTAACCTGCCAACCTAGTCTACAGTAGACTAGGAGATATAACGATTTATAAAGTTTTTTGCAGGGGGTTTTAGGTTGTTAAATGGTGTGCACGCCGAGCGGTTAGGATTTATTTAACGCCCTTTATTTTTATCTGAATTACCAAAAGGAATCTTCTTTTTAAAATGAGACTATCACTAAAATTATTATTCCAATTATACTATATTTTGATTTCATTCTTCCCAAGAAAAGGTAACAACATTTTGTGCCCCATCTATTATTTTTCTGACAGCTACTACTTTATTATAAGTGTTATCCCAAACAGAGTCAAGATAAAAATAATTAGGCCTGCCAGAAGAATCCATTGTAGGACTAACCATTTGTTTAGGATTTGTTCCATCAGAATTTATAACAAACATTTCTGGAAGCTCTCTTGAAATCCCATTTTTCATAAACAAAATCTTATTATTTTTATTCCATGCTCTTTGAAATGGCCATTGAAAACTATCACTTGGTGCATAAATCATATGCTTGTTTGAACCATCAACATTCATGACCCAAATTTCATTTAATTTTGTTGGAAACATTTCAATAAGAGAATTCCATGTTGGTCCTTTAACATAAACAATCTTTGAACCATCATAACTAAAAGATGGAAGACTACTTTCCCCATCTGTAGAAGTAGTTAGAGGAATTTTTCCTGTTCCATCAGCATTCATTGTCCAAATTGATGCCTCCCCGCCATAAGAAGTATATGTAATTTTTGTTCCATCTGGACTCCAGGCAGGATTCGCATTACTATCTCCAGTTGTTAATTGAGTAATTTCTTCTCCATCAGAATTCATAGTGTAAATTTGATTATTTGACGTGTATGCTATTTTATTTTCTATAGGACTCCAGGACGGATCAAAGCCCGGACCGATTTCTGTGAGCCCAGTTCCATCAGAATTAATCAAATACAGTGTTTGTGCTTGTCCTTTCATAAGGCAAAAAACTATTTGGCTTCCATCCACACTCCAATCAGGGTCAACAGCCTTGCCTTCTTGTTCTGTAAAAGAAGTAAGCTGAGTTAAATCAATAGGTTCAATATCTTCTTCTGGCAACTCAGAATCAGGTATTTGTCCGTTTCCCTCATCTTCTGTTTCTGCTTCTTGTTTAAATGGATTAATAATAAAAATAATTCCAACTATTAGTACTAAAATTACTGCTCCTATTATAATATATTTTGATTTCATTTATTTAATCTCTGTAACAAAATAAACATTATCTTTTTGTAAGGTAAAAGATTTACTTTTTGTTTCCTCATTTCCATATAAATCCTTAACTAAAAATTCTTCAAAATCTAGAGAGAGAGTTTCTTGTTCATTTCCAATTTGAAATGCTGGATCAGTTGAATATCTAACTAATTCACCAATAAAAAAGATATATATAGGAGCCTTATCTTCAAAATAAAATTTAAATCCAGTTACTCCTTCTTTAACTTCATAAGGCTCTAATTTTTGGAAATATTTTAATTCAGTTGCAAGTGTTTGTAATGCATAATATTGTAAGGTTTTTGAACCATCTTTACCCACTATATGTTCTTCAAAAAACTCTTCTTCACTTTGTCCAAATATACTAGTTTTCTGGTCATATTTTCCCTTAGTTGGCACTGCACTTAAAAAAGCCGATGCAAATCCATCAGCAGCTAATGAAATTGCTATTTTAGCCATCTCTGGTGCTTTACCCCCGCCAGCCTCTGTTACAAAAACAGGTTTATCTATAGTTCCAATTGTCTCTTTTAATTTACTCATTGAATCATGAAGATTATAAATATCAAAATAATTCCCTGCCCCAAGGGAAAGTAAAGAAGAATAATAATTTTTAACTGAACCAGTAGGAGGGCCAACAGGAGCAGCAATAACAACTTGACATTCTTCACAAGATTCTTTAATTGCTTCATAAGAATTTTTCAATAAATCAAAATAATCTTCAAGACTGCCTGCAAAAAATCGAAGTCCTGGTGAATCAACCTCATTATTTATTTCCCAATAAATTACAGGATTTTGTTTGATTTTATTTTTTAAAGAATCTTCTATTGGATAACTCCCAAAATCATCATCACCATCATAACGTTCAACAAGTTCTTTTAAAAAAGATTTATGTGCTCCCATATCTTGAGGCTTACATCTATAATTAGGGATTGATTTAAAACCTTCTGCAACTTTGCATTCTTCTTTACCTCCTTGGTCCCATAAAGCATAAGACCATAAAGTAGCAAGAATTAAAATTTGCGAATCAGCAGCTTCACCAACTGCCTTATCTGTTATTGTAAAATCAAACTCTCCTTTTTTAGGCTCTATTAAATTCCATATAAAAGGTTCTCCTTCAGTTCTAGCAATTCCAACATTTAATTCCTTTAAATCTTTAGAGGTTAAACTAACCATATCATTTTCTTTATTAAAATCTTCACCAATTCCAAAAAAAGGAATAGAAGAAAGTTTTCTTTCTTGAATTTCTCCAGAAGATAATTGCTCACTTTCTTCTCCAACATCTGGCTTAAATGGATTAATAACTAAAATAACAATTCCAATTACCACCACTAAAATTACTACTCCGATTATAATATATTTTGATTTCATCCTTCTAAAGAAAAAGTAACAACATTTCTATCCACATAGCTATGTGGTACTTCTTTACCGTCAAGGATTGAGCTTTTCCATTGTGTTGTTACTATTTTAGTTCCAGTATTATCCAAAGCAGTATCTGCATAAAGAAATGAACCAGTACCTAATTCAAGTCTAACTATTGGTATAGGATTAGTTCCATCAGAGTTCATAACCCAAATTTGAGGTAGTTCTCCCAATTGCATCTTTTCAAATATAATTTTATTATTTCTGCCCCAAGCACTTTGATGGAGAAAATACACGCTGTCTCCTGTCGTATAAATCATATGCTTGTTTGAACCATCAACATTCATGACCCAAATTTCATTTGGTGATTCTTCAACTAAAGATGGCACAGAAGGATTAATAAATCCTTTATTATAAACAATCTTGGAACTATCTGGGCTGAAAGAAGGGTCACTGCAATAACCATCTTCATCAGTTGTCAATTGGATTTTTCCAGTTCCATCAGAATTCATTACCCAAATTGAACTTTTAATTCCAATACCTTTACATTGAGGATAACCATATAGAATAGGTGCATTAGTATCATCATAAATAGAATAAACAATTTTTGTTCCATCTGGGCTCCATGCTTGAAATAATGCAGGTTGCACACCTAAAGTCACTGTTTTTGTCTTGTCTACATCTAAATCAATTATATATAAATCACTATATTCTCCTCCAGTGCATAATATCCTATTATCAACTGGACTCCAAGAAGGATTGTAAATATTATAACTGGATGAAGAAGGACCAATTTTAGTAAGTCCAGTTCCATCAGAATTAATTATATAAAGTTCTCCTTCTTTCCCGAAAACTATCTGACTTCCATCAGAGCTCCAGTCAGGATCAAATGCACTGTTTACATCCACTCCTTTAAAAAAAGTAATCTGAGTTATATCCGACGGCTCAATTTTTTCAAAATCTTCCAAACCCAATAATTCCTTGCATCTTTCGCAAAATTCTCTGCCTGTTGAATCAGGTACTATGCTACAATTTGCGGGCCAAGTTTCTGCTTCACATAATTCTTGTAACTCAGATTTTCCCCCCTCTGTTAATCCTTGGCATCTCTCACATAATTCTCTACCTTGTAAATCAGGTACAGCACTACAACCACCTGGAGGCCAGGATTCTGCTTCACATAATTCTCGTAATTCCTCGTCAGATAATCCCAAAAAATTTATTAAGAAAAAAACAACAACTCCCAATATAATGATTCCTACAACTATCCCAATCATCACATTCTTTTTCATATTACCTAAAACAAAACATTCTTTAAAAACTTGTTTATTATTTATTCAATTTCTGTAACAAAATAAACATTATCTTTTTGTAAGGTAAAAGATTTACTTTTTGTTTCCTCATTTCCATATAAATCCTTAACTAAAAATTCTTCAAAATCTAGAGAGAGAGTTTCTTGTTCATTTGCAGGTGGGAATTCTAAGCCAACTGGCCATGGTTGATATGCTTCAAGATCACCAATAAAGAAAACATAAGATGGAGTTTTATATTCATATTGCCTCTCTAACTGCTGAGTAAACTCCTGCTACAGTATCTAAAATTATATTGCCCTTTTCATCCTTTTTTGGCCCTCCACCATAATACATTCTAATAGTGCCGTCAGGAAAAACATTAACAACAGGGTCTCCACCCATAATACCAGTAGAACCTAAGCGAGTCCAATCTAATCCATCGTCAGAAACTGCTATGCCAGCACCATAATGCCCTGAACAATAAACCATTTCATATTTTCCATCACCTCTTATATAAACATCGCCAGATGATGCATGTCCACCATCAGCTTCTTCTCCACCATCTATTCTTATCCCCAAATCTGGTTCCCAAACTAATCCATCTGAAGAATGAGCACTATAAATTCTCTTAATAAATAATTCAACCCCGGGCATGTCAGATTTTATAAAGGTATCTGGACCGGTTCGTGTGTAATACATCCTATGTGTTCCATCGGCAGATATAACTACAGCAGGAAGTGCACCATAAAACTTTTCCATGTTGGATGAGGTTAGCATTGTTGTTTTTTCCCAATTATATCCATCACTAGAGAAAGCAGTAAGCATGTCAAAAGTTTCATCACCCTTACCAACAGACCACCACGCTCTATATCCTCCATCGGGAAGTTTTAGAATACTAGAACCTTCACCAATAACATCATCTTCTGAAATAGCCCATGTTAAGCCATCTGGTGAATATGCAACTTTGCCCAATCCACATGTATGCATGGCATAACTGCCATCTGGAAGTTGAAAAACTTCATGGTCAACAATTTCACCACTTACACTCAAACCTTCAGCAGTCCATATTACATCTGCTTCTAATTCCCCTATTTCCCCCCCATAATGGAAAAATTTTACTCCTTGTTTTTCTTCTGCTTCTTCACCCCCAATCTGACTTTCTTCTCCAACATCTGGCTTAAATGGATTAATAACTAAAATAACAATTCCAATTACCACCACTAAAATTACTACTCCGATTATAATATATTTTGATTTCATTTTAAAGAAAAAGTAGCAATGTGCCAGCTTTCATCACTTACTAATACCTTGGTAACTGCTACTTTTGTTCCGCTATTATCCCAAACAGGGTCATCATACATGGCAGTAGGAATGCCCTCTTCCTCAGGATCAAAAATGAGTTGAGGATTAGTGCCATCAGAGTTGATAATCCAAATTTGAGGGGCTTTGTTAGGTAAATGTCTTGCAAATATAATTTCATTATTTTTATTCCAAGCACGTTCACGAACCAATTGCATTCCTTCTCCTGGTGCATAAATCATATGTTTGTTTGAGCCATCACTATTCATAATCCAAATTTCATTTATTGCGTTCTCACGTTCTTCTCCGTGCATAGTAGTAGTAAATCCTTTTAGATAAACAATTTTTGAACCATCATAACTAAAAGATGGACCTGCACAAAAACCATCTCCTGTTGTAGTTAATTGGATTTGCCCGCTCCCATCAGAATTCATTATCCAAATTGATGAAAAAGACCTATCTGCATTATAAACATTATAAACAATTTTTTCTCCATCAGGACTCCAACCTACATACTCTACTATTTGTGAACTTAATTCAGTTCTTTCTGTCTGGTCCCCATCCAAGTCAACCAGAAACAATCCGTTACCCCCCAACCCTTGACCACTTGATGGCCCATGGCATATTATCTTATTATTAATTGGATTCCAAGAAGGATTAAAAAGATGATTACTTTTCCACTGCCCAGCAATTTTAGAAAGTCCGGTTCCATCATTATTCATTGTATATAATCCACCTTCCATCATGTCTTTTTCTAAACCTAAAAAAACTAATCTGCTTCCATCAGGACTCCAAGATGGATCAGCAGCAAGATTATCTAAAAAAGTAAGCTGAGTTATATCTTCTTCTTTTAGTATGTCTTCTTCCTCCTCTTCTAATGCTCTACATCTCTCACATAATTCTCTACCTTGTAAATCAGGTACAGCACTACAACCATCTGGAGGCCAGGACTCTGTTTCACATAATTCCTGCAACTCAGAATCAGATAATCCTCCAATATCATCTTCTCCTAAACCTGGTCTTAATAAGAAAAAATAAATAACTCCCAACACAACAATCCCTATAATAATTCCAATTAACAACCCCTTTTTCATAAAAAACTAATGAAAAAGAAGTATAAAAAACTTTTTAATAAAAAGCGTCCACGCCGAGAAGAGATAATTTATTTTTACTGGAATTGTTTTTATTTTTAAAACACAGTCCGAAAAGTTAAAACCATCCGAGAAGTGTCCGAGTAATAATTAGTGTTTTCTTTTATTTTTTAGATCACTCTTTATCATCTTAACAATTTCTGGGAATTTAGAAACAACAAAATGTCCTTTTATATTCTTGTAAACCATTATACGGGCATTCTTTAATTTGCCTTTATATTTCTTAGCATGAGATACTGGAACCACGTCATCTTTCTTGGAGAACAATAGATTAAGGTTTTTTGAGTTCTTTTCAATTAATGATAAATCACTTTTAAGCTTAAACCCTCCAACTAAATCTTCGTCAGGAAGAGAATTGTCAAATGGTGGGCAAACTAAATATATAGATAAGATCTTTTTTGGAAACTTATTTTCTGAAAGATACTTTGCTAGAAATATTCCTCCTAATGACTCACCAATTAAAATAATATTATCTCTTAAATAAGGAAAATGCCTTTCAAAATGAATTTTCCATTCCTTATATCTTGAATTATCTTGTAAAGGCATACGCGGTCTTATTATTTGAAAGTTTTCACCTAACCTTTGTTTTAAATAATCTCCACCCCATTTTATTCTTTCTTCAATTGATATATTTCTATTTTTTAAGTTATTAGCATAATCTCTTTTATTTTTAAAAGTGCTCCCTCCATGAATGTAAAATATCTGAGTTTTCTCTTTTTTCATCAATACTCTTATAATCTTATTATTATAAATTTAACTAACTTCCCAATTATTGTGCAATTTGCCTAAATTTGTGCGAGGCTTTTTCGGACAGCTCTCGAACAGAAAGAAAATTATTCGGCTACTTTGAACTTATTCGGACTGTGTTTATTTGTAAGATACTTTTAAATAATCTTTTTTATTTTAGATTTTATGAAAAAGTGGGTGATTTTTGTAATCATATTTGTGTTACTAATTTTTGGAGTTATTACATATGCACTTATAAAAGGAGGAGGAAGTTTCAAGTTTAGTTTTTCATCAGCTAAAATAAAAGATGCTAAGTTCTGCACAGCTGTTGATGAAGACCAGAATCCAAGTGGGATAACCTCAATATTTACACCAGATTCACCTAAAATTTATATTTGGTTTTCATGGGCGTATACTATGATAGGTACAGAAGCAAAAGCTGTTTTGATTTATGAGACCAGTAATTTAACAGTAACAGAAGGTTCGATGGAGATTGAGGATATGGGTGGTAGGGGAAGTTTTTCATTAACTCGACCAGCAACAGAAGCTGGTTGGTTTGTTGGTGATTATAGGGTTGACTTATATCTTGACGATAAGCTTGCTAAATCTGTAAATTTCCAAGTAATTCTGCCTGCCGAAGTAGTTAGTGATTGTGAAGAAATGACTGGTGATGCAAAGGACGAATGTTACTTTACATTTGCACTAGAAAATAAAGATGATAGTTTATGCGAAAAGATAATTGAAAGCATACCAAAAAACATATGTCACGCTGTTGTTTTAGATAATGTAGATTTATGCGAAGAAATAACTGATGCCGATGGGAAAGATGCTTGTTATGGCACTTATGCAGTAACAAATAATGACCGTGACTCATGTGAAAAGATAATTGATAGTACTAAAAAGAGCATATGTTATGGTCTTGTTTTTTAATTCTAAGAAACGCCCACGCCGGAAGTAGAGTAGATTATTGACGATTTATAAAGTTTTTTGCAGGGGGTTTGGTCTTCAGAAAGGGCGTTGGAAGGGACATGTATCTAAGCTAAATATTTTTTCATTATATAATCTATAAAAGGTTTTTCATCTTTTTCAATCTGATACTTGTCAAGAACATCATAATACTTTTCTAAATCTTCTACAGGGATATCTACTAAAGGATATCCTTTTTTCCATAAGACCCAATTCATTAACAATCTAGATAATCTGCTATTTCCATCAACAAAAGGTTGTATTGATATTAAT
Source organism: Nanobdellota archaeon (assembly GCA_030640565.1). Classification (GTDB taxonomy): domain Archaea; phylum Nanobdellota; class Nanobdellia; order Pacearchaeales; family GW2011-AR1; genus ASMP01. The sequence continues at coordinate 8,547 of DAOWJD010000061.1, forward strand.
TTTAAATGAATTAATGACGCAAGTTCCAAAGGATGAAATTTTCTGTTATTTATAGCATACCATTTGAAAAAATTACTTAATTCTTTATCAACCTGCTGGAATTTTGGAGGGACATATGATGTTCCCGCTATTTTTACATTTCTCTTTAACTCACTTCTTAACTTTCCAGCAATATTATTATCAATTCCTGAAAAAAGGATTGTGTGTAATCTTTTAATAAAGGGTATATTAAACTTCCCTTTATATTTTGTAATAGCTATGAATCCCTTTTCATGATTTTCAAGTTCTTTGGCTATTTTTAAATTTTTGAAACCCTTAGGGATTATCCCTTCTTTCAAAATCAAAAAAGTTTGTCTTAAAGTTATGTCAACACCAGAAAGCTTACTACTATCATAAGTATATCTTATCATAAATTCATTTAATTTCTTCTCCTTTTCTGATTGACTTAATTTCTTTAATTCTTGTTTGTACTTTTTCTTTTTTTCTTCAACTTCCTCAAGATTTATTTCTGAGAGAAATTTATACCTTTCTCCAGAAAGTTCTTTTAAAAATTCTTTTTTTAATCTTTCTAATCTTGCTTTTGAAGGGAGATTCTTTCCAATATATTTCTTCTTCTGAATTACTTTCTTTCCTTTTCTAATTGAGTGGATTAAAATCCAATATTCTTTACCCTTAACAGTTATTTGCCTTTTAGTTACCATAAAGAAGTTATGTACTACTCTTATTTAAAGGTTGTGGTTATGTACTACATCAGTAAATAGAATCGTTTCCCTTTTTTTCATTTCAAGGTAAGCCCGGCATTGTCCAAAGACCATACCGGGGAGTTAATTATTTATAATAATAGCTGAGAATATTTAAGTCTTTGGTTAAGAATTACGCCCACGCCGGAAGTAGACTAGGAGATATAACGATTTATAAAGTTTCCCGCAGGGGGTTTTGGTTGGGGAAGTTGGTTTATTCTTAAGCTACTTCTTTTTTAAGAATTACATTACTTTTTCCATGATTATGGAGAATTTCCGTTATTTCCAAAAATGTCTTTTCAATTTCATCTGCAGGAAAATCGGTTAAACTGTGAACTGGCGTTTTTGTATCGAACTTAAAGTTTGAAAAATTAGAATCAAACGAAGATATTCTGGAGTCTTTTGATGACTTTGTACCTGGAAAAGGTAAAAATAATTTTACTTCGTAATAATTGCACAAATCTCTTTCTAATAAATCTTCAATAGCCTTTTTTGTTTTTTCTTCTTCTATCCTTGAAGAGCCGGGATGTCCTATTAACCAATACGTTCCTGCTTCAATGCCTGTATCTTTTATCAGATTAAGAGCTTGAGGAACATAACCATAATTAGATATTTTATTCATAGCATCCAATACTTTTTGAGAGGCACTTTCAGCGCCAATTGTTAAAGAAATAATTCCTGAAGCTTTCATAATTCTGAGTTGTTCAGGTTTTTTTACTATGCTGTCTGCACGAGTTTGTGCAGTATATTCAATACCATATTTCATATTTAATTCTTTTAAAATAGACATCTCAAAATCATAAACTTCTTTAAAAATATCATCTTCTTGAATCCCTTCACTGACAACAATAATGGCAGCACCCATTATTAATAAAACCGCAGCAAAAGCCTCGGCAATTCTTATCCATCCTTTTTTATTTTTTTTACCCATCATTTTAAATTTATTAACACTTATCCCCAAATCCCCACATTCAGAGAGCCGAGTTCTCTGACAGCATATTTATTTATATATTGTATTGGAAATTTATCAACAAAAACATCTACTAAAACTTCTTTTTCTTCTGTTAAGATAATTGTTCCGTTGGCATAAACAAAATCAAGTCTAAATTCATTTCCTTGAGCAATATCTAATTCCCCCTTTAAACTTTCATAATCATTATTATAACTTTCAATAATCTGAATTATTCGTGTTTCAAAAATATTTTTTTCAGATTTTATAAGTCCAAATGTATAATCTGATTCCTGACAACCAGGTATTGTTCCTGGTTCTATGCTAAATTCTTCTGAGCTATAAATTTTTAAAAATGTTTCACCTGTGTTTTTTGTCACATCCAAATTCTGTTCTAAAATCTTACTAAGAACTTTTCCTTCCTTGTTTCTTACAATAACTCCTTTTCCAGATCCTATTTCATTAAAAAAACCACTTAATCGTACGCATAAGCTTTCTTCATCAACCAACACAGAAACACTTGTTAGCTCTGTCGAAACTCTTTCTATTAATACATCTTTGAGATTATTAAGCATGTTTTGATTATTTTTTGTTCCTACCATTGGCTGGACTATTATAAAAATAAAAATAAGAAAAGTAACAAATATTACAAATGAGAGCACAACCCCCACATGAGATACAACTCCAAGACAAGACATTTTTCTTTTCATATCATCCCCCAAAGAGCACATTTGCTCCTGTTGCAATTAAAAATGACATTAATATTAAAATAAAAGAATGTCTGATTCCTGCTTTGATATTTCCTTCTGATAATTTTCCTATAGTCAGACCACTAAAAAATCCTTG
>DAOWJD010000041.1 GCA_030640565.1 Nanobdellota archaeon
CATTCTCCTTATTGCTGAATCATCCAGTGTTCTTTCTAGCCACTGGTTTTGGGCAGTATTATAAAAATTAGGAACTAGTCCTGTTAGTTTTCTTGCTAATCCACAGAGCCTTTCACACCTCATAGGATTTCTTTTGTAAGGCATTGCACTGCTGCTTATTTGGTCTATTGAAAAAGGTTCATCAACAATTTTTTGATTGGATAATAATCTAATATCTACTGCAAATTTATATAGGGAACTACCAACTCCTGCAAGAGCTTCAGCAACTTTAGTATCAAATTTTCTAGGGTATGTTTGACCAGTCACAGGGAAAATACTGTCAAAACCTAATTTTTGTGAAACTAATTTATCCAAAGCTTTAACTTTTTCATAATTTCCATCAAAAAGTTTCAAATAACTTGCTTGAGTTCCAGTTGTTCCTTTTGTTCCTCTTGCCTTAAACTCAAGTGATTCAATTGTGTGCAAATCTGTTAATAAATCTTGTATATAAAGTGTTGTTCTTTTTCCAATTGTTATTGGTTGTCCAGGTTGATAATGAGTATAGGCTAGAGTTACTAATCCTTTATGTTTTTCTGCTATTTCTGAAAGATTAGAAATGGCGTTTACTAATTTTCTTTTGACTAATTGTGTTGCTTCTTTCATCTGTATTAAGTCTGTATTACATCCTACATACTGGGAAGTTGCACCAAGATGGATAATTTTTTCTGCTGTTGGACAATGTGTTCCGTACTCAAAAATATGTGCCATTACATCATGTCTAACTCGGCTTTCTTCTTCACTTACTAATTCATAATCTATTATTTTTTGTGCAACTACTAATTCATCAACCATTTTTGGTTTTATAATATTTAAACCCAATTCCATTTCTCCTTCTGCCAAAGCTGTCCAGCATTTTCTCCAAGTCTGGAATTTAAAATTATCAGAAAAAATATATTGCATTTCTTTACTAGTATATCTACTAACTAATGGTTCTTGGTATTTATCTCTTAACATTTTGAATTAAGCTACTGGTTTTCTAAGATTTTCTAAAATTCTTTCTTCAAGTGGTTTGCTCATATCGCCTGGAACAAATTCTTCTCCAGTTATAGTTTCACAAAGTTCAATATATCTTAAAGCAGTTTCAGTAATAACGTTATCTGTCAATGTTGTTAAAGAAGCTTCTCCCTTTGTTTTATCATATCCTTGTTGCGTTAACCATTCTCTCACAAATTCTTTAGAAAGTGATTTTTGTTTTTTACCTATCTCAAATAACCCTTGATATTCTTTTGCATGCCAGAATCTTGAAGAGTCAGGTGTATGTACTTCATCTACAAGTCTAAGCTCTCCATTTAAATCTCCAAATTCATATTTTGTATCAACTAATAAAAGTCCTTTTTCTAAAGCCATTTCTTGCCCTCTGTTAAATACCTCAATAGCTTTTCTTTCTATATCATTGTATTTTGATTCTTCTATATAGAATGGATTAGGTTCTTCTTTTTTCCCCACACCTTCAATATTTCTTAATAAAACAGGACTTATTATTTCTTTTCTTGAAACAGGCTCATCATGATGGGTTTTATTACTACCTGGCTTTGGTTTAGCCTTTGTTGTTGGGGTTATAATTGGCTTATCAAATTTTTGATCTTCTTTTAATCCAGAAGATAGAATAATTCCATATTGCTCTCCTGCTTTTTCAGGACCCTTATCTATATAATCCCCCCACAAACTTCCAGTAATATAACTTCTTATAATCATTTCAACATCATATAACTTGCACTCATCTACAATAACCACTTGAGGGTCTGGTCTACTAATAACATGGTAAGGAATAATATTAGAAACACCTTCTCCCTGACAACACATTATTTCAGTTAAAACCTGTCCCTTGAAGGGTATTTGTCTGCTCAATACATGATCAAAACAAGATATCCTATCTGTTGCAATCATAGCAATCTTTCCATTTCTAGAATAATTATCCCTTACTTTCCCCCTATATAAGATTCCTAATTCTTGAGAATCCACTTTTTCCAATGTTCTTGCATTTTGAATCATTTCTCTCTTATTCATTTTCTCTCTCTATATTTAGCTTGAATAATTTCATCTGCATATTCAAGTGATCTAAGTTTATTTGTTTTTTCTATTTCTAAAAGTTCTTTAAATCTTGGGTTAACTCCTGCATAGATTTGGGCAACAAATTTTCCAACATTTGTCGGTATGACAATATATGCATTAGAACTTCCAGGAGGATTTCTAAGACAAGATTCATTAGGTGCATCAGGAGGACAGCTTATAACAGGTCCTAAAGCATGATAAGATAATATTCCAGATAAACCATCTGTTCCTCCTGCAACAGCAATATAAGTAACTGATCCTCCAACTGCATTATATTCTTTAGTTATTATCCTAAGTTTTTTACTTTGTTTATGTGCAGAGCAAATTCTAACTTCATAAGGAATTTCAAAGGATTCAAGAGATTTAGCAATTTGTTCTATGTGTGATGGTTTATCCTCTCTAGGTTTATCATCACTATCAGAACCAGCCATAATAACTGCACAGCCTTTATTGGATTGCATTACTTTTTTAAACTTTGCGTCAACCATATCTATAAATTTAGATAAAATTTTTTAAAAACATTTCTATACTATAATATACTATTTTAATTGAAAATAAGAAGAACAAAATTACAAAAGAATAAACCTTTAAAAGTAGAGTTCTTTATTTTAGATTAAGGTCCTGTAGTCCAATGGCTAAGACGGCTCGTTTACACCGAGTAGACCCAGGTTCGATTCCTGGCAGGACCATGTTCTAATAAACTTTTAAAAATATGATTATAATATTGAAATGCTATTCGTTGCAAAAATAATCAGAAATTATTTTCTAAGGATTTTCCAAATCTTTTTGATTTTTTTAGAACGTCATCAAAAATAATTTTTTCCTTTTCTGTAGGGTCTCTTTTCATTTCTCCAGCTAATCTAACACTTGCAGCTATGCCTGTTTTAGTATAATTGGGCTTTAAATCTCCTTCACTATCAATAATGTAAACATACCTAAATCCACTTCTTCCTTGAACTTCTGTTCTGCCCCTGTTTATGTTTAGATAATATCCTGCATTTCCTGAAGTAGGAACAAATTCTCTGTATTCAGGTCTAGAGAAATATACAGTTACTCCTAAAATTCCTGCAATTAGTGTCGGCACAGCTAATTTATCTACTATTTTTTTTATTTTGTTATATGTCATTTTGATAATTTTTATTTTAATTATTAATATATTAAGTAAGTGGTTTATAATACTTATCTCCCCTGTACAGGGGGCATAATAGAAAGGTTTTTATAGTTAAATCTTTATAATTCTCTATGATGGATAATGAATTATATAATTTGTTGGATCTTGGACTCACAGAAGGAGAAGCAAAAGTTTATCTTGCCCTATCTAAATTAGGTTCTTCAACAGTAGGACCAATTGTTAAAGAATCTAGTGTAGCTTATAGTAATGTCTATGATATTCTCAATAGGTTAATTGAAAAAGGAATTGTAAGTTTTATTATAAAGAATAAAACAAAATACTTTCAAGCAGCTTCTCCAGTAAATTTATTAAATTATTTAGAAAAAAAAGAAAGAGAATTATCTTCTCAAAAACAAACACTTAACAAAATATTACCTGAATTAGAAAAACTCCAAAAGATTAAACCACAACAAGACGCAGAAATTTTTTTAGGAAAAAAGGGATTAAGAACTGCTTATGAAAAAATGTTTGCTGGAGCTACAGAAAAAGATGAACAACTCTTCTTTTATCTACATGAAAAAGAATATGCAGAAGAATCTAATCTATTTTACAATAGCATTGTTGATTTAGTAAAAAAAGTAAAAATAAGAGGAATAGTTAATAAAAAATATAGAAAATCTTGGTTTGCTAAGAAAGCAAAACATTTGAGAATGAAATTTGTTGATTTTCCCATCCCCGGAAATATTGATATTCTAAAAGATATGGTTCTTATAGTATCTTGGAAACCCCCAATAATTGCAATTCTTATTCGCTCTAAAAATATAGCAGATAATTTAAAAGATTATTTTGAAGAAATTTGGAAACTCACAAAATCCTAACTCTTGACCTTAATCCCCCTTCTCTTCCAAAAGCCTCCTTAAAGTAATCATTCATACTTTTTGCCTTAGTAATAAACTTTAGCAATAAAATTTATAAGCCATTCTCATCATATAATTTTATGCGTGAGTAGTATAGTGGTTAGTATACCACGTTGCCAACGTGGTGACCCGGGTTCGACTCCCGGCTCGCGCATTTTTCTTTTGAGAATTCTATTATGTGGGCACAAATAGAAAGATTTATAAATATGTGCCCATATATTCTTATATGGTATATCACGAAATAAGAAAAATTAACAGAAACATTTATAATTATTTAGTTTATAATCTTCGTAAAAATGGGAAATGGAAAAAGAAAAGTAGGTTTATTGGTAAAGGAAAAATTGAGGGGAAAAAACTCAAGAAATTAAAAAATGAATTTAGATGGGAGATTTTAGCGGAAAAATCAAAATTTCTTTCTAAAAAACAAGTAATAGAATTAGAGAATTTTAAAAAAAAGTATAATAAAAAAATTAATTCATTGAATAAAGAGGAATTTGGGAAATTTGAAGAAGCTTTTTTTACAGAATTAACTTATAATAGTAATGCAATTGAAGGAAATTCTTTATCTTTAGAAGAAACATCATTGGTAATCAATGAAGGAATTGTTCCAAAAGGAAAAACTTTAAGGGAAATTCATGAAGCAAAAAATCACGTAGAAGCACTTGAATTTTTGAAGAATTACGAAGGAGATTTAAATGAGAATTTAATGTTAAAATTACATTCTCTAATTTTAAAAAATATTTCAGAAAGATTCGCAGGCACCTATAGAACATCAAATGTTAAAATTGCAGGAAGCACTTTTAAACCACCAGCAGCAGAAAAAGTTCCACAACTAGTAAAAAATCTTGTTTATTGGTATAAAAAAAACAAAAACGAAATCTATCTATTTGAATTAGCAATTCTTTTTTCTGCAAAATTTGTTACAATTCATCCCTTTGTTGACGGGAACGGAAGAGTTTCAAGATTATTGATGAATTTTTTATTAAAGAAAAACAACCATCCTCTAATAAATATCTACAAAAAAAACAGGCAGGATTATTTAAATGCAATAAGAAAATCAAATGATGAAGATTATTCTTTGATAATTCCATTTATTCTTAAAAATCTAAAACAAAATTTAAAAGAGTTTGGTGTAATTGATTAGTCTAACAAATCCCGGCTCGCGCATTCATCTTTCAAAAGCTTTATAAATGGGTTTTTCATTTTTTCACTGATGGAAAAAGACAACAAAGTAAAAGAGAACATGGATATTCCAGGAATGGAATTAACTAATCAGTATTCTTCTGAAAAAGCCCCTCTTCCTGAAGATTCTAAACAAGCAAAGAAAGAGCTTGAAAAAACAAAGAAAGAGCTTGAAAAACTTAAAATTTTTATAATTAAAAAATATCCATTTACCCAAGCAATTGGAATTTTACCACCACAATCGATAAAGAGCTTTATGGAAGAAGAGCTTGGAGAAGATATTCCCAAGGAAGAGCTGGAAAAAATCCAGAAAAAAGTTCACATCCATTTTATAGTTCCAGAAGATAAATTCAAAGAAATTCCAAAGATAAAAAAAGAAATTGTTTCTGAGATTGATAGAACAAAACAAAATGTATGGGTTCACATAAAAACTCCTGTAGATATATGGGAAGCGTGTCTTGACAGTAAATTTGACATTGTAAGTGCTATAGGAATGTCTTTCCCTCTTTATGATAATGGTTTTCTTGGAGCACTTAGATTAACAGAAATTCATAAAACATTAGTGTTACAAAAATTTGAAAAATACGTTGTTAGTTATGTTGCTGTTGGAAGTTTTATTAGGGGAAAAGCAACAAAAACCTCTGATATCGATATTGCAGTAATTATTAATGATACAGATGTTAAAAGAATGCCAAGATTAGAGTTAAAAGAAAGATTAAGAAGCATTATTGCTGGAGCTAAATTACAAGAAGCAATTGCTCTTGCAGGTGTAGAAAATACACTTCATATTCAAACATATTTATTAACAGATTTTTGGGATAGTGTAAAAGACGCACACCCTGTTATTTTTACAATGATTAGAGATGGAGTCCCTCTTTATGATAGAGGAACATTCATGCCTTGGAAAATACTTTTGAAAATGGGTAAATTAAAACCATCTCCAGAAGCAATTGATATGTTTATGAAAACAGCTGAAAAAACAGGAGAACTTGTGCAGAGGAAACTTATGGATATAATGATTGATCTTTATTATAAAGTTTTAAACCCTTCTCAAGCATTGATAATGCTTTCTGGTTCTCCACCACCAACACATAAGGAAACACCAAAGTTAATGCAAAAAATATTTGTTGAAAAAGAAAAGATGCTGAAAAAATCAGATGTGGTTGTTCTTGAGAAACTTGTTAAATTATTTAAGGAATTTGAGCACAATCCAAAAGCTAGTATAAAAGGAATTGAAATAGACCAATTGATTAAAGATTCAGATGCTTATTTAAAAAAACTTGAGTCACTAAGAACCAAGATAGAAAAAAGATCCCAAGAGAAAACAATAGAACAAATTTATAAGGATATCTTTGGTTTGCTTGAAGCTATTCTTGGCAAAAAGCCTCAGGTGAAAATTGTTTCTGAATTTGATGGACTTGTTAAAAAAGGAAAATTCACACAGCAACATCTTAAAATCTTAAGAGATATTATTAAAGCGAAAGCTGAATTTAAAAAAGGAAAATTGGATGCCCACAAGGTTGACAATGCGAGAAAAAACGCATCGGTTTTGATTAATGAACTTATTGATTATTCTCAAAGATGTGATTTAGTTGCTTTAGAAAAAGGAAGAATGGGAATTAGATACAAAAAGGATGGGAAAGACATGGTTGCAGAACTTTTACATTGCAATGGGGTAAGTTTTCTTTTTAAAGAAGAGAGTATAAAAAAAATAACTGATAAAATTGAAAACTCAGATATGAAAGAAGTTTCAACATATGTTGAGCAACAGAAATTAAAAAAAGGTCTTGGAGTTGATTTAAAAGTTTTTGAACTTTTGAAAAATGAAATTGGAGATTTCGAAATAGTTTTGTGAATTTCTATTGAATAATTCTATATCCAAAATTTTAAAAACTAATTTAATGATAGATTAATATGGAAGAAAAAGTTTCTGAAGAGCAAAAAAAAGAAATCATCAAAGATATTGAAAAAGAGAATATCGTTCCTGAAAAAATAGCTGTGGCTGAAGAAGTTTTGGATGAAAAAAAGCAGTTAAAGCCAGAGGCGAAAAAAGAGGAAAAGGCCTCTTTAGATAAAAGCAAAAAATCTGCAAAAGGAAAAGTTATACAATTTCGAAGAGGAAGGAAAACAATCCATGAAAGACATTTTTTATTAGATGTTGGAGCATCAAATAAAGAAGAAGCTAAGAAATTTGTGAAAAAGATTGTTGAATGGAAATCTCCTGCAGGAAAAATAATCAAAGGTAAAATTTCAAGCCCGCATGGAAACAAAGGTATTGTAAGAGCAATCTTTGAAAAAGGCCTTCCAGGTCAGGCAATTACAACAGAGGTGGAGGTGAAATAAAATGGCACTTAGAAAAGCATCCGCATATTCAAGAAAAAGAGTTGTTCCTTTTACAAGAGTAAGCAAGAAGAAAGGGAAATCTTATGTAAAAACAGTTCCACAACAGAAAATTGTAAAATTTACAATGGGTTCTATGGCTCTTTATAATGAAGGAAAACTTCCTCATGAAATTACATTGATTTCTAATCAAAAGGTCCAGATAAGACATAATGCATTAGAAGCTTGTAGGCAATTTATTAATAAAAAGCTTGATGAAGCACTTACAGGCCAGTATTTTTTTAAGATTATACCTTTTCCACACCATATTCAAAGAGAGAATAAGATGTTGACTACACCAGGAGCAGATAGAATGCAGTCAGGAATGCAGTTGTCTTTTGGAAAAGCTTCAGGAAAGGCAGCAATTGTTAAAGATGGAAGCAAAGTATTTTTCATTGCTGTTCCTGATGAAAAAGCTGTTAAACTTGCAAGAAATGTTTTAAAGCAAATAAAAGCAAAAATCCCAGGCAAGAAGAAGATTGTTTATGAGTTTGTTAAGAAATAGGGTGAAGGAGGGATGCAAGAAGTGTTACTTCTTTTAAAGAATAACGAAATACAAATGTTTATAAAGTATATATTTCTGGAGGGTTTATAAAATGGCAGACGAAAAATCAAAATTTGAAGAACTTAGTACAATAACTCTCCCAGATGCTGGATTAAGATTCAATGCTCAAAGAGTTGGCCCTATGGATTTTAATGAATTAAGAAAGGAGGCTGATTATGGAGAAGGATTTTGGATGCCAACAATGCCAGAACTTGTTCCCTTAACTCATGCTTCTTTAGAAAATAAGAATAGATATGATACTGCTAAAGAAGTTGTAAAAACTCAAGAAAATCACAGCATAACAGGAAATACAGGAATTCTTTATGTTCCAAAAGGAATGTTTGTAGAAGATAATCCAAATCTAAAAAATGGGAAGATTTCTATGAACGGAAAAACACTTCAAAACAAACTTAGTTCATATGAAGAAAGAGGAGTTATATTTAGTGATGATAGAAGTGTAAGATTTACTCCTTACAATTTTAAGATAGAATCTCAAACTCCTTTAGAATTATCTATAAATACAGGGATTATTGCATTATTTGGTGGAGAAAAAGAAGCAGAAGAAATTGCAAAAGCATCTGAGCATTACTGGAGAAAACCTCGTTTTTCATCGGTTTTGGGAATTAATTCTCCAATAATAAGAGTTGCTTATTTGAGCTCGTACACTGTTTTTGGTAAGAGGATGGATATTATCGCGAAAAGCCTTGAGACTTTTGATAACAAATACTCTTATGGCGTGCAAGAAATAAAACCAAGAGCAAAGAAATAGGATTCTAATTAAGTGTTACTTTTGTCTGGTAGTTACACTATACATACATTTATAAAGCATAAATTCATTGAAAATTCATGGAAAACACAAGACCAACACAAAGAGAAAAATTGCTCGAGCTAGATTATAATCCTAATTTGTTAAGCAATGCCATAGTTGCTGCAGAATATCTTCAAGAAGGAGAAAATGGTATGCCTTTTGCAAAAAAATCTCTGGAATTAATATTAGAAGATGCAGGGATTAAAGATTCCTGGATAGTTAAAACTGTCACTGATCCTGAAGTTCTTAAAAAAACTATTGAAAATCAATTAGAAACATACCAGAGATATAAGGGAAATCAAACTATTGGAAATTTACTTGACAATTACAACAATGACATTTCAAGATATTTAGGTGGTAATGCAGAAGTGGCTCTTAAAGAACTGTCAAGATTTAAAAAAGAAAGATATTCTGATATTGTTAAAAAGATAAAAGAATTAGACTATGTCATTAAAGGCAAAGAGTTTGGTAAAAGTTCTGATAAAGAAGTTGAAACAGCAAAAAAGGCAATGGAAAAATATCAGAAAATCTCTTTAACATTTAATCTGTTTGAAAAACTTCGTTCTGGAAAATTCAGAATAAGAGTTGAAGAGGAAGCAGCAAAAGATGGTCTTAAAGAATTGTACAAGCCAAATGAAAGCGAGAAATATATAGGTAAAACTAATCAAGCAATTCATTAACAAGATTAGCCATTACTTTTAAAAATTCTTCGGCTTTTTCTTGCCATTCGTCTATCTCAATTCCTTTTAGATTTTTAATTTCCCCATGAGAAACCTTTTTATGCAGTACGAGCAAGTCACGATACCATATAACATATTTCATCTTTAGTTTTCCTGCATTAACAAAATTCTCTTTTAAATCTCCTGTGATATGTTCTGGAGATGCTGGAGGAATATTCTCTGCAATAAGAGCTGCGTGAGCAGAATCTACCATGGACCAGAATAATCCATCAATAGCATTTAACTCTGCTACTTTACTTCTTGCAATATGCAGGGGAGCTCTTTGTAAAGCAGAATAAATTGCCTCAGGTGTTGCTTTAATTTTTCCTTTAATCAAAAGATATTTTAAAGGGTTAAAAAATCCTGCAAAATCAATCATTGCTTCACCATATCTTAGAATGTTTAGTATAACAGGGTCACCTCTAATTAAATCTTCCCACCATGTGCTTAATTTTATTGTATTAATGTGAAGACTGCTTTTATACGGATTTCTTTTTATTAGTTTTTCAAGTTCTTGCCTATACCATGCTGTTAATTCATGATCCCAGTTAACAGTTACATCATCAATAATAACTATAATATCAATATCAGAGCCAGTTACAACAGCTTGTTTTGCAGCTGAACCAAAAAGAACAACGGCTTTTATAATTTTGTTAAATTTTCTATAGGTTTTTGTTGCAAAATCCATTGCAATATCTGTTTCTTTTTTAAGATTCAGGGTCGGAAAATCCTTATTAGGTTTAACTCTTTTAGATTTTCCTAACTTTTTTTTAGATTTCTTTTTTGATTTTTTAACCATTTTACCTCTTTTATATTCTACAATATATATTATTTAATATAGTTTTTAAATTTGTTTATTAATCATTCCATTTGTCTTCCAGACATTCTCCCCCCTTTTGCTCCTGGAGATTGACCTCCAAGTTCCTGAGGAAGTTGTGACCAACCTGCACCAAAGGTTTCATAATTTATCTGTGGAAGCATTTGCCCATAACCTGAAAAATATCCTTCCTGAAGCCCTGGGGCTTGATTCCAATAAGGAGCCATTTTCATTGAATAAACAGGAGAACCAACTGCTTCCAAAACTTCTTGGAAAGGAGGTGTTTTAAAGTGCTGAAACCAATGACCTGCTTCAATAATTTTTTTTGCTTCAAATCCTTTTTCCCCTAGTTTCTTCATCATCTTTTTAAGAGGAACATTTCCCATCCCCATTGGAAGCTCTGTGTGTTCAAAACCAAAATTATCTGAAAGATGAACATGCTTTACATAAGGAGCAACTTTTTCTGTTTCTTTAATAATATCTTCTTCACTATATCCAAACTTTCTTAGCATATTGATATGCCCAACATCCCATGTTGCACCAATAACCTTTTCAGCTTCTTTTTTTGCTTGAGACTTTGACATTCCAAGCCCGTCTTCGTTAATTGGTTTGATAGCATTTTTAACAAAATGTTTCCTTGATTCTTTCACCATATTCTTGATATCTTCTCCTGTACTCAAAGCAAAACCTGCAGGAGGATTTTCAATAACAAGTGTGGGTGCCTTATCTTTGAATTTTTTATAAGAATTGAAAGCTGCATTTCCAAAAGTCTGAGAAGATTTTTCAACAGCAAATTCTTCAATAGGAACATACATCTCAGGAACAATTTTATCCTTTAAATTCTGAACCAATTCAATCATTGATTGAGACTGTGCAAAAGGATCATTACCATTTTTCTTGATTGTTGATTTATACTCTTCACTGATTTTTTTTAATTCATGTTTTTGTTCAGGGGTTCCAAATTCATAAGCTCTGCTGAATAAATTATCTACTTGTTGATGAGTGTCTTGAATATAATTATGAGCTGCTAAGAAATTGTTATATGCTTGCCTTTGTTGCGGGCTTAAGATTCCTAAATCCACTTTTCCTGTCTCTTCCTGCATCTTTTTTAAATCCCCCATTAGGTGTTGAATCTGAACTTGATTTTTTCCGAGAATTTCCTGAGCTCTTTCCTGATTAAAAAAAACTTGACTTAGAGAATTATCCCACTCAGTTGCATTTAAAATGTCAATTCTTTTCTCAGGAGAAAGATCTTTTCCTTTTTCTAAATCAGCCAAACGAGGATAAAATTTCTTTTCCTCTTCTAGAGGGGCCATCTTTCCTGTTTCTTTATTAATCACTAATAACTTCTTATATTTCTTTTTTTCCTCTCTTTCAGAAGGTGGAAGAAGTTGTGAGGCAGGAATTCCTTCTGCAGCATGGAAAGTAACAGGAATATTGCCATCTGGATTTAACTCTTTTGATCTTAAAAGGGCTTCTGTAACTTTTTTTTCTGAAAGTTCTCTCTCAGATTCACTAAATCCGCTTCTAGGATCTATACCAGAAACATCTATTACAGGTGCATGCAAAGATACATTTATTCCTGTTAGTTTTGAGAGCCGATTAACCTCTTTAAGATGTGGTGTTGGCATAGAATCAAAAATCTCTGGAGAAACAGCAGCAATTTCAATCTGTTTAACTCCTGAAGAAAGTTTTGTTGAAACTTCTTGTAATACATTTGCTGTTCTGGGATCTGTTGTCAAACCCATAGATCCTGCAGTTATGTAATTATTTGATGGATTAAGGCTTGAATATCCTCCCTGATAAATATCTGGAATTTTATAACCACCTATTTTATATTCGGTCATTTTGCGTGTTTTTACCCTCTTTTTATTAAAAAATAATGAAGATTTTGTTTATATAATTATTGTTTACTCTTATGAGAATTTATTATTAAGACAATTAAGTTTAATTATGAGCTTATTATTATGATTATTTATTTTACATGAGTTGTTTACTATTAATATTTTTATTAGGTATTATTTTTAACAATTTATTTTATTTGGGAAATTTTGGTTTGTAATTTTTGTATTTAGCCTCGTGTCCTTCAAAAGGATCTCTTCTTCCTGTGCTTTCAATATCAATTCTTTCAGCCCTCTCTGCTCTTTCAAATGTTGGTGAGCTAATTTGCGAATTTGATTCTGAATGCATGGAAAATATCTCTTGATTTGTTTGGGGGATTAAATCTGTTTGTCTTCCTACATTCATTAAATCTATAGGGGTTATTTCCGCAGAAATTCTTGAATCAAAACCAATATATTTTGGCTCATCATCTCCTCCTAATCCAGGAACATATTTGAACTCGTCTGTTTTTCCTTCTTCTCCAGGAATATTAACAGTTTGTGGCATTCCTCCGACAAAAATTGGTCCTGGTTGAGAACCAGCAATTCTTTCAAGAACAGGGGCTCTGTTTTCTGAAAATCCAGAAGATGGTATAAAATCGCTAAATTCCATTTCACTTAAGCTGTTTAAATCTATTCCTGTTTCTTCTTCAAGTTTAGATTCTTTTTCATGCCCGTCTTCGATTAATTTTAGTTTAGCAGCTACCTCTTCCAATATTTTATCCCTTTTACTAATATCTTCTTCTGTTTTTGGTTTCTTTTTTGGCATGAATTAAAGAGGTTAAGGAAATATATAAAATTACCGAAAAAGTCAGGTTATTACGGATTTTTGGTGCAATAATGCCGAAAGCAAAAAAATCAAAGTTGGCGGGTGGGCGATAGATTTTTAAATAAAATACTATTCTTAAATGGTGATTAAAATGGAATATATCAAAGCAAAGTCAATTAATACTGAATTACCAAAACTTGAATTTAACTTTAGTTCTAAGACTAGAGAAAAAGCTCTTAAAATGTATAAGGTTGCCGTAAACTTTGTTAGTCATGTTGAAAGTCTTCCTGATCAAAGGGGTAATTTGGAGAAAGAAGCATTAGAGGAAGGTGTTAAACCAGAAGACTTAGCTAATTATATAAGTGATTTTATGACAGATTATCATAGTGCAAAGTCACTTATTGAAAACACAGAATCATTCAGAAAAAAAGAATATGATTTAAAAGATGCAATTACCTTAGCAGGTTTTTCTACAGGTCAAGTATCATTGGATTAATGTGGTATTAATTCTTTTAATAGCGAGCCCGCTTATTATGGGACAGACTTTAAAGATTTCCTTAATCAGTATAATAAGGCATGTTGTGGGCTTTTTTGTAAACATTAAAAAGCTCAAATGCCAATTCTTTTGCTTTTGTCATTGCAAAAGGCCTTAAGTATTCTTTTTCAGCAAAACTTTCTGATCTCATTACAACTTTTTCGGTTGAGGGAGAAACAGAAACTTTTGATTTTATTTCTGGTTTTGTTGATTTCTCTTTATATCCTCCAATAAGTGCTTTGAAAGGATTTGACGAACCTTTTTGTTTTTCTTGTCCTTCTTTTTTATCTTTTTCTTTAAGGAAAAAGTTAATCTCTTCCTGAATTTGACCAAGACTTTCA
>DAOWJD010000040.1 GCA_030640565.1 Nanobdellota archaeon
GATTAGTAGATTCTGTTGTAAGTCAAAAACTAAGTCAGTTTTTTGAAGAAAATCCCAGAATAGCGAAACTTGTTGTTGCTAAAGCTCTTGACGCAGCTAAAGCAAGGACTGCTGCTAAAAAAGCAAAAGAGCTTGTTAGGAGAAAATCTGCACTTACTTCAACAACCCTGCCAGGAAAACTTGCAGATTGTTCAAGTAAAAAGTCAGATAATACAGAAGTTTATATTGTTGAAGGATTGTCTGCTGCAGGTACTGCAAAAGATGCGAGAAATAAAGAAATACAAGCAATTCTTCCTCTTAAAGGAAAAATTCTAAATGTTGAAAAAGCAAATCCTGTTAAATCTCTCTCAAGCGAAGAGATTACAAATTTAATTACTGTTGTTGGTACAGGGGTTGGTGAAAATTTTAATCTGGAAAAACTTAGATACCATAAAATAATAATTATGACAGATGCAGACGTCGACGGAGAACACATTAAAACATTGCTATTGACTTTCTTCTTTAGATTTATGCCACAGTTAATTGAAAACGGGCATGTTTTTGTCGCTCTTCCGCCTTTATACAGACTTAGAAAGAAAAAAGATTATTATGTTTATTCAGATGAAGAACTAAAAAAAGCTATAGAGAAAATTGGCACTACAAATGTTACGAGATTTAAAGGTTTAGGAGAAATGAACTCTATACAACTTTGGGATACAACTATGAATCCAAAAACCAGGAAAATCAAAAAGATATTCACAGGGGATGCTGTTGAGGCAGACAGAACCTTTAGCATGTTGATGGGAGATGATGTCCAGGCACGTAAAATGTTTATTTCAGAAAATGCTATGGAGGCGCAGCTGGATGTTTAAGATGATGAACTTAAGAGCCCATCATTTATTATGTATCCCTAGATTTTACAGTGGAGGATATGATAAAACTTTTGCAGATAATATGAAAAAAATTTGTTTGAATATAAGAAAAAATCCAGATACAAAAATAAAAGTAGTTATAGGGAAACCAGACGACCTTTGTGATAAATGTCCGAACCTTTTTAATAAAAAATGTATACTTTCTCCAGAAACAGAAAAATGGGTGGTGGCTGAAGATAAAAAGACTGCAAAATATCTCAAGATAGAAAAGGATTCAATTCACAAAGCAAAAGATATTTTTAATCTATCAATAGAAAAAGTTAATCCTAAAACAATAAAAGAAGTTTGTCATAAATGTCCTTGGCTTGATAATTGTCTTAAAGTAGGAATAAATAAATCATTTCAAAAAGATTTAAATAAAAAATGACACCAAAAAAACCTGAAGAATCAGACTTAAAAGATATGGAAAAAGGAGTACTGAACACAGAAATTTCTGGAGAGATGAAAAAATCATATTTAGATTATGCGATGAGTGTGATTGTTAGCCGGGCAATACCTGCAATTGAAGACGGGCTAAAACCTGTTCAGAGAAGAATACTTTATGCTATGAATAAAATGGGTTTAGCAAAAGGACAAACAGTTAAAAGCGCGAGAATAGTTGGAAATGTTTTAGGTCATTACCATCCTCATGGTGATGTAGCTGTTTATGATGCACTTACTAGAATGGCTCAGAATTTTTCTCTAAGATATCCTTTAATTTTCGGACAAGGAAACTGGGGAAGTATAGATGGAGACCCACAGGCAGCAATGAGATATACAGAAGCTAAACTAATGCAGATTTCTTTAGAGCTTTTGCAAGATATTGATAAAGAAACAGTTAAGTTTACACCTAATTTTGATAATTCTCTTAAAGAGCCAGAACTTCTTCCTGGAAAACTTCCTACTTTGATGTTAAATGGTGCTTCTGGTATTGCAGTTGGTATGGCAACAAATATTCCTCCACATAATTTAACAGAAGTTTGTAATGCAATTGTAGCTTATATAAAAAAGCCAAAAATAAGCATAGAAGAACTTGCAAAGATTGTTACAGGTCCTGATTTTCCTACAGGAGGCATGGTTTTTGGAGATATGCTTGAACTATATAAAACAGGAAGAGGAAGGATGATTCTTCGAGGAAAAACAAGTATAGAAAATATCAGAAAAAAAGAAGCTGTTGTTATTACAGAAATTCCTTACATGTTAAACAAGTCTTCTCTTGTTACGCAGATTGCAGATTTGATTCAAAAAAAGAGGCTTAGAGATATATCTGATTTAAGAGACGAATCTTCAAAAGGAAAAATAAGAATTGTTCTTGAGTTGAGAAGAGGAACTAATCCTAAATTTGTAATTAATTCTCTTTTCAAATATACTCGTCTTCAAGACTTCTTTAATGTTAATTTCTTGGCACTGGTCAAAGGACAGCCAAAAATCTTGAATCTAAGAGATGTTGTTCAAAATTATGTAGATTACAGAAAGAAAATAATAACTAATAGAACAAGATTTGAGCTAAAGAAAGCAAAAGAAAGATTAGAACTTGTTGAAGGACTTTTGATAGCTTTGAAAAATATAGACGCTGTTATTACAACTATTAAGAAATCAAAAGCAACAACAGAAGCTTTGGAAAGTTTAATTAAAAAGTTTAAACTTACGAGAAGACAAGCCCAGGCTGTTTTAGAAACCAAGCTTCAGCAACTGACTTCTTTAGAGCAGGAAAAATTAAACAAAGAATATAAAGATTTGAAACAAAAAATATCTGAATTTGAGGAAATTTTAAAAGACATTAAGAATGTTTTAAAGATAATTGTTAAAGAGGTTAATGAATTGAAAAGTAAGTATGGAGATAACAGGAGAACTTATGTGCTTCAGAGAATAAGTGAGATTTCTGAGAAAGATTTGATTCAGAAAAAAGATGTTGTTATAACTATAACTGAAAAAGGGTATTGTAAAAGAATGGATGTTAAATCTTACAGAGAGCAAAGACGTGGAGGCAAAGGTGTTATTGGAAGCAATTTAGCAACAGGAGATTTTGTAAAACAATTGATAACTTGTTCAACACATGATTACCTGATGTTCTTTACTACGCGGGGAAGAGTTTTATGGTTGAAAGCTTATGATATTCCTGAAGCAGAGAGATATAGCAAAGGAAAAGCCATGATTAATCTTCTTAATCTGAAAGAAGAAAAGGTTACCAGTGTCATCTCTGTGGATAAGTTTGATTATTTCTTGTTTATGGCGACAAAAAAAGGTGTAGTTAAGAGGATTTCTTTAGCTCACTTTTCAAAACCAAGAGCTTCTGGAGTAAAAGCGATTAATCTTCCTGCAGATAATTCTGATGTTTTAATAGGAGTTCAGATACTGGAGAAAGGAGAAGAAGTTTTACTCTCGACAAAAAAAGGAAAGGCAATCAGATTCAATAGCAATAATGTTAGAGACATGGGAAGAGCTAGTTATGGAGTTACTGGAATAAAAATGAGTAAGGATGATGAGGTAGTTAGTTTAGAAGTTTTGAAAACCCAGGCTATTTTAACTATAACAAAGAATGGGTATGGAAAGAGAACAGCTGTAAAAGATTATAGAAAGACAGCAAGGGCAGGAAAAGGTGTAATTAATCTAAAGGTTACACAAAAGACAGGAAATGTTGTTACAACAATTTCTGTAAACCCAAAAGATAGCATAATAATAACAACTGCAAAAGGCATGGTGATTAGAACTTCTCTTAGAAATATAAGAGTTATGGGAAGAACTGCTCAGGGTGTTCGAATTGTCAAGTTAGCTCCAGGAGATACAGTTACAGATTTAATAAAAGTTCAAGAAGCTAATGGTGAAGTTTGATTAGAAATAAATTTACCAACCACTTTTTTCTATAGCTTCTCTGGCTTTATCTAAGATATGTTTTGGAATTTCAACTTGATATTTCATCTCTTTTAATGAGTCTCTGACTCTTTGTAGAGTTATAGCTTTCATAGGCTGGCAAATTGCAGTTTCAGAAGCAGGATAAAACTTTTTATTTGGAATTTCTTTTTTTAATCTATAAAGTAATCCATTTTCAGTTGCGATTATAAATTCATTTGTATTACTTTTTTTACAATAATTTAATATACCTTCTGTTGAAGCAATGTGTTTTGCTTTTTTTCTAATCTCAGACAAACATTCTGGATGAGCTAATACTTCAGCCTGAAGATGTCTTTCTTTAGCATCCATCAAATCATCTAATGAAAGCTGATTATGAACAGGACAAACAACTTCTTCTGAAATTGGAATAACTTTTTTTCCGCTTTTTTCAGCGACATAGTCCGCCATATGAATATCAGAAGCCCAAACAATAGTATCTGTTTTCATTCTTCCTGCAACTTCAGCTATGTTTGCAGATGTTGTTAAACGATCAACATAGCCTTTCATTTCTATAGGTGAATTTGTATAAAGAAGAACCTGACTATTTGGATATTTTTCTTTTGCTTTTTTTAAATCTTTTAAATATAACATTAATGCCATTGTACATTTCGCATTTATATCTGGTAATAAAACAATTTTCTTAGGATTTAGAATTTTTGCTATATCTGCTTGGACATCTACACCACAATAGACAATAATATCTTTATTAATCTCTTTTGCTTTTAACGACAAAGTTATTGAATCTCCCAAAACATCTGCAATATCTTGAATTTCTGGTCTTTGATAATTATGAGCTAAAATTACAGCATTTCTTTTTTCTTTTAGTTCTTGAATTTCTTTTTTTAAATTTCGAATATAGTTTTTTCTATGCATTTTGATAATTCCCCCCACTTTCTAAGAATTTAAAATATTCATCATAAGATTTTTTTAAATGAGGAAATCTTTTAATTTTAGATTTCCTTCTATTTTCATAATTTTTATTTAGAATAAAAGATGTAAAAATATCTCTTTGAGCTTCCTCTAAATCATTTTTATTTATCTTATCCAACCTTAGAATTAGTTCATCAGAACTATACCTTGCAAAATCATCAGTAGTTATTCTATTTTCACTTTTATATTGTTCATATAAATCAGTTCCAGGAAATGGTGTTAAAAAACTTATTCTTATATCATCAAGTGGTAATCCCGAAATAATTTTCTTAGTTTTTTCCACTGTTTCTTTTGATTCTATTCTTGGGTCTCCTATAATAAAATAACCCTTATTAATTAAACCAATAGAATCTCCTACTTCTAAAATTTCTCTTATTCCCTCTAAGCTTAATGGTTTATTATAATCTTTTTGAATCTCTGGAATAACTGTTTCAATACCATAAGAAACCTTGCTACAACCAGAATCTTTCATTGCTTTTAAAAACTTTTTGTCAGCAAGAGGTCTCCCATCTGGGTCTGCTATTCTTAACATAGCATACCAATTAATATCTATTTTTTGATGTTTTAATTCATCACAAATTTCATAAACTTTTTTAGGATTTACATTAAAAGTAAGATCTGTAAAAAATAAAGTATTTGTTCCAAACTTTTTTTGTAATTCTTTAATTTCTTTAACAACATCTTTAGCAGAACGCCATTTTACAGTTTTACCCCAAATATTTTTTGAAGCACAATAACTACAACCATAGGGACAACCCCTAGAATATGCTATAGAAGCAACAGCCTTTTGTTCAGATCTAGAAGGATACATTATACTATTTATTGTTGCAGTCTCTAAGTTTTCCCTTGTTCTTAATGGAAATGGTAACTCATCTAAATTCTCAATTCGTTCTTTTGGTCCTGTAAATTTAACACCATTATCCCAATAAGCAATTCCTTTAACTTTTTTTGGATTTTGGCCATTATCAAGAGCTTTAACTAAATCTCTAAATGTATGCTCCCCCTCCCCAATAATACCAAAATCTATAGCTTTATCATCAATACTTTTTAAATGAGAACTTATATGAACACCACCAAATACAGTATAAATATTACTATCAGTTTCTTTTATTACATTAGCAAGACTCTTGCTTAAGGGAAAATTATAAGTCATTGTAGAAAATCCAACTAAATCTGGTTTTGTGTCTAATATTTCTTGTAAGAATTTATCAGCTAATTTATTTTTCTGTTGTAAGAGATTAACATTATAGCCTTCTTCTTGCAAAACAGCACCAATATATTCTAAACCAAGTGGCTCAAAAGAGCTATGCCTAGTAAAAATACCTGGTTTCCATAATCCTGCATTCGCCTCTACTAATGTTATATTTCTCATATCTTTTGGCATCTGCCTAATCCTTTTAAAAATACGTGGTTCCATTTAGCACCACAAAATTTATATAATCAAAACTCTCGCCTTGATTATGCAAGAAACATTGGAAAAAATAGGGCTGACAAAAAACGAAGCCAAGGTTTATTTAGCTCTAGTTAAAACTGGAGATTCTCTAGCTAGTACTATCGCAAAGATAACCAATCTGCATAGAAGACCTGTTTATGATTCTCTAGATAAACTTATTGGGAAAGGGTTGGTGTCTTATAATATAAAATCTGGAAAAAAATATTTTCAAGCCCAAAATCCTGAGAAGATATTATCTATTTTAAAAGATAAAGAAAACGAGATTAAACAGATTTTGCCAGAACTAGTCTCGAAGTTTAATGCAACCAAGCCAGAAGTGTTTTCAGAAATTTATGAAGGTAAAGAAGGTCTGAAAACAGTAATGGAACTTATATTGAAAGAAAATAAAGACTGGTTGAGTATTGGTTCTACTGGTAAAGGCCCATCTATTATTCCGTATTTTTTAGAACACTGGCATAAGAAGAGAATAAAGCAAAAAATACAGTTTAAAACTTTGATAGCAGACACGCCAGAGGGAAGAGAAAGAACAAAAAAATTCTCAAAGATTGGTCTGGCAAAAGTTAAATTTTTGCCTAAAGAAATAAAGCATCCCCAGACAATTTGGATTTTTGGAAATAAGGTTGCGATAATACTGGTTTCTATGGAACACCTGACAATTTTCCTGATAGATAATAAAGAAATAGCTGCGTCGTTTAGAGATTATTTTAATTATATGTGGGCATCAAAGAAATAATTTTCACAAAATTCATTTTTCATTCACTTTGTTGAACAGAAAGTCCCCCAGTTCTTTAACATTATTTGCAACAAAAACAGGATTTCCTTTCAGCAATGTTTCTTCACTATGATATCCCCAACTTACACCAATAGAATCAATCCCTACTTTGTCTGCTTCTTTAATATCCCCAAGAGTATCTGTTATAAACAAACATTCTTCTTTTGAAACATTATATTTTTCTAAGAATTTTTTGAATTTTTTAATCTTACTTGTTTCTGTTTGGTATCCCCAGACATCTTTGAAAAAATGACTAACTTGATTTCTTTTTAAATAAGGATTGATTATGTCTTCACAAATAGATGAGATAATAACTAAGGTATATTTTTTGAATAAATCTTCAATAAGTTTTTTGAATTTATCTTTTAATTTTTTGTCAACAAACCCTTTTCTGTAAATATCAAAATACTCTGTAACATTCATTGGTCCTGCTTCTAAAACTGTTGGGTGTTCATAAATATTGCCATTAAACCAAGAGCGATAATCTTCTTTATCAATTTTTTTGTACCTCTCTTTTGCAACATTAAAATTCCAATCAAAAGTATCTTCTAACACACCATCAAAGTCGAATATTAGTAATTTTTTCATCTTATTGAATATTAAAATAGATTTAAATGATTTACGCTTAGAGAATCTTTCCAAATCCAATCAATCCTCTTCAATATCTTTTGCCAAAAATCCCCACCAAGGACCACTTTCTCTTATGATTTCTCCTGTTTCAGAATTAATAAACCATTTAACTTTTTCTTTTACTTTAAACAATCCTAAGAATCGTGATTCTTTTTCAGCCTGGTATTCATATTCTCCGTTTTCATTAAGAGTAATGTTTGTGTTATTAAGCCGTGCTTGTGTTCTTTCTCTTATTATTTCTCTTAATTGATCTGGAAAATATTCAATAGCTCTTGTTTCATTATCCTTGAAAATTCCATAAACTTCTCCATTATGATGATATAATTCTGAACGAGTTGTCATGTTAACTCCTCTGACTTGAACAATTGTGTTCCCAGATTGCCCTGCCATAATAGCCATTACTCTTCCGCCAGTAATATTACATCTTATTACAGAGCCTGTTCTTGTGCAGTTTTCAGGAATTTCTGATTGATTTAATCTTAATCTGTTTTTAGACTGTTTTATTCTCTGAAGTATAATTATACTTTCTATTTCACTGCCTTCTCCTTCCTCATCTTCACCTTCTGATTCATTTAATGGTCCTAAATCAACTTCACCTTCTGATTCATTTAATAATCCTAAATCTAAATCAATTCCTAAATCAATTAATCTACTCCGAGCACATAAACTAGTGGCATTGTAATATTTAATCCTGTGGCCTACTGTAAAAGTTTCAGTAAATGAACCAGGAATGCATTGCATGTCATTTAATTCATACATTTTATTAAATTCAATTTCTACTTCATCTCCGACTTCATAATCTCCTTTTAGAACCTCTGTTATTTCTATTTTTGCTGTACATTTTTGCAAAATATTTATTGCACTATTTGTACAAGGTTGATCTTCAAAAGTAACCCCATATGCTACTTCTTTTACATTTCCAATTATTCCATAATTTGAATTTTCAGAAAGTTCTTCATCTGAACAAGGGGCTGGAATTGCCAAAAGGGTTGTAGTTAAAAGACCTATTAGAAATAATGTTAATAAAATAAATCCTTTTTTCATATTATTATTTATAAATTAGTATTTATAAAATCTTCCCAAAGCCAATTAATCTCCAGTGACCATCAATGTTTCTTGCTATTCCTACTTGATCTCCTTTTAATAAGACCCCTGGGATGTTTAAAGATAACTCAATCTCGTCTTTGTCGATTTTTTTAACAGTTCCAACACTTATTGTTGTATTAATGCTTAACATTAGCATCTCTCTTGTTTCAATTGGCTCAACTTTTGGCTGCTCTTTTGCCCCTAAAACTTCTTTGAATATATTTGATTTTATTTTTATGTTGTAACTTATTTCTGGAAGAGTTCCTTTTGTTGAAACAACACATCCTGTAAGTGAATCTGCTTTTGTGAGAAACGGATCAAGTCCTGTTTCTATTGAGATGCTTGCTCCTGGCTCTGTTTCATCGATAGATTCTTTTCCTTTATACAGAGATATAATTTTTGTTACAAGAGTTTGATAAGTCATTTCTCCGTGCGGTTTCTTGATATTTAATCCTGGTTTTATTTCAATTTGCTGTCCAATTGTTAGTTTACCTTTTTTAAGAATTCCTCCGAGCACGCCGCCGTTTAATTTATCTATTGTTGTTCCAGGCTTATTTATATCAAACGACCTTGCCACTAAAAAGATTGGCTCTGTATCTATGTCTAATTTTGGAATTTCTAATTTTGTAATCTCTTCAAGAAGTGTATCAGTGTTAATCCCTTGTTGTGCAGAAATAGGAATTATTGGGGCGTTTTCTGCGATTGTGCCTTTCAAAAATTCTTTAATTTCTTTATAATTTTTTAAAGCTTGTTCTTTACTAACAAGATCAATTTTGTTTTGTACTATAATTATATTTTTAATGTTTTTTGCCTGTAAAGCCATGAAATGTTCTCTTGTTTGAGGTTTTATTCCTTCATTTGCAGCGACGACAATAATAGCTGCATTTATAATTGCAGCTCCAGAAAGCATAGTAGCCATGAGCATTTCATGTCCAGGTGTGTCAATAAAGCTTACATATCTTAAAGCAGTTCCTTCACCTTTAGTATTGTAACTATTTTTATCTTTGTAAATAATTGCTTCTGTATAACCTAATTTGATTGTTATTCCTCTTTTTAATTCCTCAGAATGTGTGTCTGTATATTTTCCTGTCAAACTGCTAAGTAAAGTTGTTTTTCCATGGTCTATATGACCTACAACACCGATGTTAATTTCTGGGAGGTTTTTTCTCATGTAAATGAATTGGAGAATTAGTTTTTAAGGTTTGGGTTTTTGAAAAAAGGAAAAAAGAAATAGAATAAATAAAAAAATTAAATTAAGAATAAAGTTTTTGGACTCCTGCAATATCTCCAGCTTCTAAAGTTCTTTTCTTTGTTTCTCCATAATCTGCATAGCCATACATTGTTTGTTCTGAACATTCTGAGTTATATAAATCTCCTAATCCAACAGCATGTCCGAGTTCGTGTGTTGCTATGTTTTCAAAGTCCATCTTACCTGCTTCGCCTGTTGCAGACCAATCGAAATCAACATCATCAAACACCATATCCCATTCAACAAGTTCTCTAAATGGTGGTGGTCCTCCAAATATCCCCCAAATAATTGCAACTGCAATGGCACCTTCAGAGTCAATATCTGCAAAATACACTTCATTATTGTTATCTGGGCTTTCCAAATCTGCTCCATCAACAACACCTTCGACTTCATCACCAAGAATATCAAAACTCCCTGCAGTTTCCCACTTTACAATATTATTTGCCAAATTGTTTGAGACAAATGTTCCATCTAATCCTCTTGTATTTATTGGGTCAACTATATATGGTTCAACTGTTTTCCATTTTGCCCCTTTTGCTAAAAATTCATAACAAGAACTTGTATCAGGTTCTTCTCCATTTTTCTTACAATCTGCACAACTTGGGTTTTCTTCAGGGTCACAAATTCCATCATTATCACAAGTTGGTTTTACAAACATTACATATCCTTCTACAATTCTTCCTTTGTCAATTGCTTTACCGAGATAGAAAACTCCTGGTGCAACTTTAACTGCATGTGCTGGTATTACAACAGAATTTTTTGCTTTATCAGGCACATCTGGCTTTGCTAAAACAAATACAGCTGTCAATACACAAACTATTGTTAGGATTAATATAATAGGTATTAACTTTGTTTTCATATATTTCTACCCCCTTTCAATTTCATAAGTTGATTAGGATTCTGTTTTTTATATATTTTTCCTTTATCTTAATTCATTCTTAGAATCCCCAAGTTTATAGGGAAGAATAACCTTAATATATTTTTTAGACCAGGGAAAAGATCGTTTTTCTGTTGTAAAAAGATATGGTTTACCCATCTTTAAACAATCTATAAGAGAACGATTTCCACATACTTTATGTTTTGGAGCTCTTGAACCTCTTTCCATTTTATTTTGAGAGTCAAATACATATACAATTCTTCCATCATCAGATAATTCAGTATATCCTCTATAAATTTCACGATTTGTTTCATAAGTTTTTCTACTACCTTGAATTATAAACCCACCAACAAAATATGCAATAGCTGCACTTATCATAGCTATTGCTGCGTAGTCTTTTATTTTCTCTCTTAATTTTCCCATAAAAAAAGCAGAAAACCTGAATTTATAAAGCTTTGTATTTTGTTACTACTGCAAAGAAATACAGAATTATTTTGGCTGTTCTTTCTGTTTTGGTTGTTGTTGCTCAGCTGGTTGTTCTGGTGTCTCTTTCTTAGGTGCTTCTTCTTTTGGTTCTTCCTTGGGTCTTTCTTCTTTCTTCTCTGCAGGCTTTACTTCTGGTTGGGGCTCTTGTTTAGGTCTCTCTTCTGCTGGTTTTGGCTGAGATTCTGCTGGTTTTTCTTGTTTTGGCTCCTCTTTTTTTTCTTCCTTTGCCCTTTCTTCAGACTTGTTCTGGTCAGGAAAAATTTCTGAAAGTTTTTTAGCACCTTGTTTTAGAATTTTAAGATTAATTTGAACAATTTCTGAAGAAATAACCTTGCCACGAATAGTTTTTCTTAATCTAAGCCCTTTTGGTTTTGGATTTGAAACTTTTTTCTTTCCTTCTCTTCGTGGTTTTTTCTTCATAGCTTTTCCATAAGTCAGAAGAATTCTCTTTGTTCCTACTCCTTGAACATCTTCGTGAGCTGTAAACCCTGATTTATCACTAGCTCCTGTAATTTCAAATTCATAATCATTTAAATTAGGAAGAAGATCTTTTCCAGAGATTTTACTGTGCAGTTCTTTTCCGAGAAATTCCTCTGTTTCTAGCTCAAACTTATAGGTTTTCCCGCTCTTATCTGCAATATTAATTTTAAACATGTTAATTAGTTGAGAAATTAATTTTTAAATCTTCTTGTTAAAGAATAAGTAATGTTATTATTATAAACGCAAGTGCAACGATAAATTCTATAATTGCGATTTTCCTCACAGCCCTAACGTGTTTCATCCACTTCTTTCCTATATTAATCATTTGTTGGGGAAAAATCATTGTAGCCAGACTTTCCATTATAGCTAAAATTCCTATACTAAGAATAATTATTTTTAATATTACATCACCCATATTTTATTTAAGAAAAATTGATTTTTAAATCTTGTTACAGCTTTTTTAGATATTCATTCCTATAAGAATAAGGATAAGTGCAATTACAAACTCCCACCACCCTGCTTTTTTTAGGGCTTTCACATTCTTGCAAATCTTAATCATGACTTTAGGAAAAAGAATAACTATTATACTCTCTATAAGTGCAAGAATCCCAATTGTCATAAGAACAATGTTTAATACCATTTTATTTCTATAATTTATCAGGCAAACAGAATTTATAAATTTGTTTATTTAATCTGCATACTTTACAGGTGTTCCTTCAACTAAATTTGGCTTCCAATCCACTACATAATTAGCACCTATTATATGTGCTTCTATCATAAGCTCGTGTTTATTATTTGCTTCAAGATATGCTTCTGGATTCCTAGTCCTAACTAATTTTAATTGTTTTTTAAGAAGCTTTTCTACTTCCTCCATAGAATGTTTAAATAATTGCATAGGGAGAAGTGCTTTTTCTATGTCAACCAGATTTTGTTCTTTGATTTCTGTAATTTTATTTTTATAATCTTCTATTTTTTTTAATTTATCTTTAATATTTTTAGTTTTATAAAACGGAGTGAAAATTCTGTCTTTAGCAGGAACAAATTCGTATTCTTCTAGTATTTTCCCATCCATATTAATAATAACATCATGAAATATCAATGGGCTGGAGCTATCTTCTAAAGAGCGATATCCTAAGACATTTATTTCCTTACCAAATACTCTTACTGCTTGAACATTATTAAATCTATTTTCTAAAGAACGAACTGCTTTCCCTACATAAGGATTCATTTCGTATTTTAATGAAAGAAAAGGCATCTCTGGAAGTGATAGCATATGATTTAATAACACCCTATATTTAAAAATATTCATATAATAAAAGCCCTAAATAATAAGAAGTCTATTAATTTCCCAAATCTAGATATCGGCATATTTAAATAATCCCAATTCTATTAAATATTGATATATGCTCAGTATGGTCTTTTGGCAATACTGAGCCATTCATACTTAATCTATGATTTTATCAATTATTTTATTAATATATATGGAGTGGTCACAAGCTTTTCTTAAATTGTAGGATGAACTTGAACTAAAATAAACATTTTCAATTTTCTTCCCTAATTTTTTGACTCTTTTTATCGGAGATACAAAGTCTTCGTCGCCACTTACAATTATTGCAGTATCATAAAGATTCTCATAAGCTTCTCCAACAAGATCACTAACAAGAAGAGTATCATCTCCTTTTACTTCATAAGATTTTTTATGGGATTTTCTTAATTTACATAATATTACTTTAAATTTGGGAATTTTTCTCAACATGCCAAAAAATTTTTGTTGTTTCCAATATGTTTTAGAATTAATACTTATATCCAACGAAGCATTGTAATAAAATACTTTAATGAGCTTTCTGTCTCTTACGAGTTCATTAACTAATTTCTTAAAATTGACTTTATCCGTTATATTTAAGTGTTTTGTGCTATGATAAAAATTACTTCCATCAATGAAAATTACAACTTTTTCTTCTTTACCCATCTCAAATTCCCCAATCAGCTTTTTCCTGCCTTTTGATTTCTGCAATTTCCTGTAATAAACTTATTTCAGAAGAAGATAAAAGATCTTTGTTTTTCTTAAAATTTCTAAATTGAGATTCTGTAATATTAGAATATAAAAAATTCACATTTTTCATTCTTCTTTCAAAATTGATTCCTGGAATAGATATTGAAAGTTCTTGTGGTTCTGTTGCTTCTTCTACTGATTTGTTTTCTGATTGCATGTTTTTTATCTTTCCAACTTTTTCTCCTTTCTCGTCTATTAAATCCATTCTGGGAATTATTTTTCCTGTTTCAACTTTAACCCCAAAAATTGCAGGGTTTGTGTTTTTGAAAACATATTGGTGAAGAACTTTTGTTTTAGCAAGTGAACTTAACCCCATAAGCCTTTTTTTCTCAATGTCTTTTCTTTTCTCCTGCCTGAATTCTTTTAAATCTTCTATAAGTTTGTAAATAACATCATCTGCAAGAATTTTTGTATTTCCCTTCATTTCCTTAACTTCTTCATCAACACCAACATTAAAACCAATAATAATTGCATCAAGTTCATTTATTTTAAGATTAGCTTTTGCATTAATCATGTCATTTTTGTTTATGTTTCCGATTCCTGCCTTTACAACAAGAATTTTTTCTTGTTTTAACATGGTAAGAAGAGCTTCTAAACTTCCAAGAGAATCTGCTTTGACAATAATTCCTTGTTTTCCTGTTTTAATGCTTTCTGTAAACTGCTGTTTGAATATTTTTTTGATTTCTTCTTTATTATCTTTATAGATAACAAAAGGCATTCCAGGGAGAATTTCCTCTTTTTCAACAATCTGCATTCTTAGTCCTGTAGAAGCCTGGGCTTTTTCTACAGGTTTGAATTTGTCGCAGAGAGGCTCTACCTCTTCGAGAACTCTAATCTTAGTTATTATTGGCTCTCCTTCGAAATTTGCTATAGCTATTGTGTCTTTTTTTGAAAGCACCCCATTATAAAGAATAGATTCAAGATAGTAATTATTTTTTTCTTTTTTTATTTCAAGAGCAATCCCTTTAGCTTCTTTACCTAAAGCAAGTTTTTCTCCAAGGTATTTTTGACTTAATCCGCATAAAACCATGATTAATTCAGGAATTCCCTGGCCTGTTTTTGCAGAGCAAGGTACAAGAGCTATTTTTTTTGTAAAATCAGGTATTTTGTAGAATAAATCTGCGTCAAATCCGTAATTATTAAGAGAACCAATCAAAGTAAGATATTTTTCGTCAAAATTTTGTTTGAGATTTTGAGACTGGGAGTTTATGCTTTCTTCAAGCCCTAATTCAGTATCTGTTTTCCATCCAGAAATATTATCTATCTTGTTTAAAGCAATTATAAATGGAGTTTTATTGTGTTTTAGAATCTGAAGTACTTCTGCTGTTTGTGGTTTGATGCCGTCATTAATATCTATAACAAGGATAGAAAGATCTGCAAGACTTCCTCCTCTTTTTCTAAGATTTGTAAAGGCTGCATGACCAGGTGTGTCAATAAAAAGAAATCCAGGTATATCTAGCTTAATTTTTTGTTTATCAATTAAAGGACAAGCTGTTTTTAATTGTTCTGCAGGATAAAGAGTAAATGAAATTTTTTGAGTGATTCCTCCTGCTTCTCCTTCCTGAACACAGCTCTTTCTAAGTTTATCAAGGATACTTGTTTTTCCATGATCAACATGCCCACAAACTGTGACTATTGGTTGTCTGATATCTTTAGGTTTCATAATATATTTTTTAGAGTACATTTGTTTTTAAAGGTTGAGGGAGTTATTATTTTATGGTAGAAATTAAAACTTTCAGTTTAATAGATATTATTGCACACACTTCTAAACCAAGTTCAGCTAGATTATGTAGGGTATATTATCGGGGGAAAGGAGAACCTATAAATTCTTATATTTTACCAGCACAAGCTGTTATCTTATCTGAAATTGCTAACAAAAGTAGAAAACTTTCTTTAGCTGAAAAATGTATAATGGGATCTTGTCCAAGGGCGCTTTTTTCTTTGGAAGGAAAAGACCTTATGGGAACAGCTACAGATGAAGCAATAAATGCTAACTATGAATTTGTTTGGTAAATTTTTTAATTTCTTCTTTTTAATAGAATCCTTAATCTAAATTAATAAAAAACAAGAAAATATCTTTTAAGAAATTTAAAAGCCAAGAAAAGGCGTCCGAAGCCAGTAAGTAAAATCCGAAGACCCCACCTACTAATTCTTCCGCCTCTCTTAACCTTTATTATTAAGATTTAAGAGTTTTTAAGTGTTTTGTAAGTGGTGTATTGTAACGTTAAAGAGAGCTGAAAACAAAAGCTTTATTATATTATTTCATTTTAAAATTCTTTTTTAAATTTGAAGGATAACTGCCAGGATAATAATCTAATTTATCTTCATTCATAA